>NZ_ATVS01000010.1 GCF_000420845.1 Butyrivibrio sp. AE3009 | reverse complement strand
TTATCCCTTGCATAGTCGGCTATATGTCTGCTTATCTTGTGTAACTGATCCTTTATCCTCCTGTTTCTCTTCTCGGTGAGTGTACTCATCCTTTTGGTCATGAAAAACAAAAGTGACAAGTAATAATCTCTTATATCTCTCGTTTCCCCAAAATCACCAGATTCATCGATAAATACACTTAATTCGTTTTCAAACAGCTTAAGATCACTGTCATCTCCCTCACTCCAATAATAGGCCAATACTCCTAAAGGCTTCTGAAATGCTCTCGTCATCATTACTTCCGATCACACACGAGAATTCCTTCTTCAATTCCTCCGGAGCATTTCCCATCAGAAAAGGAAATCCTACAGATCGTAGCATTTCTGCATCATTAAAATGATCGCCAAAAGCAACCGCTTTCTCCGGCGGAATGTTCATATACGAGCATACTCGCCTGACTCCGTCGGCCTTTGTAATACCCTTTCCCATGATTTCAAGAAGAACATCTGAGGATTTAACTATCGACAGCTTTGGAAATCTCTTTTTCAATTCATTTTCTATACCACATATTGCTTCAGGCTCACATATGCAAAGGAGCTTTCCTATGATTGCATCTTTTGCAAGAAGCTCTATGCTGCCCTCTGTTGCACAGACCTCAACGATTTCCTCTTCTGCGCGGACCAGTCGGTCATTCCTGTCATTTACAATCCACAATTCTTCTGAATAGATATTCCATGTACAGTCAATCTTCTCCGCCTCTATATAAGAAATAATATCCCTCGCGTCATCGGCATCAAATCCCTCCGAGTACATTATCTTATCGTTTTCATCAATGATAAGCGCCCCACTATAACAGATCATCGGGCAGGTAAACCCGTATCTTTTAAAAATCGGCCGTACTCCGGATGGTCCTCTTGCTGTCGCAATGACGAAAGGGATATTGGCTTTCTTTAGGGCAAATATTGCATCAAGTGTGCCCTTAAGCATTCTATGTTCACTGTTTAGAATTGTTCCGTCTATATCTGAAAAAACTATTTTGAAATCCATTGATGTCTCTTAACATTTCTTTCTAAAATGAAGTTGTATCGCCGGGTATGAACCGAGAACAAACCTGTGGGCCACTTCTCCCTGCCTGTCTGCGGAGAGCCCTCTGGAAAAGACATTTGACAGTGATCTGTTGAAGTCCCACTTGATATAGGATATCTTAGCTCTCCTAAGCACCGCTGAAATACTCTCATACAAATATTCTATAACCTCAGGCCTTGACATATCAAGCACCAACTGATCTCTTGCCATCACCGGCTTTCTGCCGGGATCAGTGAGCGCCCAGTCGGGATGTGCCCTGTAAAGATCAGAATCCTCATTGACCATCTCCGGTTCAAACCACAGGCCAAATTTCATGCCAAGGCTCTCTACATGATCAGCAATGGCATCCATGCCCTTCTTTAGCTTATCCCTGTTAACCACCCAGTCTCCAAGTCCCGCGTGATCATCATACCTTGCTCCAAACCAGCCGTCATCAAGGACCAGCATCTCGCAGCCCGCTTCTTTGGCACTGTCGGCTATATCCATTATCTTGTCATCATCAAAATCAAAGTAGGTACCCTCCCAGTTATTCATAAGGACCGGGCGCTTGATATTGCGAAACTCCTTAGGGCATACATTTTCACGGATGATCCTGTGGAAGCGTAGGCTAAGCTCTGAGAGCCCCTTATCGGTATACGCCAGCATCACTTCAGGAGTTGTAAACTCTTCTCCCTTGGACAATTTCCATCGAAAATGATCATCAGATATTCCACTCACAATGCGGATTGTTCCAGCCTGATCTTTTTCTACTTCCTCAGCGTGCTCTCCCGAGTACATCAGCATTATGCCATAACTCTCACCCTGCCACTCATCCGCATTCCTGTCACAGAGGATCACAAAGGGATTGTTGTGGTGACTGCTGGTTCCCCTCTTCGAACTTATCCTGTGAATTTCATGTCCAACCCTGCACCTCTCAGGCTGTCTTTCAAAAGTATGGCGGCCGTGAAAATCAGATTTTTTTTATACCTCCCGGCATTTCTGCGTACTATGAAGCAGACAAAGATACACCCTGGAGCTACAGATGGCTTCACATAGGAGGGACGGAGTTTCTTGCACTCCTTAAGGAAATTGGTCTTGGAGAAAACAGTCCGGTCCTTGATGTTTCATCGCCAAATAGCAGGGATGATATTTTGGGCGCATCAGTCAATGAGATATTTGAAAACTATGAAAGGGAATACTATTGCATCGCAAAGATTTATGAAATAATGGATTTCCTGAGAAAAGAACATAGCCATATCGACGAAGCATCAGCAGAAAGCCAGCAGCTAAAATATGTGCGAACCGTGATCAAATATATACAGCTGAAATTCTCTGAACAAATCACCATGGAAAATATTGCGGGTATCTGTGGTCTTAACAGAAGTTATCTTTCTCGCCTTTTTCACGATGCCACAGGTTACACAATAAAAGGCTATCTGCAGATTTATCGTATGCAGATAGCCCAGAAGATGCTGAGGGAATCAGATCTCTCCATAAGTTATATAGGTAACGCTGTTGGTTACGTTGATATCTCTACCTTTTCCAAGGCATTTAAAAAGCACACAGGTTGCACTCCCAGTAGCTACAGAAAAAATGGTTCCGAGCATATCAGAAAGAATCTTTTTTAATTCCGGGTATTCATCAAGTGCTTCGAGTATTTCTTCTCGGCAGAAAGCTCAGGGCTACTGTATGCGACTGGTGGCAACTTTATATCTGTTTTTTTAATACCTTTCATCTTTACAAACCGTAATTGCCGTACTCATTTATATTGTGATATCTTTTGTTGTCTTAGTTCAGAGCAACTCCATTAACGTAAAGTGTATATCCATTAGTATCGACACTGGAAATATCTCCATCAAATGATGAGATATAGGTATCTGCTGTAAGTATCCAGGTGCTGCTCTTATCTATAGAAACAGCTACTGTTCCTACTTCTGTGGAAACTGTTTCGCCCTTGGCATTAGTGATGTTTCCGCCTATTGTGCCTGTGAAGCTGGATCCGTCAGTAAGATTAAGTGTAAGCTGTGAATCACTTCCAACAAGGATCGTTCCCTCAAGGGTCTGGTTAGTTGCATTAAGTGTAGCGGTGTTTGTGTCACCATTCCAGCCATCAGCACATACTGAAAGCAGGATATTCTCTGAATCCTTATTAACAATCTTTACATTATCCAGGTTAATAACAGCAGTTGTATTTGTTACGTGGAAAACATGGCCATTCTTGCTGGTAAGTGTTCCACCATTCATTGTAAATACCGATGTACCACTGTCTGCATCTCCTGACATGGACTGGTAGATCATGATTGTGTCATAGAATGTTGCATTTCCATTGGTATCAGTATTATTAGCAGTCATATCGCAGTCATTAAGGGTAATTGAATTGATACCCTCAATGCAGACTCCCTCTGAAAGGTTGGAAACAAGAGTTGCATTAGAAACTGTGATGTCTGCTGTTGAATAGATAGCAGGTGAGCCAAGACCGTTTGTTGTATATGTTCCACCATCTACAGTAACTGTGCCGCCACCCCTGTCAGTTCTGATGGCTGCTGAAGATCTTCCGCTAGTCTCAACTGTAAGGTTTGATGCCTTTGTCACACCGCCACCGGTTGTCATGATGCCACCTGAGCCATCACCTGTTGTTGTGATAGTACTGTCTGAAATTATGACTGTTGTACCATCACCCTCAGCACCATTCTTTCCGCCATTTCCACCATATGAGAATACGCCGTTGGCTCCGTCAGCATCTGATGTGATGTTTGCTCCGGTAATAGTGGTCGTAGATCCGTCTTTTACAAGAACAGCTGCATTAAGGCCATAGAAGTTACAATTGTCTCCACCATCTGAATCACCGATCTTGGTAACAGTTGCATTGGTGATGGTTACGTCGTCACTTGTGCTGATCAGAAGTGCGCTCTCATCTGCTGTTGTGCTGGCATAGGTCTTCCCATCCTGAGTATCTGAGCCAGTTACTTCTACCGCTCCCTGATAATCGATATCAGCACTGCTGCTTCCACCTCCAAAGCCACCACCACCTTCGGGAGGATTTCCAGTTGCTTCTCCATCTGGTTTATTTCCAGGTGCTCCATCAGGCGCCTCACCGTCCGGCTTTTCAGGTGCATCAGAAGGGTTGCTGCTTTCTTCAACTGTACTTTCCTGTGTAACTACAGTGTCAGTTTCTTTTGTTGATGTGGCTGTCTGTCCGCATGCGGTGACAGCTACGCACATGATTGTTACTATTGCTAATGATAAGATCTTTTTTAACTCGTTTCTTTTCATAATTAGACTCCTTAGTAATTCCTGAACATTTATCAGGGAATATTTGTTTGTTGTTGGAATGGATTATGAATAAGAAAACTAAATTATAGTTAAAAGATTTTCTTAATTTTTCAATGTTTATAAATTGTTTAGAAACTGCCATCAGAAAACTGATGGCAGAAAATTTATTTTTTTGATTGTCTACTTGACGGGGAGCGGTTCATGTTCAAAGGTCAGGGGCTTTATTATTTATTGCGCCATTGATATTTATGTAAATCAACAACTCCATCTTTGACTTCGACTCCTTCAGAGAGCAGGATTTCTCCCTGCTTCCAGGCTCCGCCAAATGCATAGTTGCCGGCAAGTTCTCCTTTTGAGTTTACTACACGATGACAGGGAATTGTGCTGGGGTCAGGGTTTTTGTGAAGAGCATTTCCTACAGCTCTTGCCATCTTTCTATCCCCGGCTTCTTCTGCAACCTGCGCATAAGTTGCAACACATCCCTTTGGGATTCTGGCTACAGCATCATAAATCCTCTTAGTCGGAGAGTCTGCTATCAGGTCGTAGCTCTCGGCAATCATGAGCTTTATGTCTTTATCCGGGATACTTCCATCGAGGATGATTGTATTCCAATGCTCCTTATTCTGATGGTATCCGGGAATAACTGAGCTGTAAGCCTTTCTCCAGAAAAAAGCCGTCTCGGGATCAACCTTCACATTGAGATTTATAAAGCCCTCTCGTTCATAAGTCCACAGGAATGCTTTTTTATTATACTTATATCGCACCAGCTGCCAGTTAGGATCGTGGAAGGGCGCTTCCTGATAAGTATCCGGAAAAGATAATCCGTATTTTAATGCTTCTTCTCTTGTTTTCATGAAATAATTCTAACACATTCAAATAGAATTACTCATAATTCACTGTTATTTTTCCCAACGTTATTTTATCCAGAACCTTATCATTAGTCTTTACTGTATGTTCCGGTAGAATCTTTTCTTGATAATACACGCCGTCCCAGTTTAGAAGCTTTTCTGGTTCTTCGGAATACCCTGTTAAATCACAGGTATTTACAAGAAATTTGGCATATTTTACTGCAAGAGCATGTTTTATCCGCATATTAGTGAGGATGCTTTCATCCACCCCTGTTCTTGCAAGCTGATTCCCGGTCATGCTGCTTAAGATCATCTTTGCTTCGACCATTGCTTGTTTTTCTTCCGCGCTACTTAATACAACTCCTTCAGAAAGAGCTCTTTTATAATAAATCTCATCTGATATACAAGTGTTAACTGCCACCTTCTTGGCGTAATCACAGACAAACTGAGAATCCATGCCGGCTGAAAAATGGGTATTCCACCAGTGCTTTGGATTCTCAGGATCATACAAAAGAGCCTGGTTCTGCACAAACTCTTCTACTTCATATATGTAATATCCAAATTCTCTTAAGGTAATCTCGGTATCATCAACTGTGATCAAAGGCTCATCAAGATGATCTTCATAAACGAATCTGCTCAGTATTCTCCCGCAAATAGCAGCAACTATCAGGATGACGTTTGCAATTAAAATTATTATGATAGCTCTTTTAACTGATCTCTTCATAATCACTATCCATCCTGTGTAAACAGCTCTTGGAATTCCTTTCTTCCGGGAACCCACGCCTTTTCATAAATGTGAGTGAAATGATTTTTTACCGTCTGCTCAGAAATTCCGAGCATATAAGCAATTCTATGATTTGAAAACCCCGACACTTTAAGGTATCCGAGTTCAAGCTCTCTTTTCGTAAATCCGAATTTACGAGCTATATTAAGATACTGCTCCTTTGTAATTCCGGGATCATTCATCTTCCATGTCCATCTCTTCATTCATCTTACGCTCGGCATTTAACTTAAGCGGCAGAAGAAAAAACTCGATTATTACTGCATAAAAACCTGAAAGGAAGCAGACAGCAAGGTTTGGTCCAAACGTTTCCGGCTCAGATAAATGTCCCATAAGAATTATTGCTTGAGTTATGATGGCAAAAAGAGCTCCAAATACAGTAAGCTTCTGGGCAGCGCCTACGGCTTCTATGAACTACCTCCACCGACTCTGCGTCGGAAGAGGTTTCTGTTATGCCGCAGAACGGCATGAACCTTTGGGATGGTTAACGCATCCCAAAGAACAGGGCATGTCCACTATGCCTCTATCCCATTGGGTTACCTTTGGGAATACTTTTCTTAAGATGTTTGCAGCTCCATTTATATCTGCATTTGTTATTGTCCCATCGTAGTGCCTGTAAAGTCCACGTTTTATCCTTTTTCCGGAAAAAACATAGTCAGCATTACTTCCCTTTTTATACACAGGGATTGCATCCATCGCAAGGAAATCCGCTTTGGATGTATAGCTCTCTTCCGTAAGTGCAAACCTTATCCCGTATTCAGCAAGCTTATATCTTAGCATATCTGCAAATATCAGCATTGGTATCTGCACAAAATTCTGGTTATTCATATGTCCCATATCTGCTTCCTGTTTCTGGAATACGTTATGCCCCATCACTACTACATCTACGTGGTTATTCCTCGCATAGTCTGCCAGCTGTCTGCTTATCTTATGGAACTCATCCTTTATGCGCCTGTTGCGTTTTTCTGTGAGTATGTTCATTTTCCTGGTGCGGTATCTGTTATTGCACTTCATGGCACATGATGAGAGCCGCCCCATTTCTTTGTTGTAGAACTGGTTTACGGACTTTATCAGTCCGCCCTTTATCACAAACGGTTCTGCTCCAAAGTTGTTCGCTACGGCTGCTATATTGTCCGTACCAGGATCTATCGACATGACCCTGATATCGGATATGCCATCTTTTGATGAAAGAAATCTGAGAACATCCTTGTCATCCAAAGGCTCTATACCCACTGTTAAGACATCGATCACCACATCCATCACAAAGTCCTTACCATGTGGTTTTATCCGTACTTCCTTAAGTTTCCCATGGGGAAAGTCCCTGCCAAGTCTTAAAGTATCTGTTGTTCCGGGAAAACGTATATAGGAATCCTCCTTTATCCTGCATATCTGATTCGTAAGGATGGCTGTCTTGTATTTTCCCTGGCGTACATAACCCGGCATGCGGGGGCGCCCCGTAAATGCAGATGGTGTCTTGGCGTATGCCTTCACTGCTTCAAAAAATGACTTGTAATCCCTAAGAAGAATCTTAAGTATCTGCTGGTTAGCCTGAGATGGAATACCATAGTACGCCTTATCCCCGGTACTCTTCAGAAGATAATCAAGGGCATTATAAGAAAGCCATGAACCAGCTGCATGATATTTGGTCCCTTCAAGGGTTTCACTTACAAGTTTATACACCTGCATCTGATTGGGAAAAAGAGGCCTGTAAGAGTCAAATGCCTCTATGGCAGAAGCATACTGTCGGATGATGAAATTCGCCCTGTTGTAAAGAACTGCAGATGCCCTGCAAATATCCTGGCAGTAACTGTATAGTGTGTTGTTTTTAGCTATTCTGTACTGCCTTGTCCTATACACAGTTGAGATTTCCTTTCCAAAAGATTATATTAGTATTATAACATAATTTCCAAGAGCAATCAAAACATTTGTTCTTTTTAGAAGGAGTTTTTATGGATAAATACAGAAGAGGTTCACATTCAGTTTACCTGCTTACCTATCATATCATTTTTGTCACTAAATACAGGAAAAAAGTGATAACCGATGAAATGGGGGATTTCATGAAAAATCACGCCGCTTATCTGTGTGGAAGGATGAACTGCAATATGCTTTCTGCTGAGACAGATGAGGATCATATACACATGCTTATCTCCATGCCTCCGGATGTTGCTCCGGTAAAACTGATCAACACCCTAAAGTCCCAGCTCTCTAAAGAAGTCAGGATCGAATACCGTGAACATATAGAAAAATTTCTGCGGGGAGATGCTCTTTTCTGGAGCAGGAGCTATTTTTGCGCCACAACCGGATCAGTTTCACCTGAAACAGTGAAAAAATATATAGAAAGCCAGCGCACGGATGACCACAAAAGAAAATATGAAAAAACAGGACGATACAGCAAAGCGAAACGCTGAGGGCCAGCGATTCATCCCCACCGACTATGTCGGAAAGAGTTTTCTCGCTGATACATCATAATATTAAAGATTTGCATTGACCAGTTTTAAAAACTTCTTATCATTCATTTGCTCATTAGTTACATAATCCCCATCACAGAACAGTGCATATGTGGTAATTGGTGTTGGAGCATTCTGAGCCTGATCTCTGGTCTCTATTCTGATTGCTCTAAACGGTATTCCATTGTTCTTAGCAGTCTCTTCCAAAACAGGCACATACTTGGCATTAAATGGACACTGATTCGTGTAATAAAGCACGTATCCTTTTTCATCGATACGAGGATGCTTTGCACATTCCTTGAAGCATGGTGTTTCAACACTTTTTTCAAAGGACAGATACCACAGCTGGATTCCATTATCGGCTTCATCACAAACTTGAAAGCCTTTGAATGCTAGAAACTTTGGATCAGAAAGGAATGGCTTTTTCTTAGCAGCAGATAATATGCAAATTCCCTTCTTCCCCTTTTCCTTACTGTCCTTTATGCACTCATTAAGAAGATCACTTGAATATCCATGTCCCTTTAAGGAACCTGAAACCCACAGACAATCGATATACATATATTCCGGTGCATTTATCGGATTCCACGCATACTCTGCCGGGATATATTCAATAAAGCATTTACCGCGTTCGACACTCTTTAAGAAAACAAGCCCTTCATCAAATCTGTCAGCAAGCCAGGCTTTTTTGGATGATACCTGTATATCTTTATTGTTTGATATAGCACAACAGATGTGTTCTTCTTCAAGATTATCCTTGGATACTCTTATATACTCCATCTTCAGCTCTCCTTTCTAATAGGATGTCTTATAACCGTCTTAAGCTTCTCTGGCACCACTTTCCTTGCATCGCTAAGAATCGAATGTCATGTCTTTATTCCTCCGAAATGTCTTTTGACTCGTAAGGCTTATTCCATGAACCAATCTCAATCAGGTTGCCTTCAGGATCTGCTATATAACAGGTTCTCTGCCCCCAGGGTTCTAGTTCAGGTGCAAGGACTGATGTTGCACCGTTTTGTACAGCCTTATTATAAGCTTCATCCACTTCTTTAAATGTATCAACATAAAGCGCTATTTCGAAATGTCCGTTGAGACCTTTTATGTACTCATACCTGCGTCTTGTCATCTTCTCAAAGTCGTTCCTGCCGTATAACAGAAAAAGGGTCCCATCCTTCACCAGATACACATTGGATGTATCCTCTGTCTCTTTTATTTCAAACCCCAGCACATCCCTGTAGAAGCGTACCATTTTGCCCATATCCTCAACAAACAATCCAAAACCATCAAGTCTCATTTTCATTAGTCCTCCTTGTAAATCGTCGCCATCTCCTGTACCATCTTTGAAATCTGCCTCCTGGCTTCTACCGGCTCAAGCACTTCTGCTTTATTTCCAAAGGTCATTATCCATGTGATCAAATTATCTGAGTCCGTGTAATCCGCAGTAAACATAAGTCTACCATCCTCTGTTTCCGTAAAACAGTTTGGTCCGAATTCCTCCACCAGGCGCCACTTTACATCCTTTGAAAACAGCGCTTTTACCTTGATTCCACCAGGAAATATCTTTTCTGTAGACAGATCAGGTAATGGAGCATTTCTGCAGACAAATCCTTTATCCGTTTCAACCACTTTAACCATGCGGTTTAATTTAAATAGACGATAATCTTTGCGCTTTTCACACCATCCATAGACATACCAGCTGCTCCACTTAAACACTACATAATATGGCTCAATAGTTCGTTTTCCTTCTCCCGCCTGAGCATAATAGTGGAAGGTCAAAAGATGCCTGTTTTCTATCGCATCCTGAATAGTAGATATCTTTGGAGCCAGCGATGTCTTGTACCAAGAAGACAGGTCGATAAGGACAGAATCCCTACCGCTGATAAACTCCGAAGAACCTGCCTGGAGCTTCTCCATAAGCTGCCCATAATATCCGCTTCCACTAACACTATCAAGGCTTCGTAGTCCCGCCAGAATCATCTGCATGTCACGGGATGTCAAAAGAGTCCTATCCATCTTATAGCCATCCATGATGCTTATACCGCCTCCAACTCCCTGGGTCGTTTTGATTGGTATTCCTGCCTGACAAAGAGTCTCAATATCTCTGTTTATTGTTCTTCTAGACACCTCGAAATGCTCAGCCAGCTCCGGAGCTGTCGTCACCTCTTTTTGCAAAAGAATTGATAGTATGCCGATCAGTCTGTCTATCTTCATTTGATCACCTTCTATGATTATCATACAAGCACAAACATGTCATCTATATGTCATGTTTATATTCTACACTATTTTTGACAACAAAAAACCCACAACCAGATGGTTGTGGGTTTCTGAAATCTGCAACTGCAGATATTCTCATCTCTTTGAGAACTTTTTCACTCTCTTAAATGCCTTGTTTTGGGCATTTGTAGGACGAGTTGCTGTTTACCTGCTGCGTACGGTAGAAAACTCAGGGCTACTGTATGCGGCTGGTGGCAACTCTGTTATTTCATCCTAAAAACAGATCTATCTTTCTGTTTCATCATATTCTTTCATTTCAAGACTGATCTGAGTATAAAGCCTTCTCAATAGTCACGTTCATATGAGATTTCTTGCGAAATCCCATAGTCCCCATCCTGCTTCGGAACGCTTGCATTCCATACAATGCCTCCTACCACTCGCGCCTTATCTTTTCAAAATCAATTGTCTTACCGACTTTCTTCCATATGATCAGAACAAAGACCAGATTGATTACTATCAGTCCTACATAGACCAAAAGTAATTTAGCTGCATCTTCACCCATCCGGACATAGGAGCCAAGACCCTCTTCGGGAATAAATAATCCTGAGGTATAATCAGTAAGAAAATCATTTAGTCCGTGCGCCAGTCCGCATGCCCATATATTTCTTGTTTTCCAGTACAGTATCAGAAGAGCAAGTCCGAAAAGGCTTGCTTCAAGAGTTTTTCCAATAGCCTGTCCCCAAGCCATTGCTGAGAGTGGATCAAATCCACCTAAAACATGTACTGCTCCAAAGACAAGCGAGGAAACAACTGCCCCAAGTACAAATACATATTTCCAATTCCTGAATTTATATATGATCGCATCGTTGATAACAGCCCTGAAGGACAACTCCTCAAAAAGCCCCACAGACATATACATGAGGAACACAACAAACAGCTCCAGAACAGGATTCTGCAAAAGCGGCCTTTTTTCACTTATATCTGAAACCAACACAATAGTGCCAAGTGAAAAGGCTACTATCAGAAATCCAACAGAATACTTCAAAACATAACTTGTTGAATTATAGCTGGATGCAAGGGTCTTGTCTCCCGATATCTGATACAGGAAAAAACACGCTGCTCCACATAGCATCGTTCTTACGATGAAAAACTGAAAATGCGTCTGGGTCGGCACTGATTTGAAACATACGACAACATATACTATGCAGAGCGCAGCAGTAATCAGTGGAGATCTTTTCATGAATTCAATGTACTTTTTAAGCATTGGTATTCTCCTCTTTTACTGCGCGTCTTCAGGTAAGACAGAAAGAGCAGAGAACTTTTCAGCGTTCTTCTTGGCTCTTACCAGCACATAGATCAAAAGAACAATATTTGTCAAAACTGCTACTCCGCCAAGTATGCCACCTACAATAAAATCGCCATCCTTCATAACCGGATAGTTAAAAATTGTTCCGGCATCATACAGAGTATGTAAAGCAGTTGGAATGATGATTGCCAAAGCCCAGTACAGCGCCGTCGGACCTTTGCCCTTTAATTTGTTGTACCTGGCTCTTCCTATAAACTCTCCCATTATCATGTTCAATGTCATATGAGTGAACGCTAAAGGAGTTCTGATTAGTAACACAATAATCGAGTCTCCAAAAGTAAAGTCCTCTACAAACGTAAAGCCAAAGCCAACCGCTGCTCCCAGGAGGATATACTCATAAACATTGCGTACCTTATTTTTCAGAGCAACCAGCGTTATGATGATTGCAAGAAACTTAAGCACTTCCTCCACACCACCGGCCATAAAAAATGCTGTAAAGAAAGCTGCCGATAGCGCCTGCATTTTTGCACCCTCTATCCCGATGCTTCTTAATACAGCCAATAACCCAATCCCGGAACCGGCGGAAATCGGTACGCAAATACATCCCAAAACAACCGGCAGGATTGCCTGTAGTTTCCCTATAGGCTCCGGAACTTCCCTTTTGATCATTCGCTGATAGATAAATCCACAGATAACAAAGGCAAGTAATGCGGCAATAATTGAAATAATAATTGTTTTTGCGTCCATGAATAATTCTCCTCCTTAATTTGCATTAAACAGGTGTCCTTATCGTTCAGTACAGATTATTTATATACTCAGTCAAGGCCTCTCTATCATAGAAGTGCTCAGGCTGATGTATCACATAGTCCGGTTCTACACCCTGGTCAATGTCATACACAGAACCGTTTTTCATGTAGCTCAGACGGCGATTGCCGGACATCTGAAGCAGAGTTCCATCTGCTGTTGAAAATGGGATCACTGTGCATGCGCCGCCTCCGCTTTGTTGTCCTAAAATAGTAACCTGACCCGACGATTTTAATACACTTGGCACCAGATTACCGCAGGAAAAACTGATAGATGAGGTAATACAGTACAGATTGTAGTTTAGGAGCGAGTCCTTTTCGTCGTATACACCATCAAGATTGGCATCTGCACGAAAACATTCATTGGCATAAGCACCTGTCAGTGTATCCTGGATACATACTGAACCTTCTCCCAGAAACAGACTTATCATAAAACTTGCAGTGACGGTGTCTCCTCCGGAATTCATACTTAAATCAATAACTACATTCTCGACAGGGCTTCCCTTTCGCGTAATCTGTGAATATGAATACAAAAGAAGGCCAACAGTATCCTGTGTATCAGCGGTAGGTGCGTCCTTATAATAATCAGCATCCTTATCTTTTGCTTGGAAACTATCAAAGGTGATGTATGCTGTGTTTCCGACTTCCTCGTATCCGGGAATCCCGTCGGGATAATACTTTTCTCTGGCGGTATAATACTTCATCGCCGAATCACTCATGTTTTGAATTGACTTGCCGGTCATCCCGTCGATTTGCGCATCCATGCCAATCCGCCACGAATTAAGCATATACCCGCTATGTAAGTCATCAATGTAAAGATCCATCAAAACTCTCATCGCCCTTGCAGACATCTCAGGATCAGTACTCCTTAATGCGTCACGAAGAGCTGTTTCAGTAAAGAATTCATCAAAATCCTCAATTCCATGGCTTTCTTTCAAACCATAAAAATGATCCATCATCATACATAATTCGTTATATGTATAGTCTGCGAGTCCCTCGCTTTTGCTCTCCTTGGGCTGTGCTGCATAATACTTTCTCAAAAGCTCCCTGCCGGGTTCTGAACCATACTCATAGACAAATACTCCTTCGTTATTGTAAAGAAGGCATACATAACTCGGAAGAGACAGCATGATATCACTTAATGTCTGCATGGGAATATAGCATTTACCATTCTCTTCAATCAGGTCTATACCATATTTTTTAAGATCAAAAACCACCTCCGAACCAAAGCGGCTATAGGAGTTTTCCTCTGAGAGAATAAGGCCCTCAAAGGCACTATCCGGCTGCAGTACATCTATAACCGTGCTTGTCCAGGACGGAACGAAAAAAGCATCAAAATCATAAAAACTAATTGTGTCTTTATCGCAGTCTATCTGCATAGGATACTGGTTTTCACGGGTAATTGTTACCACTGAGCCCTGGGCCGAAGTGGTCAGTGCATAGTTTTTATCTTCGATAATCTCGTGATTGACTCTCTCTATGAGGGAGACGGCAGTATCAATGTCAAAGTAGGGAACCTCTTTGCTTTCATCAGCAAAGCAGAGTTTGATACTTTCCTCATTATCAACAGAGTGAAAATATAACGGAATCTCCATTTCACTAAGAGCGTTTCCGGATGGCGCCCCACAGGCAATCAAAAAAGTACTCCCCAATATGGTCAATGCTGAAACTATCCAGAGCTGATTGCATAAACGCTTTTTCATGAATCGCCTCCTCTTTTCTTATCTTAGCTCCGTCGAGGCTTTATATACCTCATTAAATTTTACAACATTCCGTCTTGCGATAGTCTTAAAAATCCATAAATAATGCATAGATACAAAAAAGACCCGGTACATTGTACCGAGTCTTCTGAAATCTGCCATAGCAGATATTCTCATCTCTTTGAGAACTGAGGAGCACGACGAGCTTTCTTCAAACCGTACTTCTTTCTCTCCTTCATACGAGGGTCTCTTGTGAGGTATCCAGCCTTCTTAAGTGTAGGTCTGTACTCATCTGAGTCAGCCTGAAGAAGAGCTCTTGAAATACCATGTCTGATAGCACCAGCCTGACCTGTTGTGCCGCCACCTCTTACAGTAACAACAACGTCGAACTTATCTGTTGTCTCTGTAGCTACGAGAGGCTGTCTAACGATAACCTTGAGAGTCTCAAGTCCGAAGTACTCATCGATAGGTCTCTTGTTGATTGTGATATTTCCCTTACCTGAAACAAGATATACTCTTGCGATTGATTTCTTTCTTCTACCGGTTCCGTAGTAATTAGCTGATTTTGCCATTATTTTGATCTCCTTTCAACCCGATTAAAATGTAAGTACTTCAGGCTTCTGAGCTGCATGAGGATGCTCAGCTCCTGCATATACGTGGAGTTTTGTGTACATTTCTCTGCCAAGGGATCCCTTAGGAAGCATTCCCTTTACAGCGTGCTCGATAACTCTCTCGGGCTTATCCTGGAGCATCTGACGGAGTGAGAACTCCTTGTGATGACCAACATAATCTGTGTGGTGCCAATACATCTTCTGATCAAGCTTCTTACCGGATACTTTGATCTTCTCTGCATTGATAACGATTACATAATCTCCTGTGTCGATGTTAGGAGTGTAGATAGGCTTGTTCTTTCCTCTGAGTACGTTTGCAACGTTAGAAGCAAGACGTCCAAGTGTCATATCTGTAGCATCAACTACATACCACTTCTTCTCTACTGTAGCTGCACTAGGCATATAAGTTTTCATTGTGTTTCCTCCATTACTGTTATGAGCCGTGGATTAGCTCGGTAAAATAAAAACTATAAATTGATAGTTTGCAAGAACCCTTCACCTGATTCTTACATATATATGTACATATTGCAGCTTACCGGGACAACAATATGACATTCTTAACGCTGTCAGTCAAAAGACTGCATTGCATTGTGGACATAACGTCACACAGTAAGATATTATATGACCATCTGACCCTGATTGTCAATATACAAAAGCTTTTTATTGCTAATTTTTCTATAAAATGTTAACCTTACCTAAATGTATTACCCTCAGGAGGAGTTTTACAGTGAAGCCGAAGAAATATATTCTTTTTTTAGTATATGAGTTTATATATCTTTTAATAATGAAGCTCATTTTGGGCGGCGCTGGTTATTTGCAATATGTAGGTAAAAGCATATTAAAATATAATACAGGCTCTTTTCTTTTAATTATTTCCACCGACACATACACCTACAATTTCTTTGCTTATTTTGCAGGTTTACTTATTTTTCTCGGAATAGTGCTCTTCAACTACAAATTTCTGCTCTCATCCTACGAAGCACGTGAAGTATATCATAAAATGTCCTATCCGCAAGCCTTTTTTGCCCTGGCTCTTATACTGCTAAGCTGCCCTACCCTTGCGGGTGTACTCTATGTTGTGGAGTTTTTAAGCATAGCTATCGATTCTATCAGTCCTGAACCTGCAGCATTATTCACTATTTGGGGTTGGCCCCTTATAATAGCGATCCTTTCCATAATCAAGTTCAATGAACTTAGGAATTACTGGAAAACCTACTCCAGTAAAAGTGATATCAGAAAAACAGTTCTGATGCAGCGAAACGCCCTATCCCAGGACGACATTGCCGATAAAAGTGAAATAATCTTCACTAAACTGTCCGATACTATTGAATACAAAAACGCTGAAAACATCCTGATCTACGCATCAACAGGATCCGAAGTCAGCACCGATACAATAATCCAAAACTGCCTGGATGAGGGCAAAAAAGTATTTTGTCCCAAGGTCATAGACAAAGAAAAGCGCCAGATGAAATTCATTCAGATAAACAGTCCCGAGGAGCTGATCGCAGGATTTAATGGAATCAGGGAGCCTAATCTTTCCGATAACTCCGTAATCTACCCCGAAACAGAAGACACATCACGAGGCACTCTGGTAATCATGCCCGGAGTTGCGTTTGATAGATACCGCAACCGCGTTGGATATAACGGCGGATTCTATGATACTTTTCTTGAAAAGCACAAGGAAATTAGTAAGATTGCTATAGCATTTCAGCTGCAGATCAGTGATACAATGATTGCCACTGATAAACACGACATCAAACCTGACCTGATCATAACCGAGCACAGCAAATACGCCGTTTGACCGGAAGTACCGATCTTGCTTGACCGGCAATTTTGTATCTTACTCCTGCTCAGGTTCAGGGATTCCGTCCAGAAATTCATATTTTATCAGAAAAAGTCCTTCCGGAGGAGCTGTAGGTCCCGCTGCAGCTCTGTTTTTTTTCTCCAAAATGGTCTTCATCTCGGCAGGGCCGCCCTTGCCTCTTCCTATCTGCATAAGGGTTCCGGCGATAATTCTCACCATGTTGTACAAAAAGCCATTGCCCGTAACGCTGATGATAACTTCATCCCCTTCACGCCTTACATGAACATCCTTCACGGTCCTTACATGGGTCAGAGCCTGAGACTGAGCATTGCAAAAGCTTGTAAAATCATGCTCTCCCACCAGATATGAAGCCGCCTCATTCATGATGTCCACATCAAGAGGCATTGAAAAATGACATGTGTACATTCTCCTGGTTGGATCACAGATCTGAGTGTTCAGAATCCTGTATTCATAGGTCTTCTCCGTGTTACAATGCCTGGGATGAAACTCCCTTGCCACCTGCCGTGAAGACGTTATCCTGATATCCTGCGGAAGCTCGTGATTGAGTGCAAACATAAATCGGTCCCCGGGAATCGTAGAATCCGTATCAAAAACCGCCACATTTCCGTAGGCGTGAACCCCTGCATCGGTGCGGCTTGCGCCAATCACCTCTGTCTTTTCTCCCGTGAGACGAAAAATGGCTTCGTTAAGCCTTCCCTCTATGGTGTCAGGGGTAGTCTCCTGAAGAGCCCATCCGCTGTAGGCGGTGCCATCATATGAAACTATCAGCATTATCCTGCGGGTCTGTGACATCTTTTCTCCAATACAAACTTAGAATCCAATAATTCCCAGAAGGTCGATCCTTCTCGCAACAATGATAAGCGCGAGGTATATAACCAGTACGATATATGCAATAAGATCAATCCTCTTGTAGATCAGGGGCTTCATCTTGGTCCTGCCTTCGCCGCCACGGTAGCACCTTGCCTCCATGGCCATAGCCAGGTCATTGGCCCTTCTGAAAGCTGAAACAAACAGCGGCACCAGCAGCGGAACCAGGCTTTTGGCCCTCTTTATCAGTGATCCACTCTCAAAATCAGCGCCTCTCGCCATCTGTGCCTTCATGATCTTGTCCGTCTCCTCCATAAGGATAGGAATAAATCTAAGAGCAATGGACATCATCATCGAGATCTCGTGAACAGGAACCTTCACCTTCTTCAAGGGATTAAGCAGGCTCTCAAGACCATCCGTCAGATTGTTGGGCGTAGTTGTCAGTGTCATGATCGATGAACCGGTTATAAGGAAAATCAGCCTTACAGCCATCATAACCGCCATTCGAAGGCCTTCTTTTGTTATCGTAAATTTCCAGAAACTAACCAGCGGAATACCCGGCGTCAGAAAAAGATTGAACACCATGGTTATCATCAGCAGGAAAAAGATTGCTCTCATACCCCTGAACATGAATTTAGGGGGCACATTTGAGAGTTTTATGCAAAGAGCGAGGAAAAGTGCGGCAATGATATAACCAAGCAAATTTCCCGCGATAAACAGCGAAATAATAAACGCAAAAGTAGCCACCAGCTTAACCCTTGGGTCCAGCCTGTGGATCACCGATTCAGTTCTGTAATATTGTCCTAAGGTTATGTCTCTTAACATCTTCCCAGCGCCTTTAAAATCTCATTTTTAGCTTCCGTAATGGTTGTGGCATTGGTGTCCACATTAAGTCCCGAAGCGGCAAGCTCCTGCATCACATAGGTAACCTGAGGTGCCGCAAGTCCGATCTCCTCAAGCTCCTTGTAATGGGCAAAAACATTCTTGGGCTCATCATCCAGAAAGACTCTGCCCTTATTCATAACGATTATCCTGTCGACATAGTCCGCAACATCTTCCATACTGTGGCTCACAAGAATAATAGTAATCCCCATTTCCTTATGAAGTGCGGAAATCAGACTCAAAATGTCATCCCTTCCCTTGGGATCAAGACCTGCTGTGGGCTCGTCCAGGATCAGCACTTCAGGCTTCATCGCAAGAACACCTGCGATAGCCACTCTCCTTTTTTGTCCACCTGACAGATCAAAGGGCGACTGGTAAAAATACTCATCGTCAAAACCAACCTGCTTGAGGGCCTCATAGGCTCTTAGCTCCACCTCTTTCTGGGAAAGTCCCAGGTTCTTTGGTCCAAAGCATACATCCTTAAAGCAGTCGGTCTCAAAGAGCTGATGCTCGGGATACTGGAAAACCAGTCCCACCTTGGCCCTGAGGCTCTTTTTGTCGTAGCCCTGTTCGCTTATGTCCTTACCATCAAAATAAACTGTACCGCTGGTAGGCTTCACAAGGCCGTTCATATGCTGGATAAGGGTGGACTTGCCGGAGCCCGTGTGACCGATAAGTCCGATAAACTGTCCCTTGGGGATGTTCAGATTGACATCAATAAGCGCAGCATGAGCCATTGCGGTATCTTCGTCGTATATGTAGTTGACATGATCAAGAATAATTGACATGTTATCTCCGTGTTAAATCGGCAATATTATCGCCTTTTTGTCTGTAAAAAATCATTTCGCCAGCTTCTTGAGCTCTGATACAAGCTCCTCCCTGGTAAGAACACCATCAGGAAGCGGCACACCGCTCTTTTTGAGCTCATAGGCAAGCTCTGTGACCTGGGGAACTCCCAAATGAAGCTCCTTAAGTCTCTCAACCTGGGAAAAGATCTCTCTGGGTGTTCCCTCCATTACAACCTTGCCCTTGTCCATGACGAAGACTCTGTCAGCATGAACAACCTCTTCCATGTAGTGGGTGATCAGGATAACCGTAATACCTTCAACATCGTTCAGGGCTCTCGCGGCTCTTATCACGTCCTTTCGTCCGTTGGGGTCAAGCATGGCTGTAGGCTCATCCATAATGATACACTTGGGGTGCATAGCGATTACGCCTGCAATTGAAACTCTCTGTTTCTGGCCTCCGGATAGGTGATTGGGTGAGGACTTGCGAAACTGCAGCATATTCACAGCTTTAAGGCTCTCATCTACCCGCTCCCAGATCTCATCCGTGGGAACTCCCATGTTCTCAGGGCCAAAACCCACATCCTCTTCTACAACCTGTCCGATGATCTGATTGTCAGGATTCTGGAAGATCATTCCGGCTTCCTGCCTGATGTCCCAAAGGTGGTCATCATCCTCGGTGTTGTAGCCATCTACGTAGACTTCACCCTCTGTGGGGTAAAGAAGAGCGTTGAAGTGCTTGGCAAGGGTTGATTTGCCTGAGCCGTTGTGGCCCAGGATAGCAATGAACTGCCCGGGCTTAACCTCCAGGTCAACGCCGTCTATGGCTCTGGTGATGCCCTCTACATTGCCTTCCTCGTCGCGCCTTATATATTCAAATACCAGTTTGTCTGTTTTGATCATATTTTTCATAATAATATCCAATACCCAGTATTTATCAATAATTGTTAGTGTACTAAAAAAGCGGCGTAAATACAAGATTACGCCGCTTTAAAAACCATATGTGTACTCTGTGTATACATTTAGCCTGCTGATTTAAGTGCCTTTTTGTTCTCATACATAAGTGCATCAGCCCTGGCAAATACTGTTTTGACCTCCTTATCATCCGTGAACCTTGCCATGCCTGCTGCGATGACAACACTGTTATTGGCAATGCTTTCCTGAATGGTCTTATCCCAGAACTGCATTATCTTATCTACATGCTTGTAGCTTCTTCCCTGGATAACCACCACAAACTCGTCTCCGCCCACTCTGAAAACAGGGCAATGTCTGAATACATCACATATAATGCTACAGCCCTTCTTGATAAATTCATCTCCGGCCTGGTGCCCGAGGGTGTCGTTAATCGTCTTAAGGCCGTTGATATCAAGTACCACCAGCGCAAATTCGGGAGCTGAGCCGTCTTTTATCATCCTGTTGATCTGCTTCTCCATGTTGTCGTAGGCGTGCTTATTCTTAACACCGGTAAGTCCGTCCACATTGGCTTCATTTCTTGCTCGAATGAGCTTCTGCTCAACCTCCTGCTCATGAAGAACCTCATCTGTTATATCACTGATGCCAAAGATAAGCTGCCTGCCACCCTTTTCTTCGGCAAAGGCCACTTTTATCTTACAGTATCTGATCTCATTATTTATAAAGATCCTGTAATTTATCGTAAATACGCCATTATCCTCGATCGACTTAAGGATATTTTCCCTGGTGAGCTGGCTCAGGGCATAATCAAGATCCTCCAGGTAGACAAATTTCTTTCTCGACTCCACAAAACGTCCAAAGAAATCCTCTCCCTCCATGCCGATGGTGTATCGATCTACTTCGTGGTTGGTGGCGCATCTGATATAATGTCCGGTTTCAGGATCCACTACAAAGATCGATATGAAGTTTTCCGCAAGAACCGAGAGCCTTGAATAGGTAAGGTTCTCTTCCTTAACCCTCTCCATGGCCTCCTGCTCCTTCATCTGAGTGTTTATATTGCTGACACCGATGATGATGCTGTTGCCCTTCATCTTGATACGCACAATCTTCATGTGTACATAAATTGGCTCTCCGTCCATAAGATACCTGTAGGACAGCGTGTATGTGCCCTCTTCAGCCAATTTTTTTTCAACCTTTTCCTTGGTAAAGCTCTCAAGGAAAAAGTCCCTGTCTTCCTCATAGATGCTGAACATTGCACCCTGTCTTACTTTTTCGAAGAAGTCAGTTCCGTGCTCCTCGATGGCCAGGTCATCATATTCGTCACCGGAGCTGTACTCAATGTACTTATCCGTATCAAGGTCAACATAGTACAGGTTTATACAGTCAGAGGACAATGCCTGGGCAATATAGGTATAGGTAAGCTCCTCTGCGCCCCTGTCCTCATTTATTCCCAAAATAGCTATAGCAATGGCCCTTACACCTGTCACCGGATTAATGGCAACTCTTCTGATAAAAATGTGCAAAATGGTGCCATCAATACCTCTTTCATCGATGATAATCCTTCTTCCATCCTTGCCGCACTGGATTATAGCCTTACTAAAGGCGGAGCCACGCATCTTTTTCATAACTTCAAGATTAGCCACTCCATTCATATCGTAGCCTTCGAAGTTTTTAGAAAAAAAGTCCTTATAGGGCTTATTGGCCCGGACAAGCCACATATCTGTGTCGCTGGTCTCCATGATAGCCATAGGCATGGTATCAAAATAGTTGCCTAACATGTCCTCATCGCCCTCGGCGGACATATGAAGATCATACAGACTAATTTTACCTATGGTTGTATAGTAATCCGACTCATCGGGATTCTCAAAGCCGATCTGCTTGCCGGTTGCATAGCGGTCAAAAAGTGCTTCAATGGATATGGGCTGGCAGAAGTGATAACCCTGGATCTTGGTACAGCCTATCTCCTTCAGGAACTCCACCTGCTCCACGGTCTCAACGCCTTCCGCCACCGTCTCTATTCCAAGGGCCCCCGCCATCTTAACAAGCTCAGTTACGATGATCTTACAGGAATCCCCCTTGTCAAATTTCCTCATGAAATCCATATCAAGCTTGATGGTATCAAAAGGAATCTCCTGAAGGATCTCGGGAGACGAATAACCACTGCCATAATCATCCATCCAAACCTTAAAGCCCAGTTCATGAAAACGTTCGATCTGGGTTTTTATATATTCCACATCGGTTCCCACGCCGCTTTCTGTGATTTCTATAGTGAGCTTGTCTCTGCCGATTCCCGACTCATCCACTAGTTTGGTTATTTCATCAACAATATCGCATATGTTGAAATCCGCCCTGGATATATTAACAGATTCAGGCACCACGTATATGCCGGCTGCCATCTGCTTTTTCATCTTTTTCAGGATCTCTTTTGCCACAAAAAGATCCAGCTTATATATGATCCTGGCATCCTCAAGGGCAGGGATGAATACACCGGGGCTGATCATTCCCCTGTCCGGATCGTCCCACCTGGCAAGAGCCTCCTCGTCGGATACCTTTCCATTGGCAGTACGGATAATGGGCTGGTGGAAAACCTGGATCCAGCCTTCTTCCAGAGCTTTATCTATATTTGTTATTACATATTCTCTTTCCTCAGCATACTTCAGCATTTCCTCATCGAAATAACTTACACAGGAAAAATAGCTGCTTCTTACCGCATCGCAGGCTCTCTTTGCCCTGTCACAGGCAATACTGGGATTTGCCAGCTCTCCCATATTTTTATATACGCCGATTCTCACAGGGAGATTCTGGCCGTTATTTATCCATTTTGACTCCTCTAAAATTTCATCCAGAGCCTTATCCAGTCCTTTTTCCGCCGTAAATGCACAGAAATGGTCACCTCCGAATCGTCCGCAGTTATTCTGTCCAAACTTTTTAGCGATCATTCTGGAAAATTCAATAAGAAGCTGATCTCCTTGCAGGAATCCGAATTTCTGGTTATAGGCCTTCATTCCGCACAGGTCAAAGAACAGTACACAGGGCTTTTCTCCTGACTTAAGGATCTCTTCCCTTCCGTTTTTTGCCAGTTCAAAGAAATAACCCATGTTGGGAAGGCCTGTCAGGTAATCGTAATTGAAGAAATGAAGCTTTGTTCTTTCCCTGACAGCTTTGGAAATAGTGTTTGAATATGTATCTGTGTCATCCCCTTCCATGTAGGTGCCTTCATCAGCAAACCATCCGTTAACCAGGCGTATGCCGCCCTCCTTGTAGATATTCACACCGTGAAAACGGAAAACTCTGTATTCTGCGCCAATCTTATATCTATAGATAGTTTTAACTTCATCCTTATCTATAGACAGTCTTTTTAGCATATCCTTCAGCCTGGTAAGATCATCAGGATGACAGTTCCTGAATAAATCGTTATTCATCCCTTCATAGGTTTCCTCAAGGCTCTCATATCCAAACAGTGCACTAAGGCCCTTTGTCACAGCAATAGTAACTATCTTTCCCTCACAGTACTGAAAGACAGCAAACGGGATCAGGCTGTTTTCTATTAATTTTTGTTCGATGTCACTATAACTGTATATCGGCATATAACTCTCCACTTATTCCTGTACACCTATTGGCGAGCCTACTTCCTCATACTAATCCATAATAATATTTTATCGGCATATCGTTCATCCTTCAATTTCTTAAATATTAAAAGTTTATAACCTGTACTTGTGGTAAAATCTTCATAGAATACTATTACTTGATGAGGACCGGTATGAAAAAAAGCGTTTTAAAGGAATTCGCCCTGTTACTTGGGCTTATCGTTATTATTTCCATCGTAGCCAGAGTAATGAACGGTGGAGAAACTCTTGAGGAATATGGTCTAAAAAAGGCTTCCGCACAGGAAAGTTCTGAGAAAGCAAGTTCTCAGGAATCAAGCTCTGCGACGGAAAGCGCCGTGGTTGCAGGCTCAGAATCTTCATCGGATGAAGTAATTGCTAATGATGAAACTGTTGATACAGAAATAGCTGCAGAAGCTGCTACAGTTGAAATAGAAACTCCCACCCCAAGCCCTGAAAGAGTAACATTCATGGAAAATTTCTATTATGAACCGCTATCTGATGAGGTCATAGCCCGAATAACAGGTATATCCTATGTGGAAAACGACAACATCAGTCCTGATGAACTAAGATTTTGTTCACTTTTGTACAATGATTTCCAGGGCAATACCCAGATCGGTGAAATGATCTGCAACAGAAAAATCGCAGATGATGTGGTAGAGATCTTTTACGAACTGTATAAGAACGGATATCAGATAGAAAGCATTAAGCTTATAGATGAGTTCGGAGGCGATGACACAGCCTCCATGGAAGCCAACAACACTTCCTGTTTCAATTACCGCGTAGTGGAGGGAACCACAAGATTATCCAATCACGCCTATGGTCTTGCCATTGACCTGAATCCCTTCTATAACCCTTATATCACCTACAATAAGGACGGTACAACCAAGGTTTCACCGGAAGGCAGCCGTCAGTACGAAGACAGATCCGCAGCATTCCCATACAAGATTGACGAAAATGACCTTGCCTACAAACTTTTTAAGCAGCACGGCTTCACCTGGGGCGGGGATTGGAATTCGGCTAAGGATTATCAACACTTCGAGAGACCGTAATAATCCACACAGACTCGGAATTCGCCGCATCATCTGAAATAAAAAAAAGAGAGTTAAGAATGCAAGCATTCTAACTCTCTTTTATCATTTCATCTGGCGTGGCTCATTACTCGCGCAATTAAACGAGCTCAAGAACAACCATCATAGCTGCATCGCCTTTTCTCTGGCCGATCTTGATCATTCTGGTGTAACCACCCTTACGATCAGCGTACTTAGGGCCATACTCGTCGAACAGCTTAGCTACAAGGTCAACTTCCTTAGTGTTCTTCTTTCTTCCTGCCTTCTCAGTAGGAACCTCAGTTACAGGATAAAGAGTCTTAAGGAGCTGACGTCTTGCGTGCATTCTTGAAGGAAGATCCTTCTTGATTTCCTTCTTAACAGTTGTATACTTTGTAACCTTCTTGCCGTCTACAACCTCTTTTACTCTCTTGCCGTCTTTGTCCTTCTCAGGAACCTTGCAATCAACTGTAAGAGTCTCGAAGTTGTCCTTTTCCTTAGCTGCAAGAGTGATCATAGGCTCTACGATCTTCTTGATTTCCTTAGCTCTTGCCTCTGTGGTAACGATCTTTCCGTTGTAAAGAAGTGCTGTTACCTGGTTACGAAGAAGTGCTCTTCTGGGTTTTGTAGCTTTTCCAAGCTTTCTGTACATTGCCATTGTTTTAATTCCTTTCTCATCTGAAGGGTTCCCCCTTCTGTGGTACATCTGAGAATGCTCATTGGACTTACTTCCCGGATGCTGTTAATAAATGCCATGAGAAATCCGCTTCGGTACCCATCGGATTTACCCTCCGCGGATAATTCATAAACTAATTGATAAGATTTACTGCTCGCCATCCTGTCTCAGGGAAAGTCCAAGCTCATCAAGCTTAGCAAGAACCTCCTCGAGGGACTTACGTCCAAGGTTACGAACCTTCATCATATCGTCAGGAGTCTTGTTTGCAAGTTCCTGAACGGTATTAATACCGGCTCTCTTAAGGCAATTGAATGAACGAACTGAAAGCTCAAGCTCATCAATTGACATCTCGAGAACCTTGCCCTTCTCATCATCTTCCTTCTCAACCATAACCTCAGCGGTCTTGGCATTCTCAGAAAGATCAATGAAGAGGCTTAAGTGCTCACTAAGGACCTTAGCTGCAAGGCTGACTGCCTCGTCGGGAGCAAGTGTTCCGTCAGTGTGAACATCAAGTGTTAATTTGTCAAAGTCAGTTACCTGACCTACACGAGTATTCTCTACAGTTACATTTACTCTCTCTACAGGTGTGTAGATAGAATCGATAGCGATAACTCCGATAGGAAGATCGCCGGACTTATTCTTGTCAGAGCTTACATAACCTCTTCCCTTAGTGATGGTGAGCTCCATGTAGAGCTTAGCATCCTTGCCGGAAAGTGTAGCGATAACCTGATCAGGATTCATGATCTCTATGTCCTGGTCAACCTGAATATCTGAAGCCTTAACAACGCCCTCGCCGTTGAACTCAATATATGCAGTCTTAGGCTCGTTTGTGTCAGAAGAATTTCTGATGGAAAGGTTCTTTATATTCATGATGATCTCAGTCACATCCTCTTTAACGCCGGGGATGGAGCTGAACTCATGCAGTACGCCTTCGATTTTGACCTGACTTACTGCTGCTCCAGGTAATGAAGAGAGCATAATCCTACGAAGGGAATTGCCCAGTGTAATACCGTAACCTCTCTCAAGAGGCTCAACTACGAATTTACCATATTTCTTATCATCTGAAATTTCAGCAACTTCAATATTTGGTCTTTCAAAATCAAACACTGATATACCCTCCTTATGTGGTTAGTTAACAAGATAATTTTAACACAAAATTGCAACGCAATTCTATATTTATTACTTAGAATACAACTCGACGATAAGCATTTCGTCTACAGGAACGTCGATAACTTCTCTTGAAGGAAGTTCCTTTACTGTACCCTGAAGGTTTTCCTTGTTAACATCAAGCCACTCGGGAACGAGTCTGCCAGCAGTGATTTCAGAAATATCCTTGAATCTCTGGATGTTCTTAGCTGCTTCCTTAACTTCGATAACGTCGCCAGCCTTGATAAGGTATGAAGGGATGTTGATAACCTTGCCGTTAACAGTGATGAACTTATGAAGAACAACCTGTCTAGCCTCTCTTCTTGTTCTAGCAAATCCCATTCTGAATACTACGTTGTCAAGTCTTGTCTCAAGAATCGTCATAAGGTTTGTACCTGTCTGACCCTTCATTCTGTCGGCTCTGTCATAGTAGTTTCTGAAAGGCTTCTCAAGAACGCCATAGATAAACTTAGCCTTCTGCTTCTCGCGGAGCTGAAGTCCGTACTCGCTCATCTTCTTACCAGCTCTAGCTGATGTTCTCTTAGACTTCTTGTCATATCCAAGGAAAGTTGGATCAAGATCAAGTGATCTGCATCTTTTTAATACGGGAACTCTGTTTACTGCCATTTTGTTGGCTCCTTTCTTTTACTCAGATATACCCTGATATCTGATGTTGTTTACAATGCTTTGAATAATTGCACCTTCGTCCAACGAGTTAATATCATAAATTTATATGCACATGTAACTCGATGCTGTGAATAAATCGGAAACCCGATTATACTCTACGACGCTTAGGTGGGCGGCATCCGTTATGAGGTACAGGTGTTACGTCTGTGATAGATGTAACTGTAAGACCACTTGCAGCGAGAGCTCTGATTGCAGCTTCTCTTCCTGAACCGGGTCCCTTAACGAATACATCAACAGTCTTAAGGCCGTGAATAAGAGCAGCCTTAGTTGCTGTCTCTGCAGCTACCTGTGCAGCATAAGGAGTAGATTTCCTTGAACCCTTAAATCCCAGACCGCCGGCACTTGCCCAGCTAAGAGCGTTTCCTGCAGCATCTGTCAATGTAACGATTGTGTTATTGAAAGATGACTGGATGTGTGCCTGTCCGTGTTCAACGTTTTTCTTGACACGTTTCTTTGCAGCTGCCTTCTTTGCAGCTGAAGATGATTTCTGATTTGCCATTTTAAACTAACCTACTTTCTTCCTATAAATACTAGTTATAATGTTACTTCTAAGCCCGCCATGCACAAGCTTATATGATACAAAAGCTCACGAAAAAAATTATTTCTTCTTGTTAGCGATTGTTCTCTTTGGTCCTTTTCTTGTTCTTGCGTTTGTCTTAGTTCTCTGACCACGGCAAGGAAGTCCTCTTCTGTGACGCATACCTCTGAAGCATCCGATCTCTGTGAGTCTCTTGATGTTCATGGCAACTTCTCTTCTAAGGTCACCTTCTACTTCGTAGTCGTTACCGATGATCTCGGCAATTCTCTTTACTTCTTCGTCTGTAAGATCACGAACACGTGTGTCCGGATTTACTTTTGCTGTTTCGAGAATCTTGTTTGAGCTTGTTCTACCAATACCGTAGATGTATGTCAAACCGATCTCTACTCGCTTATCTCTAGGTAAATCTACACCTGCAATACGAGCCATTTTAATTCCTCCATTTGAAAAAATAAATAATTTACTGATATGAGAAGCTTTACTCCTCTTGCTCCGACTTATTTACGCGGAGCTGTTACTTGTTTGATTGGGGTCAAAAAAGAATTTCGCGACCCAATCGGACAAAGTTTAATCCGACTCTCCAATACACATTGGTATCAAAAAGTAATCCGAAAACGGCTCGAATTAACCCTGTCTCTGTTTGTGCTTAGGGTTGTCACAGATTACTCTGATTACGCCCTTTCTCTTAATAACCTTGCACTTTTCGCACATAGGCTTAACAGAAGACCTAACTTTCATCGTTACTCCTTTCCTGCATGGTAAAAAGCATGTAATACCTAAAGAAGGGCATAATACGCCCTTCTTCTAAAAAGACCATCTAACACTATATCATAAGCAAAAGCAACTTGCAAGTGTTTTTTTGATTATTGGACAATATTTTTACGATTTGTCATCCTACATTTTCATGATTGTTGAAGCTTACGCCTCTGTTGATATCGCCCTGGTGATTTACGCCAAAGTCGTAATCATTTCCGGGAAGTACTGCATTTAAGATGATTCCAAGAAGTGCAGCGATTGCAAGAGATGTAAGTGTAATGGATGTGCCTGCGATCTCAAAGGTGATTCCGTTTGAGAAGCCAAGTCCTGATACCAGGATAACTGCTGCTACAATGAGGTTTCTTGACTTAGTGAAGTCAACCTTGTTCTCAACTACGTTGCGAACACCGATAGCAGAGATCATTCCGTATAAAACGAAGCTGATACCGCCGATGATGGCAGTAGGCATTGTGCCGATGATGTCAGCCAGCTTGGGAATGAAGCTGATCACGATAGCGTAGCATGCTGCAAGTCTTACAACCTTGGGATCATATACCTTGGACAGCTCAAGAACGCCTGTGTTCTCACCGTATGTTGTATTGGCAGGTCCGCCGAACATTCCAGCAAGAGCTGTAGCAAGGCCGTCTCCGAGCAAAGTTCTGTGAAGACCGGGGTCTTCAATGAAGTTTCTGTCTGTAGTAGCGGAAATAGCAGAAATATCTCCAACGTGCTCCATCATGGTAGCAATTGCGATAGGTGCCATTACAAGAATAGCAGTGATATCGAACTTAGCAAGTACAAAGGGAGGAAGTCCAACCCAGCTTGCTGATGCGATAGGTGCAAAATCGATGATAGCGCTGCCGTCTGCATTGGTAAAGCCTATTGCCTGAAGTCCAAGAGCAACAACATAAGAGATAACAACACCCAGAAGAATAGGAATAATTCTGAGCATTCCCTTGCCCCAGATATTGAATCCGATAACAACCGCAAGAGCAACCAGAGCCAAAGGCCAGTTAACGGATGCATTGTTAACAGCAGAAGGTGCCAGTGAAAGACCGATGCAGATGATTATAGGTCCTGTAACTACAGGTGGAAGGAAGTGCATTACCTTTTTAACTCCCACAAGCTTGATAACAAGTGCAAGAACAAGATATAAAAGTCCTGCAACTACGATACCTCCGCATGCATAAGGAAGTTTCTCCCCGTAAGTCATTTCAGCATATTTACCTGTATTTAAGTTGGCAACAGTGGCGAATCCGCCAAGAAATGCAAATGATGATCCCAGAAAAGCCGGAACCTTGAATTTAGAACATAAATGAAAAAGAAGTGTACCAAGTCCTGCAAATAAAAGTGTTACCTGTACCGAAAGGCCTTCTCCGTTAAAATAACCGTTGACCAGAATCGGAACAAGAATAGTAGCCCCAAACATAGCGAACATGTGCTGTAATCCAAGCAGCGCCATCTTAGGCTTCCCCAGCGTTGTAGCGTCATAAATAGCCTGTCTTTTTTCTCCCATAGCTTCTCCTCCTTGTCATCGCCAAAACGGCTTCCCCAAGCCTCTTTGCGACAACTGAAACATATTTAATTTTCAACCGTTAAAGATTATAACAGATTTTGATTAAATTTGCTTATAATTTTCACCTTTTTTACTTTCTTGTATTTATCTTCAATATTACAATGTTAGAAGGAGGTTAAAACACAATGTATAGAGCAAGCGAAAAACGATATGACACAATGAAATACAACAGATGCGGCAAAAGCGGATTGCTCCTTCCCGCCGTTTCTCTGGGCTTCTGGCACAATTTTGGGGATACAGGAAATTACGAAAACATGGTAGAGATGTGTAAAACCGCTTTTGACAAAGGTATCACGCATTTTGACCTGGCAAATAACTACGGCCCTCAGCCCGGCAGCGCTGAGACCAACCTGGGCAAGATCATGAAGGAATACTTCCGGCCCTACAGGGATGAGCTTATTATCTCAACCAAGGCAGGCTATGACATGTGGCCCGGTCCTTACGGAAACTTCGGAAGCCGCAAATACCTGATCGCAAGCCTTGATCAGTCGCTGATGCGCATGGGGCTTGATTATGTAGACATATTCTATCACCACAGAATGGATCCTGAGACGCCTCTGGAAGAGACCATGAATGCACTGTCCCAGATTGTCCACAGCGGTAAAGCATTGTATGCCGGCCTTTCCAACTATGATGGACAGACACTTGAAAAAGCCACTAAGATCCTCGAGGATCTAAAGGTGCCCTTCATCATCAACCAGAATCGCTACAGCATCTTCGACAGAAGCATAGAAAAGAACGGTCTTAAGGAGACTTCAAAAAAGCTCGGCAAAGGAATCATCTGCTTCTCTCCTCTTGCACAGGGACTTCTGACAAACAGATACCTTGACGGAATTCCTGAAGACAGCAGAATCCGTACCGATGGTCGTTTCCTTAAGGAAGGTCAGCTGACCGAAGAAAAACTCGGACAGATAAGGGCACTTAATGAAATAGCCAAAAGAAGAAATCAGACTCTTGCAGAAATGGCTCTTGCCTGGGATCTTAAAGACGACTATATTACATCGGTTTTGATAGGTGCATCCAAACCATCTCAGATTCTTGATAACATAAAAGCAATTGAAAATACAGTCTTTTCACAGGAAGAACTGAATGCGATCGACGAAATATGCAGATCTTAATATGAAATAAAAAAGCGGCATCAGATACCTTGATATCCGATGCCGTCTTATATTTCGATATATTATTTATCTCTCCAGATGATTCTGCCCTTGGTAAGATCGTAAGGTGACAGCTCAAGTGTTACTTTGTCACCGGGCAAAATTCTGATGAAATTCTGTCTAAGTTTACCACTGATATGAGCTAAAACAACATGGCCGTTCTCAAGCTCTACCTGGAACATGGTGTTGGGAAGCTTCTCGATAACTTTTCCTTCAATTTCAATTACATCAGCCTTTGACATCTTTTTCCTCCTTAATCTAATCAAAAACCCGAATAGCATAATATCCTATGCTTACACTATTGTCAATATCTCCGGTTCACCATCTGTTATGGCGATGGTATTTTCATAATGTGCAGCCAGCGATCCGTCAACAGTTACCACTGTCCATTCATCGTCCAGCCATCCTACATATCGCTGTCCCATGGTGATCATGGGCTCTACGCAGATCGTCATTCCCTTCTTCAGTTTGACGCCCCTGCGCCATTGTCTGAAATTAGGTACGTTGGGCTCTTCATGCAGGCTCGTTCCTATACCGTGTCCCGTCAGTTCTCTGACTATGCCGTAGCCGTAGGGCTTAATATAAGCATCTATCGCATTTGAAATCTCATGAAGCCTGTTGCCGGCCCTGGCCTTTTTGATTCCTTCAAAAAAGCTCTCTCTGGTAACATCAATTAGCTTCTGAGCCTCATCTGAGATCTTGCCAACGCCCCAGGTCCTGGCCGCATCCGAATGGTATCCCTTATAGATAAGTCCCGTATCGAAGGTGACTATATCACCCTCCTTAAGAATCCTGTCCTTACTGGGTATTCCATGGACAACTTCATCATTGACTGATATACACACGGCTGCAGGAAATCCTTCATAGTCCTTGCAGTTGGGAATGCCTCCCAATGCCCTGATTGTCCTCTCGCCAATCTCGTCAAGCTCCTGAGTTGAGATACCGGGTCTTACGGCGGCATGGAGTTCTTCATGAACCTTAGCCAAAAGATGTCCCGACTTCCTCATCAGTTCCAATTCTTCATCGCTTTTAATTGTTATAGCCATATGGTATGTACCGAAATCTTATGCATTAAGAATGTCGACGATAGCATCAAATACGTCCTTCATATCCTTTGTTCCGTCTACGGTTCTTAAAATGCCCTTCTTGTCATAATAATCAATAAGTGGCTGAGTCTGCTCATGATAAACGGACAATCTGTTCTGAACTGTCTCAGGCGCATCATCCGCTCTCAAAACAAGCTCGCTTCCGCATTTATCACAGATTCCTTCCTGCTTCGGAGGAATGTGCTCAATATGGTAAGTAGCACCGCACTTAAGGCAGGCTCTTCTTCCTGACATTCTGCGAACGATGTTCTCGTCGGGAACGTCTACATTTACAGCAAAATCTACTTTGTCACCAAGCTTGGTGAGTTCTGCATCCAGAACGTCAGCCTGGGGAATAGTACGTGGAAATCCATCAAGAACATAGCCGTCCTTGCAATCCTCATTGGCAACTCTGTCAAGGAGAAGCTCAACTGTGAGCTCATCGGGAACAAGAAGTCCCTTGTCCATATACTCCTTGGCCTTCTTGCCAAGCTCTGTTCCATTCTTGATATTAGCTCTGAAAATATCTCCTGTAGAGATGTGGGGGATATTGTATTTATCCGCGATCATCTGAGCCTGTGTACCTTTTCCCGCTCCGGGTGCACCCAACATAATAATTTTCATACTTGTGTTTCCTTCTCTTTTCCTATTATTTTTCGAAAAAACCTCACAACTAACTATGTTATCACAAACTTTTCCATAGAAAAAGAGATAGAACAAAAAAGGTTTCAGGATTTACATAAGCAAATCCTGAAACCTCATATTGTTTTTAGTAATCAATCTTCAAGGAATCCCTTGTAGTTTCTAACGAGCATCTGAGATTCAATCTGCTTGATTGTCTCTAAGATAACGCTTACTACGATGATAAGGCTGGTGCCGCCGAAGGAAACCTTAGCTCCGAACATACCATTGAAGAAGATAGGAAGTACACCAACGATGGTGAGTCCGCATGCTCCAATGAAAATGATGTAGTTCAGAATGTTGTTAAGGTACTCGCTGGTAGGCTTACCAGGTCTGATTCCCGGGATGAATCCACCCTGCTTCTTCATGTTCTCTGCAATCTCAATCGGATTGAAAGTGATTGAAGTATAGAAATAAGCAAAGAAGATCAACAATAAAATATAAACAATTAAACCGATTGAATAATTCCAATGGTTAGGATTGCACCAGTTGCTCTGATTCAAATATGCAACGAACTTACCCCAGAATCCTGTTCCTTTATAACCAACAAGCTGCGTGATTATAATAGGGAACTGGAACAGAGACATTGCAAAAATGATTGGCATAACGCCGGCTGTATTGACTTTCAGAGGAATCTCGGAACGGTTTCCACCGTAAGTCTTTCTTCCCTGAATCTTCTTAGCATACTGAACAGGAATTCTGCGCTCAGCGCCGTTAAGAAGAACTACCATTACAACCATCGCAACAACTACTGCAATAATGATAATGCCTGATACAACTCCCCTTGCAATAGGCTTGCCGCTTACGAACTGATCGTAAAGCGCCTTGAAATCTGACGGCATTCTTGAAAGAATGTTGATAGTCAGAACTATAGATATACCGTTTCCAACCCCATTTTCTGTGATTCTTTCACCAATCCACATCAGGAATGCACTGCCGGCTGTAAGAGCTACAACAACCTGGATTACCAGGAAGATTGACTGCTCTGTGAGGAAGCCTTGATTTCTGTAAAAACCAATAGCCATTGCAATGGACTCGATCAAAGCAAGTGCTACAGTCACATATCTTGTGAGTGCTGTAAGCTTCTTTCTTCCATCCTCACCATCTCTCTGCCATTCCTCAAACTTGGGAATTGCAATTGTGAGAAGCTGGATAATAATGGATGAAGTAATGTACGGTGTGATATTGAGTGCCAGGATTGACATGTTCTCAAAGGATCCACCGGTGAATCGATCCATGAAGCCAAAAGAATCGCTGCTTGAAAGGCTCTTAAACCAATTCTGGAATACTGAGACATTCATACCGGGAACCGGTACCGCAGATCCAAGTCTTATAACTGCGAGCATCGCAATTGTGAAAAGGATCTTTACTCTTAATTCTCTGACTTTTAATGCATTCATTAGGGACTTAAACATTATTAGATCACCTCTGTTGTTCCACCAAGAGCCTCGATCTTCTCCTTAGCAGATGCGCTGAACGCATTAGCCTTAACCGTAAGCTTCTTAGTAAATTCTCCGTTGCCGAGGATCTTCACGCCGTCAAGTTCTTTCTTGATGATTCCCTGATCCTTGAGTGCCTGAATATCGACAACTGCTCCGTTATCAAATACTTCAAGTGCGCTAAGATTGATGCCTACGATATTCTTATGGTTGATGTTCTTGAAGCCTCTCTTAGGAAGTCTTCTGAACAGTGGCATCTGACCACCTTCGAAACCAGGTCTGGGAGCACCAGAACGAGCCTTCTGACCCTTGTGTCCCTTACCAGCGGTCTTGCCATTTCCTGAACCATGGCCACGACCTCTTCTAAAATTATCGCTCTGTACAGAACCCTCAGCAGGTCTTAAGTTGGATAATTCCATGATATTCCTCCTTATAGATGCCGGGACTTTGTACGCTCAACGCAGCACATATATTATTATACACCACTTGCATACAGTAAAACAGTCCCGGATGAAATTTTATTTACAAAAATTTTCTATTACCGTTAATTTTGTACCAAAACGATATTAGATCTCTTCAACCTTTACAAGGTGTCTGATCTGCTGAATCTGACCTCTTGTTGCAGAGTTGTCAGGAAGTTCAACAGAACTGTTAAGTTTCTTGAATCCCATTGATTTTACGGTAGCTACCTGCTTAGGAACAGCTCCAATTGTGGACTTAACCAATGTGATCTTAAGCTTCTTCTCGTTTGCCATTGATTTTCTCCTTTTATTATGCGGTTACTTCTGCTACAGACTTACCGCGCTTTGCAGCTACTTCTTCAGGTGTCTTTAACTGAGCAAGGCCATTGATTGTAGCATAAACAACGTTCTGCTTGTTGTTTGAACCAAGTGACTTTGTTCTGATATTTCTGATGCCTGCAAGCTCACATACGGAACGAGCGGGACCACCAGCGATGATACCGGTACCTTCAGGAGATCTCTTAAGTAAAACCTCAGCAGATCCGAACTTACCAATAAAATCATGTGTGATTGAGTTGTTCTCATCAAGAGGAACAGTGATCAGGTTCTTGGTAGCATCTTCCTTACCCTTACGGATAGCATCCGGAATTTCAGTAGACTTTCCAAGACCTACACCAACGTGTCCATTGTTGTCACCAACTACTACGAGTGCAGTGAACTTCATGTTACGTCCACCCTTAACAACCTTTGTAACACGCTTGATGGTTACAACTTTATCTGTCAATTCGAGCTGACTTGCATCAACGATATTACGCTTCATTTTGTGTGTTCTCCCTTCTTAGAATTCCAAGCCAGCTTCTCTGGCAGCCTCGGCAACAGCCTTAACCTTGCCGTGGTAAATATAACCGCCTCTGTCGAATACAACAGCCTTGATGCCCTTCTCAAGAGCTCTCTTTGCAACAACGTCTCCAACCTTTGTTGCTGCTTCAATGTCGTCTGTATTCTTAAGCTCAGCCTTGATATCTTTTTCAAGAGTTGAAGCAGATACAAGTGTCTTGCCGGCAACATCATCAATAACCTGTGCATATACATGATTATTGCTTCTAAATACTGCTAAACGTGGTCTTTCAGCTGTGCCGCTGAAACGATTACGAATCTTCATGTGCTTTTTAACACGAATTTTCTGTCTTGATTCCTTACTAACCATTTTGCACTCTCCTTATCTTAATTATTTCTTACCGGTCTTACCAACTTTACGCTTGATAACCTCATCAGAATACTTGATTCCTTTGCCCTTATAAGGCTCGGGAGCTCTCTTCTCTCTGATGATTGCAGCGTGCTGGCCAACCGCCTCTTTGTCGATACCCTTAACTGTGATTACCTGTCCCTCTACAACTGTCTCGATTCCCTCAGGATCTTCAAGTTCTACAGGATGTGAATAACCAAGTGTAAGAGAGAGTGTCTTGCCATTCTTAGCAGCCCTGTAACCTACACCGTTTACCTCAAGCTTTTTCTCAAAACCATCTGTTACACCAACAACCATGTTGTTGAGAAGGCTTCTTGAAAGGCCGTGTAAAGCTCTTGTCTTCTTCTGATCGTCAGGTCTCTTAACCTCGATCTGTCCGTCGCCCTGCTCGAAAAGAATCTCTGCAGGGAAAACTCTTGTAAGGGTACCCTTAGGTCCCTTTACAGTCACCTTATTATTTTCTGCAACTTCTACTGTTACACCAGCAGGAACTGCGATTGGCATTTTTCCAATTCGTGACATGCCCGTACCTCCAATTTACCAAATGAATGCAAGAACTTCGCCACCAACCTGGAGCTCTCTTGCTTTTTTATCAGTTACAACGCCCTGGTTAGTTGAAAGAATTGCAATACCAAGACCACCTAATACTCTGGGAAGCTCTTCCTTGCCTGCGTATACACGAAGACCGGGCTTAGAGATTCTCTTAAGGCCTGTGATAACCTTATCGTTTCTGTCTACGCCATACTTAAGAGTGATGTGAAGAGTCTTGAAAGCGCCATCTTCGATTACATCAAGCTTCTTAATATAACCCTCTTCAAGAAGGATGTTTGCGATTGCAAGCTTCATCTTTGAAGAAGGAACATCAACAGTGTCATGCTTTGCAGTGTTTGCGTTACGAATTCTTGTAAGCATATCTGCAATAGGATCGTTCATTGCCATTTTATAATTGCCTCCTTAATTATTATTGCTTCGCCTTACTACTCCCCGAATTGAGCAGAGACACGAAGCCGCAATGTCTGAGGGCTGAGCCCTCAATTACTAAACTTCTATTTTTTTATAAAATGTGATCCCCATCCCGGATCACAATTATAAACTGTGTGAATTACCAAGATGCTTTTCTAACACCAGGAATCTCGCCCTTATATGCAAGCTCACGGAAGCAAATTCTGCAGATTCCGTACTTTCTAAGATAAGCATGAGGACGACCGCAGATCTTACAACGGTTATAAGCACGTGTAGAGAACTTTGGTTTCATCTGCTGTTTTAACTTCATGGATAATTTAGCCATGTGTTTCTTTCCCTCCTATAATTACTTTGCAAAAGGCATATTGAACAGAGTAAGAAGCTCACGAGCCTCCTCGTCTGTCTTAGCTGTTGTTGTGAAAATGATGTCCATACCTCTTGTCTTGTCAATCTTATCGTACTCGATCTCAGGGAAGATGAGCTGCTCCTTGATACCAAGAGCATAGTTTCCTCTGCCATCAAATGCGTTGGGATTGATTCCTCTGAAGTCACGTACACGAGGAAGTGCAAGGTTTACGAGACGATCAAGGAAATCGTACATCTTGTCGCCACGAAGAGTTACCTTACATCCGATAGGCATACCCTCTCTAAGTTTGAAGTTAGCGATTGACTTCTTAGCCTTTGTGATTACAGGCTTCTGACCAGAAATAATAGCCATATCATTAGCGGCATTCTCAAGAAGCTTAGCATTCTCCTTAGCCTCTCCAACGCCCATATTGATAACGATCTTGTCGAGCTTGGGAACTTCCATTACGTTCTTGTAACCGAACTTCTTTGTCATAGCATCAACGATCTCGTTCTTGTATAAATCCTTATATCTACTCAACGTTATTTACCTCCTTCCTGAATTAGTCGATAACCTCACCGGTCTTCTTAGCGATGCGGCTTTTCTTAACAACCTTACCATTCTCGTCTTTCTCTACTTTGAATCCGACCTTGGTAGGCTGTCCGTTATGAAGTAACATAACGTTTGAGATATCAAGAGCAGCTTCGCGCTCTACAATACCGCCATTAGGATTCTTTGCAGAAGGCTTCTCGTGATGGATTGCCTTGTTGACACCCTCAACGACTACCTTTCCGTTCTTTGTATCAACTGAAAGGACTTTTCCTTCCTTGTCGATTTCACCACCGGCGATAACCTTAACCATATCACCCTTCTTGATCTTACTTGTTGACATATGGGCGCCTCCTTATAATACTTCCGGAGCAAGAGAAAGGATCTTCATGAACTTTTTCTCACGAAGCTCTCTGGCTACGGGTCCAAATATACGTGTTCCCTTAGGCGTACCATCTTCATTGATAACAACAGCAGCGTTCTCATCAAATCTGATGTAGGAACCGTCCTTACGACGTGTCTCTTTTACAGTACGAACGACAACAGCCTTAACAACGTCACCCTTCTTTACAACTCCACCGGGTGTTGCTTCTTTAACAGAAGCAACTATTGTGTCGCCGATTCTCGCATATCTTCTTGTAGATCCACCCATAACACGGATTGTAAGAAGCTCTTTAGCACCTGTGTTATCAGCGACCTTCAGTCTACTTTCCTGCTGAATCATGATATTTCTCCTTTTTTGAATTACTTTGCACGTTCAATAATGGATACAAGTCTCCATCTCTTATCCTTGGAGATAGGCTTTGTCTCCATGACCTTAACTGTGTCACCAATACGGCACTCATTGTTCTCGTCATGAGCCTTAAGCTTATAAGTTCTCTTTACGATCTTCTTGTAAAGAGGATGCTTAACATGGTCCTCAATGGAAACTGTGATGGTTTTATCCATCTTATCGCTTGTTACTTTACCAACACGCGTTTTTCTTAAATTTCTTTCCACGGTCTATTTCTCCTTTATAAAGTCAAGGTTAAGGCGATCAAGCCTTAGCATTCTGTGTAATAACAGTCTGGATTCTTGCAATATTTCTTCTTACTTCTTTAATTCTTGCTGTATTATCCAACTGGTTTGTAGCGTTCTGGAACTTAAGATTGAAAAGCTCCTTCTTAGCTGAAACAAGCTCTGTCTGAAGCTCATCAGCTGACTTAGCCTTAAGCTCTTCTACATACTTATTAGTCTTCATTAGATACACCGCCTTCCAAATCAGCCTTAGATACGATCTTGCATCTGCAAGGAAGCTTGTGAGTCGCAAGACGAAGAGCTTCTCTCGCATCGGCTTCGGCAACACCACCGATCTCGAACATTACACGACCGGGTTTAACAACAGCTACCCATCTGTCAGTTGCACCCTTACCAGAACCCATTCGAGTTCCAAGAGGCTTTAATGTGACAGGCTTGTCAGGGAAGATTTTGATCCAAACCTGACCACCACGCTTGATGAAACGTGTCATAGCTACACGGGCTGCCTCAATCTGGTTTGAATTGATCCAGCAAGGCTCAAGCGCAACGATACCGAATTCACCGTAACTAATTTTGTTACCACGAGTAATTTTATGAGCCATTGAACCGCGGAACTGCTTGCGGTGCTTAACTCTCTTTGGCATTAACATTATTTATCGCTCCCTTCCTTATCTGAATTCTCACCTGCTTTGGTCGGAAGTACTTCACCCTTGTAGATCCATACCTTTACACCAACCTTACCGTAGGTTGTGTCTGCTTCAGCAAAACCATAATCGATATCAGCTCTAAGTGTCTGAAGAGGAATAGTTCCCTCACTGTAGAACTCTGAACGAGCGATATCAGCACCACCGAGACGGCCTGAGCAGCATGCCTTGATACCAAGGGCATCTGTCTTCATTGTTCTGCTCATGCAGGACTTCATTGCTCTTCTGAATGATACACGGTTCTCAAGCTGCTGAGCGATGTTCTCTGCAACGAGCTGTGCATCCTTATCGGGCTTCTTGATCTCTTTGATATCAACAAGAACCTTCTTGTCTGTAAGCTTAGAAAGCTCTTTCTTGGTTACTTCGATCTCAGCACCGCCCTTACCGATAACAACACCGGGCTTAGCTGTGTAAACGATAACCTTAACTCTGTCTGATGCTCTCTCGATCTCGATCTTAGAAACACCAGCTGCATATAATTTCTTCTTCAGAAATTTTCTGATATTGTAATCTTCTACAAGATTATTGGCAAAATCGCCAGATTCAGCATACCACTTGGAATCCCAGTCAGCGATTACACCAACTCTGAGACCATGAGGATTAACTTTCTGTCCCATTTTGTGCTTCTCCTTTCAATTATCTCTCGTCCAAAATAACAGTCAGATGACTCATTCTCTTGTTAATTCTGTAAGCTCTGCCCTGTGCTCTAGGCTGAATTCTCTTCATGATAGGGCCGTTGCTGGCAGTGCACTCAGCAATGTAAAGATTTGCTCTGTTCATGCCCTTGTTGTTCTCAGCGTTAGCTACAGCGCTGTTAAGAAGCTTGTAGATTACGCTTGAAGCATATCTGGGATTGTATGCGAGGATTGCAAGTGCAGTCTCAACATCCTTTCCTCTGATAGCATCCATGACAAAGCATGCCTTCTGAACTGGTATTCTTGCATAAGATAACTTTGCAAAAGGTCTTGTTTCTTTATTGTCACGATTTCTGTCTCTTTTAATTTTTGATCTATGCTTGATCTCGTTTTCCATGGATTAACCTCCTTTCGTCGAACAAATATTAGTTTACGCTGCTCTTTCTCTCTGCAGGAGAATTTCCAGCATGTCCTCTGAATGTTCTTGTGGGAACAAACTCACCGAGCTTGTGTCCAACCATATCTTCAGTAACATATACAGGAATATGCTTTCTTCCGTCATGAACAGCGATTGTGTGTCCAACAAAAGACGGGAAAATTGTAGAACGACGTGACCAGGTCTTAACTATCTGCTTCTGGCCCTCTGCGTTCATAGCATCTATCTTCTTAAGCAGGCTTGCGTCTGCAAAAGGTCCCTTTTTAAGTGATCTAGACATTTCATTCCTCCTTATTTGATGGCTTTACCGTTTCTTCTTCTTACGATCAGCTTGTTAGAAGCCTTCTTAGCCTTACGTGTCTTGTAACCAAGAGCAGGCTTGCCCCAAGGTGTGCTAGGGCCAGAACGTCCGATAGGAGCTCTACCTTCACCACCACCGTGTGGATGGTCGTTGGGGTTCATAACAGAACCACGAACTGTAGGACGGATACCCATGTGACGAATTCTTCCGGCTTTACCATAGTTGATAAGGTTGTGATCACCGTTTCCTACTACACCGATTGTTGCACGGCACTCGATAGGAACCATTCTCATCTCGCCTGAAGGAAGACGAAGTGTTGCATACTTACCTTCTTTAGCCATAAGCTGTGCAGCGTTACCGGCTGAACGAACCATCTGGCCACCCTTTCCGGGATAAAGCTCAACGTTGTGTACGTTTTCACCGACAGGAATCTGTGAAAGAGGGAGGCAGTTACCAACACGAACTTCTGCGTTAGCACCGTTCATAACTGTCATGCCATCCTTAAGACCGTTAGGTGCAAGGATATAAGCCTTTGTGCCATCCTCGTACTCGATGAGCGCGATATTTGCTGATCTGTTAGGATCATACTCAATTCCGATAACCTTTGCAGGCATATCGTCCTTGTTTCTCTTGAAATCGATAATTCTGTACTTAACTCTGCCGCCGCATCCACGATGTCTAACAGTGATCTTACCCTGGTTGTTACGACCAGCCTTGCTGTTCTTTGAAACAACGAGTGACTTCTCGGGAGTCTTCTTTGTGATCTCTGAGAAATCAGATCCTGTCATGTTTCTTCTGGAAGGGGTATATGGGCCGTATTTCTTAATTCCCATGATTTTTTCTCCTTTTTGTTTATCACGTATCTAATGATCAAATCATTTGGATCCCGGACTTTGTTTGGATCCGTACGTATAGTTATGAGTTACTTATAATTAAAGTCCCTGGAAGATCTCGATGTCCTTGCTGTCTTCAGTAAGCTGAACAATAGCCTTCTTGGTCTTAGCTGTGAAGCCTACGATCATTCCACGTCTCTTTCTCTTACCGTCGGAATTGATTGTGTTAACCTTGGCAACCTTTGTTCCCTCGAACATCTTCTCTACAGCTTCCTTGATCTGTGTCTTGTTAGCTTCAGGATTAACAAGGAAAGTGTACTTCTTATCTGCCATGCCGTTCATGCTCTTCTCTGTAAGAACAGGCTTAAGGATTACGTCATAATACTGTAATGCTGCCATTAGCAATACACCTCCTCTATCTTTGCTACTGCATCCTTAGTAAGGACGAGTGTTCTAGCGTTTACGATATCATAAACATTAAGTGTGTTTGTAAGTGTTGTGTTAGCCTCAGCGAGGTTTCTTGCTGAAAGAACTACGTTCTTATCATTGTCTGCAAGAACTACAAGAGCCTTACGAGTTGCCTTAAGGTTGTTCATAACCTCAGCGAACTTCTTGGTCTTGATCTCGTCGAACTTAAGCTCATCAACAACTACGATGTTGTTGTTAACTGCCTTGTCTGTAAGAGCAGACTTAAGAGCAGCTCTCTTCTCTTTCTTGTTCATCTTGAAAGAGTAATCTCTTGGAACGGGAGCAAATACAACTCCGCCGCCCTTCCACTGAGGAGCTCTGATTGAACCCTGTCTTGCGTGACCGGTTCCCTTCTGTCTCCAAGGCTTTCTTCCGCCTCCGGAAACTTCAGAACGTGTCTTTGCTTTCTGTGTACCCTGGCGCTTGTCAGCGAGCTGCTGAAGAACTGCCATGTGTACGAGATGTTCATTTACTTCAACTCCGAAGATAGCATCATTTAATTCAATTGAGCCAACTTCTTTGCCTTCCATATTGTAAACAGATACATTAGCCATCTGTATGGTTCCTCCTTTCGCGTTCTATTAGCCTTCAACCTTAACGGTTTCCTTGATTGTAACAAGTCCCTTCTTAGGTCCGGGAATAGCACCCTTAACAAGAATAAGATTCTTGTCAGCATCTACTCTTACAACCTCAAGATTCTGAACTGTTACCTTTACGCTGCCCATGTGACCAGGCATTCCCTTGCCCTTGAATACGCGGCTGGGATCTGAACTTGAGCCATTAGAACCCTGATGACGGTGGAACTTGGAACCGTGTGCCATAGGTCCTCTGTGCTGACCGTTCTTCTTAATAGCACCCTGGAATCCTTTTCCCTTTGAAACAGCTGTTGCGTCAATCTTGTCGCCTTCTGCGAAGATATCAGCCTTGATCTCTGCGCCAAGTGCATAATCAGCAGCATTCTCGAACTTGAACTCTCTTACATATCTCTTGCAAGAAACTCCAGCCTTCTTGAAATGTCCCTGCTCAGCCTTAGTAGCGCCATGACGGTGATAGATTGTCTTGCTGCCGTTCTTGTCCTTGTTGACAGTCTTCTCTTTCTTGTCAACGTAACCAACCTGAACAGCGCTGTAACCATCGTTCTCAACTGTCTTGATCTGAGTTACTACGCATGGTCCTGCCTGAAGAACAGTTACAGGAACCAGTGAACCATCTTCCTTGAAGATCTGAGTCATTCCGACTTTAGTAGCTAAAATAGCCTTCTTCATGTTTTTTTACCTCCTTATTACGTCTACAGCGGATGCTTACTTCATTCGCAATGTCGCTTCAATTGCCTATCAGCAACTCTCCAGTTATCGCGGCATCATGCGTCTCGCATCATACTAGTAGAGGTCTGTTATTATTTCATCTTGATATTTATGTTAACACCTGCAGGCATCTCGAGTCTCTGAAGAGCCTCAACTGTCTTTGATGTAGGTGTGATGATATCGATAAGTCTCTTGTGTGTTCTCTGCTCGAACTGCTCTCTGGAATCCTTGTACTTGTGAACAGCACGGAGAATTGTAACAACTTCCTTCTTAGTAGGAAGAGGTACAGGTCCGGAAACCTGAGATCCATTCTTCTTGACTGTCTCGATAATCTTCTTGGCAGATGCATCAACAAGCTGATGATCATAAGCCTTAAGTGTAATTCTCATTACCTGATTTGCCATAAAAAAAGTCGCCTCCTTTTCGCACTTTTATGAATAAGTACGACAAGCGGTGACTGTACACTCTCCCGTGTGTGTCCAGAACCTCATCGCAAAATAAGATCCCGAACTTATCCTACACGTCGTTTCTGCCTTGGGTTAGTCGGCAGACCTAAATTAACTGTACAGTGACTTGTCGTCAGTTTGTTTGGCCGATCACTCGGTCCTTGACATTCGCTCCACGGAAAACCTGCTTAACTGGATAAAGCAGCAACCTCACGCTTCATAGCTATCATGTCACAGCGTTTATGAGTATAAAACATTTTGGTATTTAATGCAACACCTTTTTTAAAATTAATCTCTTTTTTCGCATATTAGGTGTTTTTCGCTTGTTTTTCTTGATGTTTTTTATCATATTGGAAATTCACACTACTCCGGCAGCTCCTTCGGTAGTAGAATACATCCTGCGCTTTTTCCTATTTTAAAATGCGCATTTTACTGATACTATCATTAATATAAGTAAATAACCATTATCAATAAGTAAACAATTATAAAATATTTATTGTCCATAGACATTTATAAGGAGAAACATATGTGGATTGCAGACGGATGGAAAGACTATGAGGTTATCGACACCTCCTCAGGTGAGAAGCTTGAGAGATGGGGTGACTACCTTCTTGTAAGACCGGACCCCCAGGTAATATGGAACACAGACAAAAAGCACTTCGGCTGGAAGAAATGGAACGGCCACTACCATCGCTCCAACAAGGGCGGCGGTGAATGGGAGTTCAAGAATCTCCCCGAAGAATGGTCCATTAATTATAAGGAACTTACCTTTAACCTTAAGCCCTTCAGTTTCAAGCACACAGGCCTTTTCCCTGAGCAGGCAGCCAATTGGGATTGGTTCTCTTCATTAATAAATGAAGCTGATCGCCCGATCAAGGTTCTTAACCTTTTCGCCTATACCGGCGGTGCTACAGTATCAGCTGCCAAGGCAGGTGCCAGTGTAACTCACGTTGACGCAGCCAAGGGCATGGTAGCCTGGGCAAAAGAGAATGCTGCGTCCTCAGGTCTTGGCGATGCCCCCATCAGGTATCTTGTTGATGACTGTGTAAAATTCGTTGAAAGAGAAATAAGACGCGGCAACAAGTACGACGGAATCATCATGGATCCTCCTTCCTACGGAAGAGGTCCCAAGGGTGAGATCTGGAAGATTGAAGAATCGGTTTTCCCTTTCATCAAGCTATCTTCTCAGCTTTTATCAGATAAGCCGCTGTTCTTCCTGATTAATTCATACACAACAGGCCTGCAGCCGGCTGTTCTTTCTTATATGCTTCACACTGTCCTTGATCCCATTCATAAGGGCACAGTTGAAGCTGATGAGATCGGACTTCCCGTTAAGGGCAACGGTCTTGTGCTTCCCTGCGGCGCAAGCGGACGCTGGACTGCAATAAATGACTGATGCATACATTATTAATAAATTAAGACAAAAGAGCCGGAAGGTTGTTCCTTCCGGCTCTTACTCATGACATGATTATGAAAGCTGTATTATTTCCAAACCTATCACTTATCTTCGCTTGCATCAATCCGCTCTCTGATCTGTTGCATTCTGCGATCCAGCTGATTGATAAGGTCTGCACTGAATTTTAAGTCATCAACTATAACATCCTGGTTCTCGATATTCTTCTTGTATTTCATCTTATGTTCAAGACTTGCCCAGAAATCCATTGCTATGGTTCTGAACTGAACCTCTACCTTCATGTATTCCTTCCTGTCGGTAAGGAATATAGGTATCTGAATTATAAGATGAAGGCTTCTGTAACCGCTCTTCTTAGGTTTCTTGATATAGTCCTTTTTCTGTAATACCGTTATATCGTCCTGGTTCTGAAGACATTCCGCCAGCATGTAGATATCATCTACAAAGGAACAGATTACTCTGATACCGGCTATGTCGGAGAGCTGATCGTTGATGTTCTCAAGAGTGAAATCAACGCCCTTATTGCTAAGCTTGTTATAGATACTGACGGGAGTCTTGATCCTCATCTTGATAGACTCGATGGGATTTCTGTTGGTTATGACTGATAATTCCTTGTTAAGTACATCAAACTTGGTCCTTACTTCTGATAAAGCACATTCGTATTTCATCATAAGAACCTGAAATTCTCTTACCTGATCCTTGATCTTAAGGATATTCTCTATATCTGTCTGAGTTATAGAATCGCTTTCAATCATCTTGTCTACGCCGCCCGCAATCGCTGCGAAATCGACTTTGGAGTAGTCCTGGTGTTTAACTGCCATAGACTTCACTTCCTTTCTGCCTGATTCTTCTATGTATAGTATATCAATATTCCTTTAAAATTCTGTGAACGAAATATAAAGCTTTTCTATAACGCCCAAAATTCCGCAGAGCGCACAAGGCGCCTGCGGAATTCTCATAAGAATATCCTTTTCCCCCGAAAAGAATCTTGTAAATCATATTAAAAGCTGTGGCTGTTACTTTGCCTCCGCCAGCTTGTCGGGAAGCTCTGCCAGAGATACAACGCTGTATTCCAGCTCTGTTCTGGGTCCTGCCAGAACCTTGAGCTTGTTCAGGACCCTTCGAAATACTATCTTGCAGCTCTCCTTGCTGGTTCCCACAAGAAGGACCAGATACTGGGATGCCGAGTACTTACAGTAAGTATCGCCCTGACGAAGAGTATCGGATATAGCCTGCTGAAGGAGTTTGCTCCTTGCTTCAAGCTTGGCCTGATTGGATATCTTTTTACCCTCATAATCAACAAGAGTAAGTAACATCATGAATACCGACTGCCCGCTTCTCTCCATGTTCCTGCTAAGGATGTGATAAGCATCGATAAAGCTGGGATAGGATACGTCATAGGCGCCTTCATCACTTGTAACAACGCTCTCCCTGTGTTCAAGGATGTCATCTCTTATCTGAAGTATCTCGTTTGGAGAGTTGGTGATCTTCCTGCTCATCTTGTCATAGCACTCAAGAAGATCGTTACTGGGAGTAATACCAAGCTCATCAGTGTAGTACCTGACAGTCTCGTTATAAATAGCATAGGCATCCTTGTATGCCTCCATGCCTATCAGCGCATTGATCTCTCCAACCTGCCACTCATCATCCGGATACAGCTCCGCCGCCTTCTTGTATACGCGGTACATGGCATCATAATCCTTGCGTTTCTGATAATAGTTGCCCAGTGATACGACGCACTCTGAATACATCTTCTGGAACTGAACGCTCTTCATAATGACCCACTCCTGCGTGGATATCTCAGGAAGGAGCTCCGATACATACAGGTCAAAAGCCTGCTTGTAAAGGATTATCTCCGTGGTATTGTCATTGCAGTTCCTGGCACTCTCCACACACTCTGTGAACCTGACCGCATCAGAATCAATCTCCACATTGTCATCAGGGAAAAAGATTCCGTCTCTGTTCACGATATAGTCGCTGTCAGGAAGTCCGGATTTCTTCAGCTGCTTGTGCATCTGATAGATCAGATTGTTGAAGCTGTTGCTGATATTGGACTGTTCTTCTCTGTCGTAGAGGATGTTGATGAGAGTATCCTTGGGTATTCCCTTTCGTCCGCTAAGCCAGACTATCTCTAAAAGCTGTATGTATTTGGCTGTCTTATTCTTGCCGATCGATATGTTCTTCCCCTCATAAGAAATCGCAAGCCCGCCAAACAGCTGTATATGTAGTTTTATTTTCGTCCCCGTGTTCTCCATATGAGTTCCTCACCTGGTTACTGCTTCTTTTGCATTGCCCACATAATTACAAACGCTAAAGCATTCACTTGAAGAATTCTTGATCTCATTCCGAAAGTTAGACCACTTGCAACACCAGCACTCTTTCATCGGAACCAGAACCCCATCATCAGGCTCCAAGTGCTCGCAGCAGTGATTCTCCTTCACAATGAGCAGGCCACTTTCATCATACATGTTACTATCCATCCCGTTCCCTCATAAATAATCGCAGACTATTCGTCTATCTTACGAGTCTAATATAGCACGAAATATTATTTCACAAACAAATTTTGTCGTGAAATAGTATTTTTTTGTCGCGGATTGTATTATCTTACCAGTTCATCCAGGGTAAGAATCTCATATCCTTCCGCCTTTCCCTTAAGCTTAATGCTATCACCAAGGGATGTGACCTTCGCCCTGTCCCCCAGCATATCCGCAACAGCCCTTGATATAAGGATTGTACCTCCGGGGGCGTTGGCTTCCAGACGAGCAGCTGTATTGACGGTGTCACCAATGGCAGTATAATCCATACGATGCGGAGCACCGATATTTCCTACAACAGCGGGTCCCCAGTTAACACCGATACCAAAAGAAACACTTCTGCCAAACCGCCTCTGAAGCTCTTCGCCAAGGGCTTTGGAGCCCTCCACCATGTCCATTGCGGCGCAGCATGCCAGATACACTGAATCCTCCTGGGGAACAGGCGCATTCCAGAATGCCATGGTACAGTCTCCCACGAACTTATCCAAAGTTCCGTGATTTTTCATAATACACTGCGTAGTGAGGGTCAGATAAGAATTGATGATCTCCACAACCGTTGGCGGATCAAGGGTCTCGCTCATAGTCGTAAAACCTCTGATATCGACAAAAAGGACTGCTATATCATAGATCTTGCCTCCCAGCTCCAAGGCTGATGTTCCCTGTTCAAGGAGCTGTTTCATGACTGCGGGATCCACATAATGGCCAAAGGTGTTCTCAACCATGCGCCTTTCCCGCTGGGCTCCGATATAATTAAGAGCCACCGACACCACAAAAAGTACGCTGACAAAAAGCGGTATCCACAGAACATGAAGCACCACACCGCCCTTCATATAGAGAACATGGCATATAAGAAGTGCTAATAGGCATACCAGCACTTCCCCTGCCAAAGCCTGAAGTATTTTTCTGTCATAGAAAAACAGAAGCATAAAAAAGCTGATGATAAACAAGGCGACAAGCTGGAGATTCTGCGAAGCCTCCTGAGGGAAAAAGCCCCTTCTGAAGGCATCCACGAGGTTAGCCTGAATCTCAACTCCGTAGATTGGAACTGCGTGATCTATAGAGGTCCGGTATTCGTCCTGAAGTCCCGGTGCATAGGGCCCTATAAGAACTATTTTCCCGGCAAAAAAGTCCGGCGGAATGCTTCCATCACAGATATCCGCCACGGAAATATAGTCGTAGTAGGCTCCGCTTTTTCCAGTATATGGAATATAGAAAAATCCATCCTTTGTTGTAGGTGAAGGCGCCGGTTCAAGATTTTCGGCCTCACAGTATTTTTCATAAATGGTTCTTGAAAAGGACTGTACCCTCCCAGATTCCGGAACATCTACATATAAAAGAGCATGACGGATAACACCGTCAGCATCGGCCATTGTATTGATGTGGCCGGTTGCCGTGACGTTTTCAAGAGCCTCATAGGGTCTGTCGTAGGCCTGAACACTCCTTTTATCCACCAAAAAACTGCTGTCTGATACAACTATGTCACTTCCAAAAGATGCTGCTGAGGCAGTGACTACATTTCTGCCATTCTCTGCGGCCGCAGCCAGATAAGCATCGCTATCCGAGTCAGCACTCTCTCCTATATAGAGGACATCGATTGCGATCACAGAAGGCTTCTCCTCAGCGCTGTTCAGGATAGATATGACATCCGCCATAACGCTCCTTGGCCAGGGCATTGGTCCCAATTCCTCCAGTGCTTTTCTGTCGATGCCCAGCACAAGTATCTCACCGTCTGTAGCCTGCCGCCTCTGATACAGCACATCACTCACGGTATTATCCCAGGCATCAAGAAGCCCGGATGCTGCCACCAGAGTGAAGGCCGCAGCCACGAGAAGGGCAATTATGTTTTTCAGGAGCTTATCCGTTTTCTTTTTATTCTTCATAAGGAATCACAAATATTCTTCTGCCAAAGTTGTCGGCTACATATATCTCTTTTCCTCTGATGCAGATGCCCACAGGTGTTGTAAGTTCTACCTCAGAAGCAGCCGGATCTGTTACATCTATCGTTGTAACCTGTCCGTCACTGATCCTCCTTAGTCTGCCATTTACAGAATCAGCGACAAATAGGCTTCCATCATCAGGGGCTGCAATTCCCATCGGCGATGAAAAAGAAGCCTGTAATGCCTCCCCATCGCTATCTCCCACTTCTCCGGAACCTGCCACGATCTCCGATTCATGCTCATCCCGGTAAGGATCGCCTATCTGTGCCCGAAGAATCCTGTTATTTCCGGTCTCAGCTATATATAGGTAACCGTCGTGATATGCAAGGCCCATAGGACTGTTCAGATTGTCCAGGAAAACATGGTACTCACCGATAAAGTTAATAACCGCTATTTTGCCTTCATTGGTGTCAGACACATAGATATTACCGGCATCATCTGTAGCAAGACCGGTAGGATGATTATAGACAGCTCCCTGCTTACCACCGCTCTCACCATCCATTGCAGCATTTACCGTTTCCACTCTGCCTTCTCTTATCAGCCGCAGTGCATTATTGTCAGTATCCGATACCACATATCCTTCAAGAAAAGGAGATATTGCCCAGGGCATTCTGAAAAAAGAGGCATCTGCGTCCGCATCATTATATCCTCCGAGAGGCTCGCCATAGATGTCCAAAGTGGTGTCGTCTCCGGCGTATACTTCCGCTCCTTCAGGGCTAAGCCTCCAGATTTTTTTGGAATAGCTGTCGGTTATAAGAAGAGCATCACCGTCGAGAGCAAAGCCGCAGGGGCTTAGGTACTCAGGTAGAAGAGAGAAATCAAGAGGCGGATACTCAATCCCGGGCTCATATGCACCGGTTGTTTTCTCCTCTTGCATAGCAGCGGCTTCTTCAGGCGCGCTTTCGCTCGCAGCATACTCCGCTACCTGCTCTGATGTTGGCGTATCAGTCTTCTCAGTATCACTTTCACAGCCGGATAGTACAAGCAACATCGCAATCAGCAATATTAAGTTAGGCTTCATGTGACTCATATTCATGTATTTTCCTGTTTCATACCTTTATGCATTATCTGATATTTTCCGAATCGTTACGGAGTAGTTACAGTCATCGTATGAATGGTAGTTCCATCCTTTTCTGTCAGCTTTATAGTGATCGATTGTATATCATCCGACGGCATCATGAAACTGATAGGCGGTCCGTAGTTATCATCCGGAATAGTTACAGTAACAGACGAGCCCCCCTGACAGGAAATGGTGATAGCTGTATTGCTACTTTTCAGGGAATCAAATTTACTTGAATCCAGACCGGATATACTGATATACATTGTTCTTCCGCTTTGCGCATAGTTATAACCCTCTATTTCAAAAGGATAGGATGCATAATCAGAATACTGTATTCTTACTCTGCCTATGGTACTGCCATTGTCATTCAGTTCCATTTGCTGCCGCGGGCACTTATAGAGCCCGGTCAAATATTCTGCGATTACCGTCACATCCTCATCCGGCATTGTAAACCAGGTTGAAACATGGTTTTGGTCACCATGATATGCCAGTCGTAATGCCAAGCTTGTTTCAGGCGTTGTTGATCCACTGTATTTAATATCTGTTAAAAGAGTAAGTCCTGCCCCATCGTTCTTTTGTAATTGTCCATATACTTCCACAGTCTCATCCTTAGCATACTGCTTAGTAGGGCCTGTATTATCAGAGAATTGCATCCCATCTGTCGCTAATGTCACAGTATGTGCCTGATTTTCCTCAAGTGTGATGCTCACCGTTACGTCCTTATCAGGCATCACAAAAGTAAATGTGGAGGTATTGCGAGTCTTTGTACTCTCGCCCTCTGCCATAATCTCCGCCTTCTTAAAGACATAGTTTGCTCCGACATTAATAGTCACAGTAACCTCTACTGAAGCTCCCTGCGTTGCGCTGTCAGGTCCGCTTACCGTAGCAACACCATCATGATTAAACTGGTATGTAATGGTATGCGTTACCACTTCCAATACAAATGTGGCGCTGACAGTCACGTTTTTCCCGGGCATTGTAAACGATCTGCTGTTATCACTTCCGGATACAGCCACTGCACTGCCATCCGCATCTGTAACAGATACGGTATCAACCTTATAGCCGCTGTCAGGAGCAAGGGTAAATGACACAGTATCTCCTTCTGCAGCTGATGTGGTTCCAAGCGATATACTACCATGTTCAAGACTTCCAATAGTAATGCTGTAGGTTGTAGCAGGCAAAAGCTTAAAGGTTACGCTGACGCTGACGTTTCCGGCGGGCATAGTGAAGGAATAACTGTTGCCGCTTCCGCTTACGCTCACACTACCTGAAGGACCGGAAGCAGTCACGCTATCAACTTCATAGCCTTCTGCCGGTACACAGGATATGGTCACATTGGTTCCCTGACTTGCGCTGCTTGCTGATGCAGTGGCGCTTCCACCGGTTCCTGCAGATACAGAGATGCTGTAAGTTGTCTCAGGCTTTTTACTGAAAGATACGGAGACTGTAACATCGCCCGCAGGCATGGTAAAGGAATAACTGTTTTTGCTTCCCGATACGGAGACACTTCCATCAGAACTTGTAGCAGTTACGGATTCCGTTTCATATCCATCGTTCGGCGAGCAGGTTATTGTGATCCGCTCACCCTTTTTGGCACTACCGGCAGAAGCTGCTGCGCTTCCACCTCTTCCCGATGATACTGATATACTGTAGGTCTGTTCCTGTATTGCCCTGAAGGTCACGGTAACGGTAACATCTTTTGCAGGCATGGTAAAAGAGTAACTGCTGCCGCTTCCGGATACGCTTACTCCGGTTACGGAAACAGAATCAACCTCATATCCCTCAGCCGGAGTTGCTGTAATATTAACGGTAGCGCCCTTCGTGGCAGAACTCTTATCCACACTTACGCTGCCGTTCTCTGCTGTAGCTACGGTTATCTTGTAGGTTTTTTCTGTCTTATCGTCTTCTTTTTTATCATCGTCATTTTTGTCATCATTATTGTCATTGTTATTATTGTCATCGTTATTATCGTTCCCTCCACTGTCTGTATTGTCGGAGGGCTGCTCATTGCCGGAATTGTCTCCGCCGCCTGCGCCGCCGCCATTACCGTTATCGGTGTTTCCTGCATTCCCGCCGTTACCACCTATACCTGTTGGCACTCCGATTCCTGCAGGAATCTGAACATTTGAAGCACTGGTAGCTGTACCAACAGAACCTGTGCCTGTTCCCCTGCCACTCTCAGATTCTCTCTCCGGAACGTCCTCCGAATTATTCTCAGTATCCTCGGTATCCGGATTGATCTCCCATACATTATCCTTGGAGACATTCTGCTCCTGAACCCGCTCCTCTTCTTCGACTCTGGCAATAAGTTCTTCTTTGACCGCCTCGTCTTCCTGTATCCTTTGCTCTATTTCCTCCAACGGGATGCTTCCTACGTCAATTCCGCTGGTTTCTTTTATCTCCTCAGATCTTCCCGCCTCAATAATAGCCATAAGGACATAGCCCTTAACATCATCAAGATCAATATCTCCAACCTCTGCGCTGACCGACAATCCTGCCTTATCGTCGCCTTTATCTGACTTATCTTCCTCGCCTGTCTCATCAATCTCACCTGTAATGCCGGTTTCTGCGACTGCAAAAGTACCGCTCTGCCCTGGCTCCAGCTCAAGGGTTGTGGTCTCATTGGTCCTGGTGTTGGTCACAGTACAGACAAGTCTTCCGGTATATAGATTGATCACCACATGACTATGATCAACTATGGTAACATCCGCATTGGTTCCTCTGATACCCATGATCATATTTGAGGTCTTGATATTCAGGGTCTCATCCTCTGCAAGGGGCTTGGAGACATCAAAATAGAGCCCTCCCGAAGCAAGGAGAACTTCCAGTTTCTTGCCGTTCTTCCTGATCTCTGCCTCACTTACAGAGTCCAGTTTGACAGCCTTGGATTCATCAAGTTTGAAATAAGCGAAGCTACGGGATGCTGTAGTGATATGATTGCCGGTAAAAAGGCGCATGTTGTCGGTAGCCTTAATTTCTTTTCCCGCGCTGTCACTTACCTCGACCGTGCCCTCAATCCTGGAAAGTCTTATGACGCTTGCTGCATCAGAAACAATCTCTTCAGCCCTCGTATACAGCGAGGATGCGAAAAGACAGTTAAGCAGCAGCAATATGGAGATGGCCACATAGGGAATCCCGGCCTTCATTAACTTCCTGTAAAGTCTCAATACTTTTTCTCTCCAAGATGATATAATTGTTAATATATGAACGTTATTTAGAATAAGGCTCTGCCTGAGAAAGGTACTAATCTATGAGCGGATACAATCTTGATCGTCTTGTAACCCTGACAACACTTATGTCCCGACCCGTGGACCAGGATGTTCTCTTTGAGGTGGCCCTTAAGGAATCAATGCTGATTGGCAACTGTGATGGAGGTACCATCTACACCATCGAGGACAACAAGCTCATGTTCAGATATATCTACACCATATCCAAGAGCATCGCCATGAATTATCAGGCCGGTTCTCTGGATATTCCGCCGGTACCTATGCAGAAACAGTACGCCTGCGCCTACTCCGCCATCACCAAAAAGAGACTTAATCTCAAAGATGTCTACGTATCCAAGGAGTTTGATTTCACCGGCACCCGCAACTACGATGCAATGAACAATTACCGCACCTGCTCAATGCTGGTTGTGCCAATGCTGGTAGGTAACGGCGAGGTAATGGGCGTTCTGCAGCTCATTAATGCCAAGGATAAGTATGGCATGTGGATACCTTTTACCCAGGAACAGGAGATGCGGGTCAGCGCAGTGGCTTCCATAACCGCTCTGTATCTGGAAAATCTCAAGCTAAAGGGACAGCTGGCAGAACTCACCAAGAAGGAAGATTCCGAAGAAAATGATTCTTCCGGTAAGTCCAGGTCCTCCAAACCAAAGGCCAAAGCCGGCGGCATTGGTAAAAAAGCCCAGAAGAAATCCGGGACCTCCGGCTGGCACACCAAGAGCATCAAGTGATCTCAATTCTCATTCCGCTTCTTGCAAAGGCGATGTTTTTATCACCTATTTCTGCCTCAAGTTTCTCCAGATCACTGTCTCTGTGTTTGGGATCGTGATGGATCAAAAGGAGCCTACCTGCCTCACTGGCCTTGTACAGCTCAATCGCCATCTCCGGCGTGGAGTGGCCAAAGCCTTTTCTGTTCTCATATTCAGCTGATGTATATTGTGCGTCGCACAGAAGTACATCAGCTTTTTTGCTGAAACGGACCAATCTGTCGGAGAGGCTCTCTCCTATCTCACAGTCCGTGACATACACAACTTTTTTACCCTCGTAGGTCACTGAAAGGGCCAGACACCCTCCGGGGTGCCTTACTTCCATGCCTTCTATAAGGATCACGTCCCTTCCGTTTAATATGGACAGCGGAAGCTCCAGATCCACGTATACGAAGTTGGAAGGGTATTCCGCGATGGTCAGAGGCCAATAGGGCGGTGAATAGGCTTTTTCTATCTGGGCCTCTATGGACCTGCCGTTTGCCTGTCTCCCATATAGTGTTATCTTCCTGTCCTTTTTGGATAATTCAGGGAAAAAGGGAAGTCCGATAATATGGTCAAGATGGGGATGGGACATGACAACATAGATGCCTTCCTTGTCATCAAGACTTGGCGCATCGATTATCCCTGTACCGGCGTCCAGGAAAACCACCTGGTTTCCCGCCTCCAGCATGTAGCAGGAGGTAGCTCCGCCGTATTTGATATATTCACTTCCGCTTACCGGAACAGAGCCTCTGGCTCCCAGTATCGTCAGGGAAAAAGGCGATCCCGCCATTGCCGCTTCCTCCTTTCCCCGTTTAGTTTGGCATAAACATCTGATTCTACTTACTATTATCCCTTTAACAGGTATAGGTTGGCACCCTTTATTTTATTAAAATATTATAAATTTTTATACGAAAAAGCAGGCATCAGTGAAATTATCACCAACGCCTGCTTATATGTTCTACAGTAAATTGTTCATATACATTCCGCCTTATCTTAATTGTAGTTGTAAAACTCAAGGGCAAACAGGATTGCCAGTATTGAAACGCCGTCCATAGTGCGGTTTTCTCTAAGGAGCGTTTTGACTTCATCTATGGGCATCCACACTTTTTCTGCCACTTCATCCACGTCCAGAATGCTGCTTTCTGTGTCTACCTTGGCGCCAAAAACGTGCAGGACATTATCAGCCATTCCGTTGGCAGGATTATGAGAGCAGAGAAATTGTAAGTCCTTCAGAGTACAACCGGTCTCCTCCATGGCCTCGCGCCTGGCTGCATCTTCTTTTGATTCTCCGTCCTCGACACGCCCAGCGGGAATCTCCCACTCCAGTCTTCCCACTGTATACCTTTTCTCGTGGATCATAAGGATCTCATTCTTCTCATTAAAGATCACGATGCTTACAGCCTCATGGGGATAGTGGATCTGATGATACTTATCTATTATCTGCCCGCTGGGAAGTTCTACTTTGTCTGTGTAAAGGCAAACGTAGTCGCTTTCATAAATGGTGGTTCGCTCCAGTCTCTTTGGCATCTTGTCTGATTCTTTTGTGTTGTTACTCATTGCTGCCTCCTATATAATGATCATCTTTTGCCTGACATTATTTAACTGTCACAGCTTATGTTTCATAAAGTATTCCCGAACCTGTCCTGCTGCCTCAATCACAGCGGCCCTCTCTGCTCCTGTGGCATTTTCTCTTGCATATGAAGAAATGTCTCTCAGCTTACTTATTCCCTAAAATGTCTTTTCTCATATCACCTACAAATCCCCTTTAATCATCGCGCCTTAGTACAATTGCTTCCCCATTCCTGTATTCCACACGATTTTTGTCTGCCGTGAAGCCTTCTTTTCTCAGTGCCTTGATCAATGTGTGCATGAAAAAACCATGTGTGACTATTGCACAATCTTCATTACTCTTGATAATCTGTTTTACAAATTGCTCTGCTCTTATAGTGGTATGTGCCTTAATCTCAGGTTGCCTCTTGATTCCAGTCAGCCACTGCAACCTCCCCAACACATTCCAAAACCATAGAGGCATTTTGACCGCTGTATCAAAACCAGAGCGAAGCGGAACCTCATTTATCAACGACGTTCTCTTGAAATCTCTTTTGCCAAATATAGCCTCAGCAGTCTGAAATGTTCTATCAAGAGTGCTTATGTACACTGTTTGAGCATCTTCTACCCCTTTATCAACTGCTACATCAATCGGAGCCTTATCATACAATGAACACTGCTCATCAAACTCAGCCGATGTACACCACTTTTTCCAGTCATGAAGTACTTTTCCATGTCTAGTTACAACTATTCTCATATAATCAATTCCGTCCAAATATCACCAACGCGTCATATTCTTTTCAAACTTGCTTGTATAGGTTTCTTTCAATTCCTCTGCAGATATTCCGTAGCAGAGCAAAACGTCGTTATAATACATTAATACATCTGCAAGTTCTTCCACCAGATGTTCTCGCTCCGGATGATCTACATCACAGGACTCCGACCCATACTTTTTTACAATATCAATCACTTCCCCAACTTCACCGATCATCCATAAAAGCTTGTTTTTACCAACCTCAGGAGAAATGCCTTCCCACTTATCTTTGTACCTCTCCTGCAAAGTCCTTTGCATCTCAAGCATTTCATTAATACCAAAATCAGACATTGTTCTTCCCCTCCTCAAAAATCTCATTTAATCGATACCGTCCAGTTATCTCCATCCACCAGGTATTGGAACTCTGTATGCTCAGGATTATTGATGACTTCCAATAGTTCTTCCAGGTCATTCACGGTGTCTAATTCCTCCAGTTTGCTGTATTCAACCCACTCCATCTTACCTTCGGATGAAGATATCACCTCTCCACTAAACTCGCTTGTTTTGAAAAGAAATACTATGTATCTTCCATTTTCCTTTCCACCATCTATTATTGGAAACTGCTTGACTCCCGCCAGCCTTGGATTCTTTATGTCCAGCCCCGTTTCCTCTTTCATCTCTCGAATAACCGCATCAACAAAAGACTCCCCGGGCTCCACGTGACCTCCCGGAAGAGTATAGCCTTTCCAGTCCTCTTTGATTCTATTTTGAAGCAGCACTTTGTCCCCGTCTGAAATAAGACAAAGAACTGTTATTTCTGCAATTTCTGTTCTACCCATATACTCCCCGTCTCCTTTGCATCAACACTCAAATTATACTGTCCGGGCAAGGGTTTGTCATTTAATTTGTATTCAAAATGCCCATAACAAAAGGGTTCCAAGCATTATGCCTGAAACCCGTTAAATAATAATATTTATTGTGTCATTGTCAGCAACCTTCTGATCGCAATATGCTTCCCCTTAAGCCTCCAGATAAGCAGTATATGTTTCTTCATATGCGTTTCTCTCTTCAAAAAGTTTTCTTATCCGTTCCTCCTGATCCTTCTCCTCCTGCTTCTCCTCTTTCTCAAGGAGGGCCTCATGCACATTCTCAAGCTCTTTATCAATCCTGTCCATGAGCTTATCCCATTCCTTAACACTCATTTCCTGGCTACCTATCTGAATTTTGACCTCAGTCTCATTATTTATCAGCTTTTCAAAAAGCTCCATTCTGAAAGCACTGATCTGCTCCGTCAAAGTCGTTTTAACAGTCTCAGGCTCTATCTCAGATTCTTTTTCAGCATCCGGAGTTTCTGACTCTGCAGCTGCCTCCTCCGCGGTTTCAGTTTTTTCCTCCTCCATCTCCATGCGTTTCCTGGTGCAGTGATTATATTCAGAAATTGCACGCATAATGGCCTTGAGATCCTCGGGCGTAAACATGCCTGCTGCCTTTGCCAAAGTATCGATATTATCTACGTTCACATGAAGGCTGCCACCGCTTGGAAGGGCTATTTTCAGCACCTTTTCTTTTTCATACATATTTCCCAGAGTTATAGCATTCTGCTCGTAGTCGCAGACGAAAGTTACTCCTTTATACTGTATGACACCATCCTTCGCCAAAAAGCTGTAGGGGCATTTCTTTTCAGTTTCAGCCTTAAGTGTCCGGCCAAAACTTCCTACGCCTTCTGCGCCTTTAGTATTCTCTTTTTCTAAAGAAGACTTATACGATCCCATCAGATAATCATTCGATATTGCCGTTATTCCCATATTGCCTCCGGATAAAAAGTGTTTCCAAGAAATAAAAAACGTGCCCCTTCAAGGATGGTCAATCCATTGAAAAGACACGCATTTCCATTGCTATCTATTATATCGGCATTATCCTTTAATTATTTATAGGTGCGCCTCTGCCTTACTCATAATATAGCTATCAGCCTTTTTAAGCATCTCTTTTTTGTTGTCATACTCTAAAACATTAATAGCTTCTTCCAGGCTAAGGCTCTTGAGAGACCTGACCTCGTTTGGTCTTACGATGTGCGGACATGTATCTTTATATTCAGCAAGGTAATACACAACCTGCTTTGTTATGCCAGGTTTTTCCGAAAGCCGGTACAACTCGCTTTCTCTAAAGTCAGTACAAAGCTTAACATCAAGATCTGTTTCTTCTTTTATTTCACGAAGAGCAGTATCTTTTTCTGTCTCGCCTTCTTCCATATGTCCTTTGGGAAAACTATGGAATCCGCTCATTTCTTCTACAAGAAGATATTTAATTGTCCCGTCTTCAACCGTATAAACTATCGCGCCACAAGACTTTTCAAACTTATTATAAAAATCATTTTTACGAAGTTCCATATAGGTATAAACCGCAGGATCTTCTCCCATAGCGATAACATACTCCGGCATTTCTTTCTGTACGAACCCCAGCCTACGGTACAGATTTAGCGCTTTAACATTGGATGGATGTGGATCAACCCACAGGTTTTCAGCCCCATGTTCGAACGCTTCCACGATAGAATTAAGCAGTGCCTGCTTTGCGATCCCACGGCCCCTTGCAAATTTAAACAGCTTGATGTCTAATGATGCATTTTTAGTTGCCTCATCTATGCGATACTGAGTCTCGCCGCAGTATTTGCCATCTTCAAATATTGAATAGTGATTTTGCATTGGTCTGGAATCTATAAATCTATCCAGCCACTGCCGTACACCCTCTTCTGTCTCCTGTAATCCTCCCGGCCAGATGTATTTCATAACATCTTCATCTGCCCAGAGGCTCTGTATATTCTTGATATCCTCGTATGTTGATTCTTTTATAGTTATCATTTATGCCTACATCCTCCCAACAAACACTTATTCAATACTTTTATAGAGTAAATCATTCAGAAATATCTTACCTAGTCCTCAAAAATAGAGTAATCCCTCTCAAAAAGGACTTCCAACATCTGCTTTCTAAGTAGTTCCTTATCCACGCTTGCTATAAGATACTTCTTGCGATACATCTTACTCTTATCAGAGTACTTGTACAGACCATTCTTCTCTTGCAATACGGCAAGTTCACTCCTCCACAGCAGTCCCATCTGGTTGTTCAGCTTTACCTTTGGACTGCGCTGGGGCATACGCATCTCGTAGCAGTCGAGCTTTCCACCGTCATCTTCAACAGTAATGATTCCCCAATGGTCCGGAACATGCTCCCTTATATGCCCTGCATGGCTGCTTCCCACGACAACATAGTTATAGTCAAAAAATCTGTCGTAGTCCCTGACCTGCCTAGTAAGCCTTTCATAGGTATCCGCATCGCTCTTAATCTCTATGCCATACAGCCCCTGATCTGTAACCATGACTATATCTGCTCTTGATCTGCCCATTGTGAGCTCTTCAAAGAAGCGTATCTTTCCATATTTTATTTCAAGATAGTCGCACAGACCATCTCTTATATCCGCATCACGGAGCATAACTCAAATACCTCATTACAATCTCTATCCAACCACTAAACTGCTTCTTGATTTATGCCTGAGACATACGAGATCAAGTTAAATGCATCTTTTAATATGCCTTGCAGATGGCTAAATCTCTTATATTTTAAGTTTTTCACTCACTTATGCATATGAAAACTTCAATTTTCTTCCTCTTCATATGCTTTCCGCCTTTCTCGATTCTCTCCCCAAGCTCTCCCCGGTCACATCCTGCATACTAAAGTCCTTATTAGATACACTTTCATATGCATGTACGCTCTGTAACAGTCCCGTTCTGCTCAGCTTAGCCTATGAAATGCATATTATTGGTTGGCTCTAGAAGTAATTCGTATGCATCAGACCAACTCTTTTGTTTTTATTATGATCCCCTGACATCAAATTAGTCAGCCCGTTTTCATCTACCGGCATATCCCTGACAAATTTCCATTCTTTTTCTGCATCTGTGTTTATCCCCTTTAATTCAAGCATACCAAGCCTCCATTACTATTTTATTATAATGTTATCAATTTAAAGATAAGAATTCTTTCATCCTGACATATATATTTTGCTTATCCTCATCAGTAATCTTACTAGGCTTCTTCAAAGCATAATGATGAGCAAACTCTTCATCGATATAACTGTTGTCACCAATTACTACCGGCTTACTGTATCTTGGTCGACAATGCAAATGAACATGCGGATTTGGATTATCATCTTTGTAGAAGTTATTCAGAAGACATGTCCAGTTACATAGATCTGCTCCAAGAATTGCCTTCAAGCAGGATTCTATCCTTTGAATAATTAGCCGCAAATCAGTCCACTCATCCTCACTAAGCTCTGACAAAGTGCCTACATGCCTCTTCAGTACAAGAATACACCTTCCAATGTAATCCTGTTCATCAGCAAGATATGCCGCCCAGTACTCATCCTCATACAATGTGTATTTTTTATCTTCATCAGATAGATTACACCACTCACAGTTACTCAATAGCGTCCTCCACTTTTGCTTTCTTAAGCATTAGTCCTCCTTACACCGGGGCTAAATAGTTCATCGTTGTTTAGAATAATAAATGAAATCATCATCACGTCTTACTTCCGAGTGTCCCATTTTTGTATAAAAGGAGTTAGTTCTGATACTCCAGATTGGTGTATCAAGCTCCTTTTAACCCCATAGAAAAAGCGGGTGTCTTACCCGCTTGTTGGTGGACCCGGGTCTTTCGACCAGCCCAGAAGGCGTTTGCCTTCTCCTTAATAGAATATTACCATTTTCCGCTTTTAAAAACAAATAAAAAAAGAGCCTCAAGCACAAGGCTTGAAGCTCTTTGAATTCAGTGTTTATGCAATCCGATAAGAATTACTCAACGATTGTAGCAACCTTACCTGATCCAACTGTACGTCCACCCTCACGGATAGCGAACTTAAGACCCTGCTCCATAGCGATAGGGTGAATAAGCTCGATAGACATTGTTACGTGGTCACCAGGCATGCACATCTCAACACCATCAGGGAGGTTGCAGACACCTGTAACGTCAGTTGTTCTGAAATAGAACTGAGGTCTGTAGTTTGTGAAGAAAGGTGTATGACGGCCACCCTCGTCCTTAGTAAGAACGTAAACCTCAGCAGTGAACTTCTTGTGGCAAGTTACTGTGCCGGGCTTTGTGATAACCTGACCTCTCTGGATTCCATCACGGTCAACACCACGAAGAAGAAGACCAACGTTGTCACCAGCCTCGCAGTAATCCATAGTCTTTCTGAACATCTCGATACCAGTACATACTGACTTAGATGTCTCTTCCTTGATTCCAACGATTTCGATTTCGTCGTTGAGGTTAAGGTGACCTCTCTCTACTCTACCAGTAGCAACTGTTCCACGTCCTGTGATTGTGAATACGTCCTCAACAGGCATAAGGAAAGGCTTATCTGTCTCACGAGTAGGTTCAGGGATATACTCATCAACTGTGTTCATGAGCTCGATGATCTTCTCACCCCACTCGGACTTAGGATCCTCAAGAGCCTTAAGAGCTGAACCACGGATGATAGGTGTGTCATCTCCAGGGAACTCATACTCTGTAAGAAGGTCTCTGATCTCCATCTCAACGAGGTCAAGAAGCTCAGGATCATCAACCATATCGCACTTGTTCATGAATACGATGATGTAAGGAACGCCTACCTGACGAGCAAGAAGAACGTGCTCCTTTGTCTGAGCCATAACACCATCAGTAGCAGCAACAACGAGGATTGATCCATCCATCTGAGCTGCACCAGTGATCATGTTCTTTACATAGTCAGCGTGGCCAGGGCAGTCAACGTGAGCATAGTGTCTGTGCTCTGTCTCGTACTCGATGTGAGCAGAGTTGATTGTGATTCCTCTTTCCTTCTCTTCAGGAGCCTTATCGATCTGATCGAATGCTACTGCAGGGCTGAATCCTCTGTCAGCAAGTACTGCTGTGATAGCAGCTGTAAGAGTTGTCTTACCATGGTCAACGTGTCCGATTGTACCAATGTTAACGTGCGGTTTGGTTCTGTCAAACTTAGCTTTTGCCATTTCTAAAAATCCTCCTTAAGTGAAATGTTACTTAAACATTTTCATACATAATTTAACCGACTATATCGATTATATTAAATGTTTGCCACTAAATCAAGCATTTTGCTTGATTTAAGCGGCTCACATTTACTTTTTTATCAGTTGCCCTTGTTAGAAAGGACTTTTTCCTGAACGTTCTTCGGAACAGGAGCATACTTCTCGAAGAACATTGAGTAGTTACCACGTCCCTGTGTTCTGGAACGAAGGTCTGTTGCATATCCGAACATCTCTGCAAGCGGTACATGTGCTCTAACGATCTTACCACCGCCAAGGTCGTCCATACCTTCAACCTGTCCACGACGAGAGTTAACGTCACCGATAACGTCCCCCATGTACTCCTCAGGCATAGTAACCTCAACCTTCATGATAGGCTCAAGAAGAACAGGTGCACCCTTCTGCATAGCATCCTTGAATGCCATAGATCCAGCGATGTGGAATGCCATTTCTGATGAGTCAACCTCATGGTATGATCCATCATAAACTGTAGCATGAACACCAACAACAGGATATCCACCAAGAGTTCCGGCCTTCATAGCCTCCTCGATACCTTCGCTGATAGGCTGGATGAATTCCTTAGGAATAGCACCGCCGACAACTTCGCTATCGAACTGGTAAAGATTATCTCCGTTAGCATCCATGGGCTCGAAACGAACCTTACAGTGACCGTACTGACCACGTCCACCGGACTGCTTAGCATACTTAGACTCAACGTCTACAGCCTTTGTGATAGCTTCTCTGTAAGCAACCTGAGGAGCACCAACGTTAGCCTCAACCTTGTACTCTCTAAGAAGTCTGTCAACGATGATATCAAGGTGAAGCTCACCCATACCAGCGATGATGGTCTGACCTGTCTCAGGGTTTGTATGAGCTCTGAAGGTAGGATCCTCTTCAGCGAGCTTCATAAGAGCCTCATCAAGCTTCTGCTGACCAGCCTTAGTCTTAGGCTCGATAGCAAGCTCGATAACGGGATCAGGGAACTCCATAGACTCAAGGATTACAGGGTTCTTCTCATCACAGAGTGTATCACCTGTAACTGTGTTCTTAAGACCAACAGCTGCCGCGATATCACCTGAATAAACCTTCTCAAGGTCTGAACGCTTGTTAGCGTGCATCTGAAGGATACGTCCAAGACGTTCCTTGCTATCCTTTGTACTGTTAAGTACATAAGATCCGGAATTAGCTGTACCACGATATACACGGAAGAATGCAAGCTTTCCTACGAAAGGATCGCTGACAATCTTGAATGCGAGAGCTGCGAAGGGGCCATCATCTGTTGACTCAACCTCAATCTCGTTGCCATCCATATCTGTTCCCTTACAAGCAGGGATATCAAGAGGTGAAGGCATGAATTCGATAACAGCATCGATAAGCTTCTGGATACCTCTGTTCTTGTGGGCTGAACCACAGCAAACAGGGAATGCCTTACACTCACATGTAGCCTTACGAAGAGCTGCCTTAAGGTCAGCAACTGACGGCTCTTCACCCTCAAGGTACTGCATCATAAGGTCCTCATCAAGATCGCAGATCTTCTCAACGAGCTCTGAGTGATAAAGCTCAGCATCATCCTTGAGGTCAGCAGGAATCTCACCAATCTGAACATCCTCGCCCTTATCACCGTTATAGATGTAAGCCTGCATCTCGAAAAGATCTATAACTCCCATGAACTGATCCTCAGCTCCGATAGGAATCTCGATCATAATAGCATTTTTCTTAAGTCTATTGCGAATCTGCTCAACAGCTCCGAAATAGTTTGCTCCAATGATATCCATCTTGTTGATGAATGCCATACGAGGAACATTAAATCCGTCAGCCTGACGCCAAACGTTCTCAGACTGAGGCTCAACGCCTTCCTTCGCACTGAATACGCCTACGGCGCCATCAAGTACACGAAGTGAACGCTCAACCTCAACGGTAAAGTCAACGTGACCGGGTGTATCAATGATGTTGATACGGTGCTCTAAAGCGCCGGGCTTTGTCTTTCCGTTTTCCTGAAGTGTCCAGTGGCAAGTTGTAGCTGCGGATGTGATTGTGATACCTCTCTCCTGCTCCTGAGCCATGTAGTCCATGGTAGCAGTTCCTTCGTAGGTCTCACCAATCTTATAGTTAACACCGGTATAGTAAAGAATACGCTCAGTAAGAGTAGTCTTTCCTGCATCGATATGAGCCATGATACCAATGTTTCTGGTTCTCTCCAATGGGTATTGTCTCTCAGCCAAAGGTTCTTCCTCCTAAATTATTAAATGAAGCTTAACCTGATAATTCCCAAGTACAGATTAGAATCTGTAGTGTGAGAATGCCTTGTTTGCTTCTGCCATCTTGTGCATGTCTTCTTTTCTCTTTACAGCTGCACCAGTGTTATTGTATGCATCCATAATCTCAGAAGCGAGTCTGTCAACCATAGTCTTCTCGCCTCTTGCACGTGAAAAGTTTACAAGCCAACGAAGTGCAAGAGCCTGACGTCTATCAGGTCTTACCTCGATAGGAACCTGGTAAGTAGCACCACCAATACGTCTAGCTTTTACTTCGAGAGCGGGCATGATGTTGTTCATAGCTCCCTCGAATATTTCAAGAGCAGGCTTACCAGCCTTCTCCTCTACCTGTGCGAATGCTCCGTATACGATCTTCTGAGCAACACCCTTCTTGCCATCAAGCATAACTGTGTTGACAAGCTTGGTTACAACCTTGTTATCGTATAAAGGATCCGCTAATACGTCACGTTTTACAATATGTCCTTTACGCGGCACGGTTCTTCCCTCCTTTAGAATTGCAATGATAGTAATAAAATCACTGCTTACTACAATCATCGGTACTCACTAATTAGTGTTCGTGCGGTTTTCTAACTAATTACTATATTTATAGAATAGAACAGAATCCCAACACTTATTAAATTAGTACTGTTAATAGTTCTGTAATTAAATAATTAATTACTTCTTGGCTGCCTTAGGTCTCTTAGCGCCATACTTAGAACGAGCCTGTTTTCTGTCGGCTACGCCTGCTGTATCAAGAGTACCTCTGATGATGTGGTATCTTGTACCAGGCAGATCCTTAACTCTTCCACCACGGATGAGAACAACGCTGTGCTCCTGAAGGTTGTGTCCCTCACCAGGAATGTAGCTTGTTACCTCAATACCGTTAGAAAGACGTACTCTGGCGATTTTTCTCAGAGCAGAGTTAGGCTTCTTAGGTGTAGCTGTCTTAACAGCTGTGCAGACACCACGCTTCTGAGGAGAAGCTGTAGCAGTTGCCTTCTTGTGAAGAGAGTTGAAACCCTTCTGAAGAGCAGGTGCTGTAGACTTCTTAACAGATGTCTGACGACCCTTTCTAACTAACTGGTTAAATGTTGGCATTCTTCTTACCTCCTATTTTGATAAAAAACTTGAGCATAAAACGCTCATATATGCCCTGTTTCAGAGCATATAGTTATATATGCATACAACAAAGGGGCATAATTTCACCCCTTTGTCGATACACGCAATTATGAATTATAAATACTAACATTTGGGTTGTCAACTAAATTTTTCATTAATATGTACCCAAATCATGCGAATAATAATTATTCCTCGTCGTCGGTAACAACTACTTCATCATCAACAAGATCGATGTCCTCGTCCTCACTGATGAAATCATCATCGAAGTTTCTTCTCTTCTTGAGAATAAGCTTATCAGGATCCTTGAAGTTAGCGTCGGTATTAAGAGCTGTGTTTCTGTATCTCTTCATACCTGTTCCGGCAGGAATCAGCTTACCGATAATAACGTTTTCCTTAAGACCGATAAGTGGATCAACCTTACCCTTGATAGCTGCATCTGTAAGAACCTTGGTTGTCTCCTGGAAGGAAGCAGCTGAAAGGAATGAGTTGGTAGCAAGGGCTGCCTTGGTGATACCAAGGATTACCTGCTTGCCTTCAGCGGGCTTCTTGCCGTCAGAGATAAGTTCTTCGTTGCTGTCCTCGAAATCAAGAACATCTACAAGAGTTCCGGGAAGGAAATCTGTATCGCCGCTCTCGTCGATTCTTACTTTCTTAAGCATCTGACGAACGATAACTTCGATATGCTTATCGCAGATATCAACACCCTGCAGACGATATACTCTCTGAACCTCTCTAAGGAGATAGTCCTGAACGGCTCTGATTCCCTTGATCTTAAGAAGATCATGAGGGTTAACTGAACCTTCTGTAAGTTCATCACCGGCTTCAATTGTTACGCCGTCCTGAACCTTGATACGTGATCCGTAAGGAATAAGGTATGCCTTAGACTCTCCGGTCTCATCGTTGGTAACGATTACTTCACGTTTCTTCTTTGTATCTCTGATCTCAACCTTTCCATCAAGCTCGGAGATGATGGCAAGTCCCTTAGGCTTTCTTGCCTCGAAAAGCTCCTCTACACGGGGAAGACCCTGTGTGATATCGCCACCGGCAACACCACCGGTATGGAAGGTTCTCATTGTAAGCTGTGTTCCGGGCTCACCGATTGACTGAGCAGCGATGATACCAACTGCCTCGCCGACCTGAACAGCCTCACCTGTTGCCATGTTTGCACCGTAGCACTTAGCGCAGATACCGTTGTGTGAACGGCAGGTAAGTATTGTACGGATCTTAACAGCTTCAATAGGCTGACCCTTTGCGTTAACACCAACTGAAAGGATCTTAGCAGCACGTGAAGGTGTGATCATGTGGTTCTTCTTAACGATCACATTTCCATCTTTATCCTTGATAGTCTCGCAGGAATATCTTCCTGTAATTCTGTCCTTCAAAGGCTCGATAGTTTCCTTGCCGTCCATGAATGCCTTAACGGTCATTCCGGGGATAACTTCCTTGTCTGCACAGCAGTCGATGTCACGGATGATAAGTTCCTGTGATACGTCTACCATTCGACGTGTAAGGTATCCTGAGTCGGCAGTACGAAGAGCTGTATCTGACAGTCCCTTACGAGCTCCGTGAGCTGACATGAAGTACTCCAGTACGTCAAGACCTTCACGGAAGTTTGACTTGATAGGAAGCTCGATGGTACGTCCGGTTGTGTCGGCCATAAGTCCACGCATACCGGCCAGCTGCTTGATCTGCTGGTTACTACCACGGGCACCGGAGTCAGCCATCATGTAGATGTTGTTGTACTTATCAAGTCCCTTAAGCAATTCTTCTGTAAGCTGTTTATCTGTCTCCATCCAGGTATCAACAACCGCACGATAACGCTCTTCGTCGGTAATAAGACCACGACGGTAGTTAGCTGCGATTCTATCAACTGTTGCCTGTGCTTCGTCGAGCATTTCCTGCTTCTGCTTAGGCACGGTCATGTCTGCGATAGAAACGGTCATGGCAGCACGTGTTGAGTAGTGATAACCTGTTGATTTGATCTTATCCAGAACTTCTGCTGTAGCAAATGTTCCGTGGGTATTTATCATAGCAGTTACGATATTCTTAAGCTGCTTCTTACCAACCATGAAGTCTACCTCAAGCTTGAAGTAGTTCTCAGGGTTGCTTCTGTCTACAAATCCAAGATCCTGAGGGATGATCTCATTAAAGAGGAATCTTCCGAGAGTGGACTCTACGATACCGTTAACAATCTCTCCATCGGGAGTTGTTCTGTCCATTCTGATCTTGATTCTTGTCTGGAGTGTGAGGTAGCCGTTCTCATAAGCAAGAATTGCCTCGTCAACACTCTTGAAGAACTTGCCCTCTCCAAGGGCTCCGGGTCTCTCCTGTGTAAGATAGTAGATACCAAGTACCATATCCTGTGTAGGAACGTTAACCGGACCACCGTCTGAAGGCTTAAGCAGGTTGTTGGGTGCAAGCATAAGGAATCTGCACTCAGCCTGTGCCTCTACTGACAGAGGAAGGTGTACAGCCATCTGGTCACCGTCGAAGTCGGCGTTGAAAGGTGTACATACAAGAGGATGAAGCTTAATAGCTTTACCTTCTACAAGGATGGGCTCAAATGCCTGAATACCAAGTCTGTGAAGTGTGGGAGCACGGTTAAGCATAACAGGATGCTCCTTGATAACATCTTCAAGTACGTCCCATACCTGCTCGTCAAGTCTCTCAACGAGCTTCTTAGCATTCTTGATATTCTGTGAGATTCCTCTGGAAACAAGCTCTTTCATAACAAAAGGCTTGAACAGCTCAATAGCCATTTCCTTAGGAAGGCCGCACTGATAAATCTTAAGTTCAGGTCCTACGACGATAACTGAACGTCCTGAGTAGTCTACACGCTTACCAAGAAGGTTCTGACGGAAACGTCCTGACTTACCCTTGAGCATGTCTGAAAGTGACTTAAGTGCTCTGTTACCGGGTCCTGTTACAGGTCTTCCTCTTCTGCCGTTATCGATAAGGGCATCAACAGCCTCCTGGAGCATTCTCTTCTCGTTGCGAACGATGATGTCCGGCGCACCGAGATCGATAAGTCTCTTAAGTCGGTTGTTTCTGTTGATAATTCTTCTGTAAAGATCGTTAAGATCTGATGTAGCAAAACGTCCACCATCAAGCTGTACCATAGGACGAAGATCCGGAGGAATAACCGGGATGCAATCCATGATCATCCATTCAGGAAGGTTTCCTGACTCTCTGAAGGCTTCTACAACTTCGAGTCTCTTGATGATTCTTGCTCTCTTCTGTCCGCTGGAGGTATCAAGACCTTCTTTTAACTCCTTGTACTCAGCTTCAAGGTCGATATCATGAAGGAGCTCTTTGATAGACTCAGCTCCCATTCCGGCGCGGAATCTTCCGCCCCACTCTTCTCTTGCATCCTGATACTCTTTCTCAGAAAGAACCTGCTTGTACTCAAGGTTGGTCTCTCCGGGATCAAGTACGATGTATGATGCAAAGTAAAGAACCTTCTCAAGTACACGGGGAGAGAGGTCAAGGATAAGACCCATTCTGCTGGGAATTCCCTTGAAGTACCAGATATGTGATACAGGAGCAGCAAGCTCGATGTATCCCATTCTCTCACGACGTACACTTGACTTGGTGATCTCTACGCCGCAACGGTCGCAGACAACACCCTTATATCTAATCTTCTTATACTTACCACAGTGACATTCCCAGTCCTTGGTAGGTCCAAATATCTTCTCGCAGAACAGACCGTCTCTCTCAGGCTTAAGTGTTCTGTAGTTGATTGTCTCAGGCTTAGTAACCTCTCCACTGTGTGGATCATTATCAATTCTGTGAGCCCAGCTTCTGATCTTCTCAGGAGAAGCAAGGCCGATCTTGATGGAGTCAAAAGTCATGGGCTGATAAGTCTGCTGCTGAGTAGATCTTCCGCTTGAAGCTTCATTTATTGCTTTATTCATAGTTGAATCAGACATTCGTAACCTCTTTTCTGTGCGTTAATAGTTACAATAATTACTCTTCATCTGAACCGAAATCGTCTTCAAATGAATCATCTGAACCGAAATCATCAGCTGCTTCTTCATCGGATACAAGCTCGCCGCTCTCGTCGAAGTGCTGCTCTGTATATCCGTTAGCTCCGAATGACTCCTGACTGTAATCACGTCCTGATGTATCACCCTCGATCTCGAAGCGATAATCAGAATCTGTATAATCAACGCTTTCCATAATCTCTACTTCTGTGTTGTCCTCACGAAGCACCTTGATATCAAGACCAAGTGACTGAAGCTCCTTCAAGAGAACCTTGAATGACTCAGGTACACCGGGTTCAGGGATGTTGTCACCCTTGATGATTGCTTCATATGTCTTAACACGTCCTACAACGTCATCAGACTTAACTGTAAGGATTTCCTGAAGTGTATAAGCAGCACCGTAAGCTTCCAGCGCCCAAACTTCCATTTCTCCGAAACGCTGTCCACCGAACTGTGCCTTACCTCCAAGAGGCTGCTGTGTAACCAGTGAGTAAGGGCCGGTTGAACGTGCATGGATCTTATCATCAACCAGATGGTGCAGCTTGAGGTAATGCATGTGACCAATGGTTGTAGGTGAATCAAACTTCTGACCGGTTCTACCGTCGCGAAGCTGAACCTTTCCGTCTGACTTGATCGGAACGCCCTTCCAAAGCTCTCTGTGGTCTCTGTTATCATACAGATACTGCATAATATCGGGATCTACAAGATCCTTATACTTAGCCTCGAACTCATCCCATGTAGAATTTACATAGTCGTTAGCGAGTTCAAGAGTATCCTGAATGTCAATCTCGTTAGCACCGTCGAAAATAGGTGTAGCGATGTTAAATCCAAGTGCCTTTGCTGCAAGAGAAAGGTGAATCTCCAGGACCTGTCCGATATTCATACGGGAAGGTACGCCCAAAGGATTAAGCACGATATCAAGAGGTCTGCCGTTAGGAAGATAAGGCATATCTTCGATAGGAAGTACTCTTGAAACGACACCCTTGTTACCGTGACGGCCGGCCATCTTATCACCTACAGAAATCTTTCTCTTCTGTGCGATGTAGATACGAACAGCCTGGTTAACTCCGGGTGAAAGCTCATCTCCGTTGTCTCTTGTGAATACTTTGGCATCAACAACGATACCATACTCTCCGTGAGGAACCTTAAGAGATGTATCACGAACCTCTCTAGCCTTCTCACCGAAGATTGCTCTAAGGAGTCTCTCCTCAGCAGTAAGCTCGGTCTCACCCTTAGGTGTAACCTTACCTACAAGAATATCACCGGCACGAACCTCTGCACCGATACGGATGATTCCGCGATCGTCAAGGTCCTTAAGGGCATCATCACCAACACCGGGAACGTCACGAGTAATCTCTTCAGGTCCAAGCTTGGTCTCACGAGCCTCTGCCTCGTATTCCTCAATATGAACAGATGTATAAACATCGTCACGTACAAGTCTCTCTGAAAGAAGAACAGCGTCCTCGTAGTTGTAACCTTCCCAGGTCATGAAACCGATAAGAGGGTTCTTACCAAGACCAAGTTCTCCCTGTGATGTTGAAGGACCATCTGCGATAACCTGTCCTGCCTCAACGTGATCACCCTTGAATACGATAGGTCTCTGGTTGTAGCAGTTACTCTGGTTGGATCTCTGGAACTTGATCAGGTGGAATTCTTCCTTCTCTCCATCATCATATGTCATCTGGATGAGCTTACTGTCAACGAAATCGATGGTTCCTGCTTTTCTTGCAACTACGCAGACACCTGAGTCAACAGCAGCCTTTCTCTCCATACCTGTTCCTACTGCAGGAGCTTCTGTTGTAAGAAGCGGCACAGCCTGACGCTGCATGTTTGAACCCATCAGCGCACGGTTAGCATCGTCGTTCTCAAGGAACGGGATAAGTGCTGTAGCAACTGAGAATACCATTCTCGGAGATACGTCCATATATTCAAAAGCTGTCTTAGGATAAGCTGATGTCTCATCCTTGAAACGGCCTGATACGGTCTTCTTCTTGAAGTATCCGTTCTCATCAAGAGGAGTATTAGCCTGAGCTACATGGTAATTATCCTCTTCATCCGCTGTAAGGTACTCAACCTCGTCAGTAACCCTTGGATTCTCAGGATCTGACTGGTCTACCTTACGATAAGGAGCCTCTACGAAACCATAGTCGTTAACCCTTGCATAACTTGCAAGTGAGTTGATAAGTCCGATGTTAGGACCTTCGGGAGTCTCGATAGGGCACATACGTCCATAGTGAGTATAGTGAACGTCTCGAACCTCGAATCCGGCTCTGTCTCTTGAAAGACCACCGGGACCAAGAGCCGAAAGACGTCTCTTATGAGTAAGCTCACCAAGAGGGTTGTTCTGATCCATGAACTGTGACAGCTGTGAAGATCCGAAGAACTCCTTAACAGCAGCCTGTACAGGCTTGATGTTGATAAGAGCCTGAGGAGAAACCTCCTCTGTATCATGGGTTGTCATTCTCTCACGAACAACTCTCTCAAGTCTTGAAAGACCGATACGATACTGGTTCTGAAGAAGTTCGCCCACGCAACGGATACGTCTGTTTCCTAAGTGGTCGATATCATCATCGTTACCGATACCATACTCAAGATGAATATTGTAGTTGATGGATGCGATGATATCCTCTTTGGTAATGTGCTTAGGAATAAGCTCATGAACACGCTTCTTGATTGTATCAGCAAGTCCCTCAGGATCGTTCTTGGCAGTGTACTCGTCAAGGATCTCCTTAAGAACAGGATAATATACGTTCTCATTGATTCCGAGCTCAGCAGGATCACACTCGATAAAGCTGGTGATATCTACCATCATGTTGGAAAGAACCTTGATGTTTCTCTCCTCACCCTGAATAAGAACATAAGGAATAGCCGCATTCTGAATCTCTGTTGCAAGAGCGCGGTCCACCTTAGTTCCGGCTGATGCGATCATCTCGCCTGTTGTCTCATCAACAACGTCCTCAGCAAGAACATGTCCGTTGATACGGTTCTTGAAATGAAGCTTCTTATTAAATTTATATCTTCCAACCTTGGCAAGGTCATATCTTCTGGGGTCGAAGAACATAGCGTTGATAAGGCTCTCTGCACTCTCAACACTAAGAGGCTCTCCGGGACGGATCTTTCTGTAAAGTTCAAGAAGTCCGCTCTGATAATCGGTAGAAGAATCCTTGGAGAAGCTTCCCTGAATCTTGGGCTCGTCGCCGAAGAGTTCAAGAATCTCCTCATTGGTACCAATGCCGAGTGCTCTGATAAGAACGGTTACGGGAACCTTTCTTGTTCTATCAACTCGGACATAGAATACATCGTTAGGATCTGTCTCGTACTCAAGCCATGCACCTCTGTTAGGTATAACGGTACATGCCATAAGCTCCTTACCGATCTTATCGTATGTAATATCGTAATAGATACCGGGTGAACGAACCAACTGGCTGACAATAACACGCTCAGCACCGTTGATTACGAAGGTTCCTGTTGCAGTCATGAGAGGAAGATCACCCATGAAAATTTCATGCTCAGTGATCTCGTCCTTCTCCTTATTATGAAGACGAACCTTAACTTTCAAAGGCGCAGCAAATGTAGCATCTCTTTCTTTACATTTCTCAATCGTGTTCTTGTTCTTGTCGATCTCATCTTCGCAAAGCTTGAAATCAACAAAGTCCAGACTGAGTTTGCCGCTGTAGTCCTCAATTGGAGAAATATCGTCGAAGACTTCTTTTAAGCCTTCGTCAAGAAACCACTGATAAGAGTTCTTCTGAACTTCAATCAGGTTCGGCATCTCCAGGACTTCCTTCTGGCGCTGGAAACTCATTCGAATGTTTTTACCAGAGCCGGTAGGATGTAATCTGTTTTTTTCCATTGACATTCACCCCGTTCTTAATATTTTGTATTCTACTGCAAGGTCCGCAAAACAAGTAAAAAGCGGCAACTGCAGTGAAGAATCGTTGGTAATTTTGGGCATGCGCAAAAAAGGGCGCAAAAGAACCCACTACACCACAATAGTGCACCCTATATCCTATCATCAAATTTTTGGTATGTCAAGAAGTTTTTTGGATTTCTTATATAAAGACAATCGACTCGGAATTGCAAGCAATTGTGATGCCCACTACATGTAATTGATATACGAATTGCTTCGCAAAAAGCGCTCTCGCAATTCTACATATATTCGAAATCCGTGCTATTGCACTACTTCCTCATATATGTTACGGTCAAAAATAAAAGGCCTATCACACGCAAGCATGTGATAAGCCTTTTGCTTTTGACACGTATATCAATTACTTAAGAGTAACCTTAGCGCCCTCAGCCTCAACCTTAGCCTTGATGTCATCAGCCTCAGCCTTAGAAGCGTTCTCCTTGATCATCTTAGGAGCGTTGTCTACGAGATCCTTTGCTTCCTTAAGTCCAAGACCTGTGATCTCACGAACAACCTTGATAACCTTAACCTTGTTAGGGCCAACCTCTGTGAGCTCTACGTTGAACTCAGTCTTCTCCTCGCCAGCTGCTGCTGCGCCGGGAGCTGCTGCTACTACAACGCCTGCTGCTGCAGATACGCCGAACTCTTCCTCACAAGCCTTTACAAGATCATTTAACTCGAGCACTGTAAGCTCTTTGATAGCATCGATAAATTCTGCTGTTGTTAACTTTGCCATTATAATATACCTCCATTTAGTATAATTAAATTTGTTTTTAATAGATAATCAGTAAATAAATTACTCAGCTGCAGGTGCTTCTGCAGGAGCCTCTTCTGTAGCAGGTGCCTCTGCTGTCTCAGCAGGTGCTTCCTCTGCGGCAGGAGCTGCCTCGCCATCCTTCTCTGCGATCTGATTAAGAACACGAGCGAAGTTGGTGATAGGTGACTGCATAGAACCAAGCAATCTGGAAAGAAGAACTTCCTTTGAAGGGATTGTAGCGATCTCAGTCATAGCGTCTGCGTCATAGAACTTACCTTCTATAACACCACCCTTAATCTCGAGAGCCTTAGCTTTCTTTGCAAACTCATAAAGAACACGTGCAGGTGCAGCGGGATCTGTTGTAGAAACAGCCATTGCGCTGGGTCCGTTGAGGAGATCTTTCATCTGCTCGAAATCTGTTCCCTGGAATGCGAAGTTCATCATCGTATTCTTGTAAACCTTATATGATACGCCTTCTTCACGAAGTTTCTTACGAAGCTCAGTGTCCTGTGCTACTGTAAGTCCGCGGTGATCTACAAGTACGACTGCCTGTGCGTCTTTAATCTTTTCAGAAATCTCTTCTACTACAGGCTTCTTCAATTCAACCTTTGCCATCTTTTTACCTCCTTATAGAATTTACCGCCGAAAAAAACCTCACGAAGACATCGTGAGGCAAAAAGTCTGAATTAAACTTTTCCTCGGCAGGCGACTGTGTTACTCAGATGTCATTATGTTCATCAGTGATGAACACCTGCTGTCTTCGGCTTGTTGTCATTTAGTTTATTCGACAACATTTGATAATTTATCATATTATCTCTTAAGTGTCAAGAGGTAATATACCCATTTCCGTCAATTTTTATTCCGGGTGACATTTGATTCATTTCATTAATTATCCGCATGTACTCAGATCCGGTCGCTTCATTGACGCGGCAGTCACTCTGAATCGCAGGCACAAAACGAATATTAACAGCGCCATCCTTATGTATCGTAGTAAGTATAAGACAGGTATCCTGAGTCTTGGAATTAAAGATATAATTTCCCAAACTGTAAAACACAGGAACTCCGTCAATAAATTCTATCTTCTGCAAAACATGGGGATGTGCACCGACTATCATATTGGCTCCGGCTTCAACTATCTCTCTTGCCTGCCTGGTCTGATACTGATCTATCTCGGTGGTACTCTCTGTTCCCCAGTGAATAAATACTATGACAAAAGCGCCTTTTTCTCTGGCTTCGCTTACTTTCTCAAGAAGAAGTGTATCGTCCATGCATCTGAATACACCGGGTGAAGTATCCGTGGCGCCTCTCGTATCAGGATTGGATATTCTCTCAATCTGTGTTGCGCAGATAAATGCAAGCTTCATGCCGTTATCTGTTATATAGTAGACAGGGTGGGATGCCTCTTCCAGATTGGCTCCGGCACCGACATATTCCACTCCCGCATTTTTGATCGTAGTAAGTGAATCCAGAAAAGCTGTCTCTCCATAATCAAAACAGTGGTTATTGGCAAAGCCGACGATGTCAACTCCCATCTCACCGAGAATAGATACTGTCTCAGGTCTGGCACGAAAGGTATACGCCTTTCCCTCCTTGGGCTCTCCTCTGTCGGAATATGGGAATTCGTTATTAACCATCATTATATCGACACCCTTCATCTGTTCAAGAAGGCTGTCTCCTATTACTCCGTAGGGAGAATTCCCCCGGAGTTTGAAGGAATTGCCTGCGGCGTAATTATCATCAAAAAGAATATCTCCCGCAAACCCAAGTGTTACTGCATCATCAGAGGCTGTACCTATAATATGTGTATAATCCTCATCTCCCTCGGAAATTGTTATTCCGCTTCTGGTCTGACTCTCGTCCACTACGATATTCTCAGCCACAGTAGCTTCCGGTATCAGTTCCCAATTTGCAAAAAGAGGCTTTTCCTCTTTAACTTTACCGGTCTTGATATTACTGAGTGCAATAATAGAAGGTATTCCCACAACCAGGATTGTGCTTAAGGTAAGCACAAATGCTATGACAGCAGGATTCCGGCGACGGATTCTTTCTTCATAATCGTCTCTATTGTTTTTTCTGTAATCATCCAGATAATCTCGTTTCCCCATAGGGTACATTTTATCAATCGAGTAGGGGACGGTCAAGTCAACCGCACATAAAGAAAAGCGAGCCGCAAAAGCGACTCGCTTTGAAAGTTTAATGCAAATTAATACTTGTTTGAAACAACCTTTACGCCAGGGCCCATTGTTGTTGCAAGAGTAATGCTCTTGAGGTACTGACCCTTAACTGATGAAGGTCTAGCCTTTGTAATAGCATCCATAAGAGCGTTGAAGTTCTGCTCAAGCTGCTCCTCTGAGAATGATGCCTTACCAACAGGAACGTGGATGATGTTAGCCTTGTCAAGTCTGTACTCAATCTTACCAGCCTTGATATCGTTAATAGCCTTTGTAACATCCATAGTAACTGTGCCGGCCTTAGGGTTAGGCATAAGTCCCTTAGGACCAAGTACCTTACCAAGACGTCCAACAACACCCATCATATCAGGTGTAGCTACTACTACGTCAAAGTCAAGCCATCCCTCGTTCTGGATCTTAGGAATAAGCTCCTCGCCACCAACGTGGTCAGCTCCGGCTGCCTGAGCCTCATCAAGCTTTGTTCCCTTAGCGAAAACAAGAACCTTAACAGTCTTACCTGTTCCGTTAGGAAGAACAACAGCGCCTCTGATCTGCTGATCAGCGTGACGTCCGTCACAACCGGTTCTAATATGAACTTCTACGGTCTCATCAAATTTTGCAGTAGCTGACTTCTTAACAAGAGCTATTGCATCTGCGGCTTCATACTGCTGAGTCTTATCGATAAGCTTAGCAGCTTCTAAGTATTTCTTTCCGTGTTTCATCTCTCATCCTCCGTCAGTCTTCTACTACGATTCCCATGCTGCGTGCTGTACCAGCGATCATGCTCATAGCACCCTCGATGTCAACAGCGTTAAGGTCAGGCATCTTTGTCTCTGCAATCTTTCTGATATCTTCCTTAGAAACGGTTGCAACCTTAGTCTTGTTAGGTACGCCTGATCCCTTCTGGATCTTAGCTGCCTTCTTAAGAAGAACTGCTGCAGGTGGAGTCTTTGTGATGAATGTGAAACTTCTGTCTGCATAAACTGTGATAACAACAGGGATGATGAGATCACCCTTATCTGCTGTCTGAGCGTTGAACTGCTTAGTGAATTCAACGATGTTTACACCGTGCTGACCAAGTGCGGGTCCAACCGGTGGTGCTGGTGTTGCTTTACCAGCCTGGATCTGTAACTTAATGTATCCTTCGACTTTCTTTGCCATTATGGCACCTCCTGAAAATATGTGGTCGGCGCAATACCATCACCAGCCATAATGTGGCCGGCTGGTTTGCTCCCACTCAGCGGTTACGTGCAGCCTAAGCTGCTATATATTCACGCACTCTCGTGCAGGAATATCAAAACTTATTATTTATGAATCAATCTTTCTAACTTCAGCGAAGCTGATCTCAACCGGTGTCTCTCTGCCGAACAGATCAACATTGATGGTAGCTGTCTGCTTACCAAAGTCCATTCTCTGAACAACACCTGCTGTATCCTTCCAAACTCCGGCGATAACAGCGATCTCGTCGCCCACACCAAAGTTAACGGAAACAGTGTCAGTCTTGATGCCAAGAGGTTTGATCTCAGCATCTGTCAGCGGAACGGGCTTGCTTCCGGGTCCTACGAAGCCGGTAACACCACGAGTATTGCGGACAACATACCAGGTTTCATCATTCATGTCCATGTTAACAAGGACATAACCGGGAAACATCTTTCTCTGTACCTTCTTATGAGCGCCGTTCTTAACCTCAACAACATCCTGAAGAGGAATACGAACTTCAAGGATCTGATTCTCGAGATGTCTGTTTTCAATTGTCTTCTCAAGATTGTCCTTAACCTTATTCTCATAACCGGAATATGTATGAACAACGTACCAATGAGCATTCTCATTAGCGCTGGCGCCGGCATTCTCGGTATCAGCTACATTCTCTGCAGAAGTGTCTGCATCTGATAAGTTCTCATCAGATACCAGATCTTTTTCCATTTCTTCTGACATATTATCTCCTTTTAAATTAGAATAGGGATGTGATGAAATTCATTCCATATTCAAACGCTATGTCCAGTACAGCAATCAAGGCGCAGCAAATAATAGACACAACAACAACTGCTGTTGTCTGCTTAACAATGTCATCCCTTGTTGGCCATATGATCTTCCCAAACTCTGCCTTAACGCCGGTAAAGAAATCACCGATCTTGGAAAATACAGTGTCATTACCTTTCTTGCCTGACTTCTTGGCAGAAGTTTCTTTCTTAGAAGTTGCGGAACTGTTATCTACTACCTTGGTTTCTTCCATACCCGTAGCCTCCCTCCTCTTTTAAGGATGATTATTTTGTTTCCTTATGTAATGTATGCTTCTTGCAGAAAGGGCAATACTTCTTCATCTCAACACGATCGGGATGTGTCTTCTTATCCTTAGTTGTGTCATAGTTACGGTTCTTGCAATCTGTGCATGCCAGTGTAATTCTTGTACGCATTATTTCTCACCTCCGCGCGTTTTCTACAGTTTATACATTTCGCGCCACATTTCAATTATTTTTTTGCATAAAAAAAAGACCTAAATTTCATGTCGCTTGTCTACTATAACACAGCGGAGCGAGCTCGTCAATTCTTTTTTTCAATTATTATATTTTTATAAAGCGTAACACTATAGCAAAACACATTTTGTATTACCCACATTAATTATATACCATATATTGGAAAAAATACATCATATCTTAATAATATAATGAAAGAACGCCATTTTTATATGATAATACCGCTTGACATTTGACCAAAAACTGTTAATATGAAAGTAACTAAACGTGGCTACTAATGCCCTCGTGCGACTGATGCCAATGGAATGGCAGAAGATCCAACTCGCATGTTATCAAGGAAGAAAGGAGGGGCATATTATGGCAGGCATTTCTCTAAATGGCGCTTATAACCATTTCATACAGGATTACGTATCCAAGGATGTTACACAGGCAGACGCACATCGTAAGGATGAGCTGCGTGATGTATACAAATCAATAGCAAGACTCAACAAGAAGTCCCCTCTATATCTTTTAACGGATGACGATAAGTCTCGCAACGAGGCTATAGATATAAAAGAGCGAGCAAGACAGCTCCAGGGAAGCATTATCGGTTTGAACAACCAGACCGGCAAGTCTTCTCTTAATCACTCGTCTGCATATACCAGCGACGAAGATAAAGTTCTTGCTTCTTATATAGGTAAGACTCCCGAAGAGGATGTCGGAAATATCGGCTTCGACATCAACGTCACGCAACTGGCCACACCTCAGACCAATACAGGAAGATATCTTCCCAAGGATTCAACGGGACTTCCCGCCGGCAACTACGCTTTTGACGTAAGGATCGGCCAACAGGATTTCGAGTTCCAGTTCAGCATCTACAACGGTGACAGGAACATAGATATTCAGGACAAGCTTGAAAAACTCATTAACAAAGCCGGCATAGGACTCAGCGCCAATATTATAGAAGAAGGCGGACGTTCAGCACTGCAGATCTCTTCCACCAAGACAGGTCTTCGCTCCGGTGAAATGAGCCAGTTCGAGATCTTTGAGAATAACCCGGATCTCCAAAAAGGAGCCGTTTCCTACCTGGGACTTGATCAGGTATCCGCTCCCGCCACCAACGCACACTTTTCACTTAATGGAGAGGAAAAGATTTCCATCTCCAACAAGTTTACCGTCGGCGGCAAATTCGAACTCCAGCTCAAGGACACCACCGAATTCGGAAGTACTATTCACGTAGGTGTGCAGAACGATAATGAAGCTCTCAAGAAACACATACATTCCCTCGTGGATAATTACAATGATTTCGTAAAAGAGGCTTCAGGAGCCCATGTAGAGAAATTCAAGAGTGACAAACTCAAATCCGACACCGTAGGGCTTGCGATCCAGCACATGTCGGGCATAGAAGATATCGGTATCAAGCTTGAATCCGACGGAACACTTTCTATAGATGACGAGCTTCTGTCCCAGGCCATATCGGGACCCGGAAGCAAGGAAGCACTGGCACCCATCAATAATTTCTCGGATGCCCTTATAGAGAAGACCAAAGAGATATCCATAGATCCCATGAAATATGTGGACAGACCTGTTGTCAACTATCGCAACCCCGACAGCAGAGATACCTCTTCACCGTACATTACCAGCGAGTATTCCGGAATGATGTTCAACAACTACTGTTAAAGAAGTTTTTTCTACGTCATTTCGGCTTCGGTCACTTTGCTGCAGCATCGTGACTTGAAATAATATATGCCGCTATGCGGCAAAAGAACCGGCGCATGCCAAATTGCGCCGGTTCTTTTCGTTCTCTTCTATTAAACAATTATTTCTCTGCTGCGACCATATCAAGTGCAGCTCTTATCACCTGATCCATATTGTAGTACTTGTACTGTCCAAGTCTTCCTCCGAACAGGACATTACCAAACTCCTCGGCCAGCTCTTTGTACTTGGCATAGAGTTCATTATTTTTATCATCGTTCATTGGATAGTAAGGCTCATCACCATACTTCCACTCAGCAGGGTATTCCCTTGTGATTATGGTTCCCTTGCCCTGTCCATACTCAAAATGCTTGTGCTCGATAATTCTTGTGTAGGGAACTTCTCTTTCTGTATAATTCACAACCGCATTACCCTGATAGTTGTCCACATCCTCAAGGTCCTCAGTCTCAAATCTCAAGGATCTGTATTCCAGTGTTCCCAGCTTGTAGCCAAAGAACTCATCTATCATTCCGGTGAAAAGAATCTTGCCGAATCTGTCACCTGCCACAGATTCAAAAGGTTCTGCAGGGACATTTCCTTCCATCTTAACGAAATCATAGTAATCGACACCGGTCTTAACTGTAATTCCGTCAAGCATCTTATTAACCATTTCTGTATAGCCACCCATGGGAATTCCCTGATATCTGTCGTTGAAATAGTTATTGTCGTAGATAAATCTCATGGGAAGACGTCTTATGATAAAAGCAGGAAGCTGCTTGCAATCTCTGCCCCACTGCTTCTCGGTATATCCTTTTACCAGTTTCTCGTATATGTCTCTTCCTGCGAGACTAAGAGCCTGTTCCTCAAGGTTCTCGGCCTCAAAGGTTTCAGTTCCCTTTTCCTTACGGATTCTGTCCTTCTCAGCTTCTGCCTGCTTCTCGATAATTGCCCTGGCCTGCGCGGGAGTCTTGATGCCCCACATCTTGCTGAAAGTGTTCATGTTAAAAGGAAGGTTGTACAATTCATCCTTGTATACAGCCACAGGCGAATTGATGTAGTTGTTAAACTCAGCGAATCTGCAGGCATACTCCCAGACCTCCTTGTCGGAAGTGTGAAAAATATGTGCTCCGTACTTATGGACATTGATGCCCATGCGGCTTTCTGTGTAAATATTGCCGGCTATGTGATCTCTCTTATCTATCACAAGAACCTTTTTCCCAAGATCCGTCATTTCTCTTGCAAAAACAGCACCGAAGAGTCCTGCCCCAACTATCAGATAATCATAGTGCATATCAGTATTTCCTTTCCAATACATATAAAATAATGCAAAAAAAATCTTTGCGGTTGCTATTATAACAAATCCGCAAAGATTTTAATACTTTTATGTTGACCGGTTATCAGTCTGCCTGATACTTGTCAAGCTGAGAGAAGTCTCCCATCATGTCAAGGATCTTCTTGCGTCCGGCTTTGTTAAGCTTAACATACTGCTGCATAACACGATTCTCAACGATCTTCTTGCCAAGGTCTGTGCCCTGCTCAAGTGTTGAAAAATCAACCGGATTCAGATTTAAACGATCGCACATTTTAATAACTGTTCCGTAAGCCATTCCCTCGATCCCCCTATCTAAAGCTGTTACAAGTGTGCTGTATGGAATAGACATATCTATTGCAAACTGTCTGACACTCTTATACTGCTGTAAGATTTCCTTCTTTAAAATCTCTGCTTTTGTCATGACTCTTTCCTCCTACGTACTTCAAAATCTTGTGAAATCTTTCTTTTTGCATTGAATAGTCTACCACATAGACGGTTTTTCGTCATTCACTTTTTAGGGGAATTTTCAACTAAAATTTTATCAAGATTAACAAGTGATTTTTGGCATTTTAACGAAAGTGCGTTTGTGCACAAGAATTTGCGAAAGTGTTCACACTTTTTTCACAATTCATTGTTAAAATAAAAGACTTTTTAACGTTAATGCCGATATATCGTGAATTAATTTACTTCGAAAATTCTCATACTAATTAACGAAAAAACAAACAGTACCGCAGTACTGTTTGTCATATGGCGTAAAGCCGCTATTCATCGGCATTTATAGCTTCCAGATGATTGGTCAAATATGCCATAACCTCATTGTAGCTATCTTTCGGAATACTATAAACTTTATGTATTTTTCCCGCACATTCAAAGTCTATAGAGCCCATTTTTCTGCTGATTTTCAGCACATTCTTGTACTCGGTTATATCAACCTTGAAGTCCGCTTCGCATTTAAACTCGCAGCGCTCCGCAAAAAGGCTTAAAGTCCCTTCCTTGAACCCGCTGCTGGCCTTGATCTCGTAGTCCGGACCATCCTTGTCAATATTCGAGATTTCCCACTTTTTATTGTCTGAGGTAAGCACAGGCTCACTGATAAAGATGTCCTCAAATTCAGCCTGATTGTCTGGGTCCGTCATATCGTCAATGCCGCTTACGCTGGTCTCAATAAGACTTGTAAGGGAATTGTAGTTGACCTTGATAACATAGTTACTAAGGAGCTGGATCTGAATCAGTTTGGTCCTAATCTTATGTCTGAACTTAAGCGTGTGGTAACCGGCCTTGGCGGAAAAACAGATAACCTCGCCGGGCCTTACTTCATAGAGCTTCTCATCATCCACAAACACCTTCATCACGCTCTTATCATCATCTCTGTGGCCCTGACAGCTGATCTTGATAAGGAACTCTTTACTGTCCTCGAAGACTTTTTTACCGCAAAAAGGGCAAAAGTTCATATTTGTTTTTAGAATACCACCGCAATTGGGACATTTCATAAAAGCTTCACCCCTTCTTCGTTAATATATATTCCACCGCTCACAATAAACTGCTGCACTCTTGTAAGGCAGACCCTTTCCTTGGAGGCAATGACCACGTCAAAAGATCTGTCTTTCCAGGGAAGTTCACAGAGATTGGGATCTCCCCAGGTCACCTCATCGGCCATATGCCCCGCGATTGCCGCCGCAAAAGAATTAAGGCACACACCTGCTACAAAGGAATCCGGCAGGATCTGTTTAATTCTCGAGGCCGTGGCTCCAAGGCCGCACTCAAGATCAAGTATTCTCAAGGGTCTTTTTTTATCAAAATAGTAATCCGTAACAGGAGGAATTACCTCCTCCCAGTAGCTGACATAGCTCCAGGCATCAAAGCCCCATTTCTCCCGGAACCTCTCCCGGTTAACCTCCATGGCATCGCTGTGCCCCGCAAAGCCACCGCCGCCGTTATGGTACACGAAGGCATTTGTGCAAAGATACTGATCAAAGCCTGCCAGCGCTAAACGTATGCCCAGATCATCGTCCTCGAAATATCCGGGATAGAATCTTTCGTCAAAGACCTTGTTATCGGGACAGGCCGCCCTGATGGCATCCCCGGAAACAAGGACTGCAAAGCCTATCAGCTTGTATCTTCTGACCAGCGAATTAACGGCCAGCCGTACATTGGACATTGCTGTCCTCTCAAAAATATCAAGACTCCTGCCAAGTTCAAGGCTCTTATGCCAGTTATCTTCAAGCGCGGTGCCTGCTGCCTTCTCGAAAAAGGAAGGCCCCATGTCCTGTCCCTGAGCTGAGTTGGAAACAGCCCCTACGGCGCCCACGTTTCTGTCCTCATACAAGCCCATCCGCAGCCAGAAGATGGCATTAGGAGTCACCACAGCATCATTGTTCAAAAAGAATATATCGTTGCCTTCCTCTGCCATGGAAGCCCCGAAATTACAGCCGGCGGCAAAGCCCAGGTTTTTGTCCAGAAGAGCCAGCTTGAAATGTCCGCTGTTTTCCTCTTCTTTGCCGCGAAGGTACTCATAAACGCCCTCTTCCTGAGATGCGTTGTCCACAACCACTATCTCGTAGCTTCCCTCGGGCTGATACCTTTCTATTGCAGATATGCATTCCTTCATGATCTCAAGATCGTTATAGGAAAGCACCATAATACTCACATTTCTGACTCTCAGCGCCGTATCGGCCTCTACATCCTTAAGCTGCGCAAGAATCACCTGCCTGTCTTCCTCGTTATCGCAGTAATGAGCCGCCATCTCAAAACACAGATAGGCTTTGTTAATATTTATGTTGCGATAATAGACTCCAAGCATGTAAAAGAGCTCATAGTTTCTTCCATTATGATTAAACCCCTTTTCAATGGCGCCAAGCTCCGCATTGCCGTCGCCAAGCTGTTCCCAGATACTGGCTTCAAGCACACACAAAGATGCTGCATCCTCAGGGGTCAGATCTTCAATATGCACATATTCTTCCTGCAGCTCATACAGGGCCTCCTCCATGTCGCCCCCGGCTATCAGATCCTTAAGCTTATCGAACATCTATGTGCTCCCGAATAATTATTAACTAAATTATATCATATTTTTGATCGTCTCCTCAAAGGAGATTGATGCTCTCCAGCCTGTATCCCTATAAATCTTGTCCACGGAGGGCTTAAGGGATACGAAGGGCTTTGGCCTGTCTCCGTAAGTTATAAGTTCAGGGTCAGCCAAAAGAACTTTTGCAGTCCTTTCGGTAAACTCTTTTAAAGGCCTGTAATCGCCGTTTGCTATGTTATAGATATTTTGGTCCAGTCCCCTCTCTAAAAGGGCTAAAATCGCCTCTGCAGCGTCTTCTGCGTCCAAATAATCCCAATACTGTTCGCAGGAACTAAGTATCATTCCCTCGCCCTTTTTGAGTCTTGAAACAAGATCCGGAAACATTCTTCCAGAAGGCTCATATTTGCCGATGAGACTGAATATCCTGCCCCAGATAAATTCCATATTATATTCACGGGCTTTTTGACCAAGAAGCTCGTAAGCCTTAACTTTGCACCTTCCATAGGCGCTGAAGGGCGAGGGAGGAAGGTCCTCTGTAATAATTCCATCCTTTATCCCATACTCTGCCTGAGAACCTATTCCGACAAATCTTTTCACGCCCATTTCATGAGCTGCCTCCATGAGGTCAAGAGAAGCCTTCACATTGGCTTCCTGGGCTGCTTCATCATCTCGTCCGCCGCCCCAGGCAAGGTGGATCACCGCGTCCGGGAACTCTCCCCCTTTTTCCCGAAGGATTCCGGGAAGGTCGCCATAATTCTCCATCTCGCAGTAAACAGGAACCACATTCTTAAGCCCCTTACATCTGTTGTTATGAGAAGAACCCTCCCTTCCAAGGGCAAAAACCAAATAGCTGTCCCCCGACATATGTTCCACAAGATTAGCCCCGGCAAATCCGAAGGCACCTGTCACCAGTACTTTTTTCATACCACCGCTCCTTACGCAGTCTATTAAATAAGCCTTAGCTGCTCCGTCCTAATTCGTAAGCAGCCAAGGCTCCAATTTCGTTTCTTAAATCTCACCGATGCCGGGCACCGGTCCTTGTCAGCCGTTGTCGTCTATTATCAGTTCTTCAAGTTCCGTTTGCTGCTCCTCATCGGCGGGTGTTCCTTCCGTCTCCGTATTCACATTGTTTTCAGGTGCAGCGTTTATTCCATCGAGAGCTTCCTGATACAGCCTCTCGAACTCTTCTCTTACAAGCTCCTCAAGCCTTTCTTCTATGAGTTCCTGAAGTTTCTGCTCCTTGAGCTCTTCCAGTTTCTCACGGCGGAGCCTTTCCAGCTTGTCCTCTTCAAGTGTGAGTCTTCGCTTGGGTTCTTCCTTTGGATCATCACTTTCGGGATTATCCTCATCTTCAGTCAGTTCCAGAACCTCCATGGTTTCTCCGTCAGAAATATCCTCATCAGAATTTTCTTCAGCAGAATTGCCCTCATCAGAATTGCTTTCACCGGAAGTCATTTCATCAGCATCTGCAGAACTTACGTCTGTAGCTTCATCAGAAGTTTTTTCCTTTGCTTGCTTCATAGCCTCCCGAAGTTCATCCTCATCAAGAACCATTGTGCTCCAGGACACCACAATCGAAGGCCTTGAAGTCGTATTTCCCCAGTTGCCGTTTGCATTACATGCACCGGTCAGCGCAAAGGAATATGCCTCATAAGAATCCTCCCCGTCTCCGGTCTCCTTAGCTTCATACTGCCCGGACTCTTCATTCCAGACGTAGGTCGGGCCCTTCCTTGAAGGTGCCTGCAATATCGACTCAAGCACAACGTCTTTGCCAGGGGTTACGGGAATTTCGTTTCCATCATTGTCTATAAGTGCAAGATACAGTTCCGGATTGACTGAGTCTGCAAATTCCTTGTTGCCGTTCATTATAAAAGAGTCTGCGTTCATAATTGACGCTTTTATGATAACCTTAACCGGAATCGTGCCTTTATTCTTGATCGCAAGGAAATCACTGGTGGATGAAAAGAGATACTCACCGTCTGAATTCTTAAACAGAACCGTAGCACTTTCTTCAACCTTACCCCCACCGTACTTGGCTGCGCTTGTCTGATAAACCAGCTTCATGGGGTCCATGATAAAATCAAATACATCTTTATTATCAGTAACAGGAAACTCTACTTTGGCAACTCCCTCCGGCAGCTCTTCCACCGGCGCATCAAGGGTGATCACCCCTGACTGAGCTCCATTATCTGCCTCAGGATTCTCTTCCTTTTGCTGTGCTTCTTCCGCTTCCCTGCGGGCAAGTTCCTCTCTAAGCTCGTCCTCATCTATCTGTGCAAGGAGCTCCTCCTCATCAATGAGACCCTTGAGTTCCTCCACATCTATGGTGGCTCTGAGCTTATCTCTGTCTATACTGTCATATATAGCCTGAACATCTATCCCTTCGCCATAGACTTCTTCCAATTCCGCATTTTCAGAAGCCATCGCCGTCACAGGAGAAATAGCAAGAAGCGCAGCAACAAACAAAGCCATGAATCGTAGGTAAACATGTCTTTTGTCTAACATCATTCTGCCTCCTTTGCATTAATTTTGAGAAAAAAACCTGATATCTCAATTTCTTTTTCGGCAAAAGAGGCTGAAACCTTTAGCGCCAACGCAAAAATATTTTTATTTTCCGCAGGCTTTTATTATGACTTCTGACATGTAATCAATCTTCCTGTCGGAAAGTCCGGGATAAACACCGATCCAGAAAGCATCCCTCATGATCTTGTCGGTGGTATCGAGACTTCCGCTAACCCTGTAGGCATCGGTATCCCTGTACTCATCAAAGCAAGGATGCTTAATGATATTTCCGCTAAAAAGAAGTCTCGTCTGAATATTGTTCTTCTCAAGAGCAGCAGTTATAGCATTTCTTGTGATTGCCTGTCCGTCAGGCGTTACAGCACCGTCCTTCACGCACAGGATAAAGCCAAACCAGGAAGGATTACTACCCTCCTCGGGCTCAGGAAGAACAAGCACATCTGAGAGACATTCAAGATTACCCCTAAGCCTCTTCCAGTTCTTTCTTCTGCTCTCGGCAAAAGAAGTAAGCTTATCCAGCTGAGCTACGCCCACTGCAGCCTGCATATCGGTAGCCTTGAGGTTGTAACCAAGGTGGCTGTATACATACTTGTGATCATAGCCATCAGGGAGCTGACCAAAGTGTCCGTCAAATCTCCTGCCGCAGAAATTGTCCTTGCCGGGAGGGCAGATGCAGTCTCTTCCCCAGTCCCTGAAGCTTCTGACAAGTCTGTGAAGAAGAGGATTGTCGGTGTATACACAGCCGCCCTCTCCCATGGTGATGTGATGAGGGGGATAGAAGCTGGAGGTCCCGATATCTCCCCAGGTTCCAGTATATCTGGTCTCCCCGTCAATCTCGTACTCTGATCCCAGGCTGTCGCAGTTATCCTCCACAAGCCAGAGATTGTGCTCTGTGCAGAACTTCTTAACTTCCCTGAGGTTAAAGGGATTGCCCAGAGTGTGAGCTATCATGACTGCCTTGGTCTTATCTGACAGTGCTCCTTCCAGTCTTGTTACATCGATGTTGTAGCAAGGAAGCGCCACGTCAACGAATACAGGCACAGCCCCGTACTGAAGTATGGGCGCTACCGTTGTGGGGAATCCACAGGCAACTGTAATTACCTCATCCCCTCTCTTTATCTGCCTCTCCTTAAGTTCCGGCGCTGTAAGAGCCATGAATGCAATAAGGTTGGCAGAGGATCCGCTGTTTACAAGGCTTGCGAACTTAACTCCAAGGAGCTTCGCAAACTTCTCCTCAAACTCATCTGTATATCTTCCGGCTGTGAGCCAGAAATCCAGTGAAGAATCCACCAGATTAACAACTTCTTTCTCGTCAAACACGCGTCCCGCATAGGGAATCCTGTCCCCTTCCGAGAACTCCTCTTTATCCGTCTTCAAGAACTTCTCATAATACTCTTTGGTAAGTCTCTTAATCTCTTCTCTTGCGGCCTTCTCAGCCTCTCTGTCAAAACTTGTCATATTTCATCCTTTACATACAAATAATTATATGATGTAGGTGTCAAAAGTACCTTTTGGCACCCATATCATTATATTAAGCCAAAGTACTCACGTACCTGCTTCTCCAGACACTCATTGGCACTTCCGTCAAAATAAGCCTTGGTCCATTCCACGGTTTTCTCGATGGCGGTATCGATGTTCCACACAGGAGCCCATCCGAGCCTCACCTTGATCTTGGAACAATCCAGTTTGAGGTAGTTGGCCTCATGGGGGCCTCCGTCACTTTTTTCCTCAAAAGTAAATCCTTCACCCCACTTATCCCCAAAGAGCTCCGCCAGTCTCCTTGCGGTCACGGCATCGCTTTCATCAGGTCCGACGTTGTAATATCCCGCCTTGGACCTGTCTGTATACTGCTCCTTGCACAGAAGAAGGTATGCTGACAGCGCCTCAAGAACATGCTGAAAAGGCCTTGTGGAATAGGGGTTACGAAGTACGAGGCTGCGCCCCTCCCTAACTGCCCTAACGCAGTCAGGCACTATCCTGTCCGCAGCAAAATCTCCGCCGCCAATTACATTACCGGCTCTGGCAGTTGATACCGCGATATTCATCTCATTAAAAAAGGAATTGATATAAGAATGTGTCACCAGCTCCGAGCAGGATTTGCTGTTGGAATAGGGATCGTAGCCGTCCAGCTTCTCATCCTCTCTGTAGCCCCACTCCCACTCGTTGTTCTGATAGACCTTATCCGTGGTCACATTAAGAAAAGACCTGACACAGCTACTGTTTCTTACGCACTCGCAGATATTGACTGTGCCCATAACATTGGTCTCATAGGTATAACGGGGATTTCTGTAGCTCTCCCTGACAATGGGCTGAGCCGCAAGATGTATCACAATCTCGGGCTGCGCCTCATCAAAAAAGCTCTTAAGCGCATCCATATCACGAATATCCCCGATTCGCGACGTGATCTTTTTCTCCACTTTGGATATGTCAAAGAGATTCTCTTTCTCCTGGGGTTTCAAGGCATATCCATAAACTTGTGCGCCTGCCATCACAAGTATATTGCAAAGCCAGGCGCCCTTAAATCCGGTATGACCGGTTATAAATACTTTTTTGTTTTTGTAAAAATCCAGCATTATTACTCCAAAACGCTATTCAATATAATTGTCCGCCACCTGCTGAGCCTCTCGCTCGTAGTCCCTGGCCTGTTCCTCGTTGCCAAGCTCTCTGTAGCACCTAGCCAGTGCAAGCCTTGGAAGTTCGCGGCTCTTCTTGATATCAAGAATGCTCGTGCATTCATAGGCGGCATTAAAGTACCAGATAACTGCTTCGTCCAGATCTCTCTTTTTGTAATAATAATCTCCGAGATCATAGCACATCTCACTGCTCATGTCAGTTATGGCATCCTTAAGAGTATACTTCAAAAGTGTCTCCGCGTCATCCTCAATTACAGCAGCATGGGCAACAACGCAGCAGGCCTGCTTGACCTCATCTATGCTTCTGTTATTGTCCTTAACGGAGGCGGCAAAAAACTCTTTGGCCTTGATAAAATCATCATCGGTACCCGCAAGAAACAGCTCCCTTGCGTACATTCCGTGAAGCCTGTTGGATATGGCTCTGCCCTCCGATATAGCTTTTCTGAAGGAGGCGAGATCTCTTCCTGCGTGATTCTCCCTGGGTCTGTGAATGATCTCCACATCACTGTTGCAGATTACCGGATCCAGTGAAACCATCTCATGGATGGGATCGACCCACTTGAAGGTACGGATTCTCTTAAATAGTTTGGGGCGAAGTTCCCTGTCATAGTTGTAGACGGTATTAAATGCAAGCTGATTGCAGTAATACATCTGGACAATATCGATGTTGAGCTCATCAATGTCACCTTTGAGCTTCAAGAATCTCTTGCGATTGTCCTCGTCCAGTTCCTCATCCGCATCGGCGGCGTAGATATAGTCGCATTTTGCCAGTGAAAATGAATAGTTCCTGGCATCGCTGAAGTCCCCTGTCCACTCAAAATCGTAGACAGTAGCGCCGTTTTCCCGGGCTATCTCCTTGGTTCTGTCAGTAGAGCCGGTATCAACAACGATCATCTCATCAACTATGCCCTGAAGACTCTTTAAGCATGTTCCAAGGCACGCTTCTTCATTCTTAACTATCATGCACAGACTAATCGTAACCATATTGGCACCTCCGCATATATTAATGTTATCTTTTTATCTGCTTTTTTTCAACTGTTTGAAATTTCACGGCTGGAAATTTTACCGGCGGAAGAATACAATATTATAGTTAAAAAAAATTAATCCACGAGGACTATTGTGATCAGAGTAAGTAACAGATTAAATAGATTAAAAAATATCAAAACATATACAGCACCAATATTGGCATTGTTATTGGGCCTGAGCCTATGCTCCTGCGAACTAAACACTGGCAGGCAGGAAAGTTCTGCTGTCCCCGCCTACGACGGCAAGGACTATGTGGAGATCTCAACCATCACCGCAGAAGGCGAGAATCCCGAAGAGTTCGCAGCCACCTACGAGCCGATGCAGAACTTTGACTCAGAACTCAGCGTCCCCACCTACGTCACCAAGGTCGACGATACCTATTTCATTGTGGACTGCTATCACAACCGTATCATCTACAGCACTGAAATGGGCATCCCTCTGAATCAGTGGCATATAATGTCATCGAATCTCACACAGCCCCATACTCTGGCAAGTGATGGCAAGGTATATATCGCAGACGACACAGAGAACAACAGAATACTGGTATTTGAGAAATTTGACGGCAAATTCATCAATACCCAGTCTCTCTACAACGTAGGCAGCAGGCCGCACTACACCGTCTATGACAAACAGACCGACACCTTCTATGTATGGAGCTCCGTCACCGGTGAGCTGTACTGCTTCAGACACCCCGCGGATTCTTCAAGAATATACCTCACTGAGATCAAGAAGATCCCGGAACTTGATGGAATCTACGTAAGATCCTTTTCCATAATCGACGGAGATATCTTTTTTGTCTCAGGAGTATCCCAGTCCGGCCAGGCTCCCAAGATCTACAGATGCAATCTCCAGGATCTTAGCATCAAGGAAAGCGTAGACATCCCTGAACAGATCGCGGGAATGGCTCAGATAACCACCATCGGTGATTATTATTACATAACGGTTTCCACAGACCTTTCAGGAGATCAGAATGCTGCGACCATAATAAGAACCGGAGATCTTCATGAGCTCTCTTCCGGAAACTACGAAGATATCTACTCCGACTACTTTATAGGCGGCGGAACCCCCTATTACATTTCAGAGGTTGACGGAACCTATTACCTCACAGAACATCGACTTAAGGGTCACGGCGTATGGAATTTCACCTGCGACGAACACGGCAACATAACAAATGTCACGGCAGTTTATTAAGCTACCGTGACATTTTTCTCATCCGCCTTACATCCTCAGAGGATATCTCCTCTTTACTGTATCTTGCTTTTTCATATAATTTTCTGATATCCTGACTATTTCCCGTTTCGCTATAGGCGGCCCTTAGCTGCTCTTCCGGGGTATGGCTGGAGCGAACATCCTCAAAGCCTGCACCCTTTTTTACAAATCTCTTGTACAAAAGTCTTACCTGGCCCCTGTTCGAAAGCCTTGCTGCAAGCGGAATTCGATTCTCTTTTCTACCGTCTCTGTCACCGGTTTCCTCCTGAAAAGCGGGCTTAAGATACTCCACCTTATCCCTCGAGAGCCTGTCCCTTATCCCTATGCGTCCCTCGTTGAAATATCTGATAAAAAACATTACAGCCTTAACCATGGCAATAACAAAGCCTATGGCCACCACTATCGTCAGCATACCAAAAAGCACATCCCAAAGTATCCTGATATATGAGTCGTCATAGCCCATTGGATGAAGCGCCAATTCTCCCTGTCCCTGGGCCGGCGGAGGAAGATACTCTTCCTCCATGATGGTGTAATCAAACAGTGAAAACAGCCACTTAAGGAACCTGATCATAACCGCTCCCACTGCGTCCATTATCTCTTTTCCATAGTCCAAAAAGACACAGAGAGCCATAAACACCATGCTGATACCGATATATATCACCAGCATCAGACGATTGGTCCCAAGTATGGATTCATAGGGAACTCTCGCCCTCTCCTTAAACACTGACACCGCTGCTGCCGTCTGCCTGGTATTATAAAAGATCACCGCCAGGATTCCCCAGAATATCTCGCACAGAAGCACCATCAGCTCCGCATCCCCAGCCTTGGCCAGCTTGCAGGCTATCATCATCGCCACAAACAAAAATGCCTCAGGCATAGCCGGATAGAAATACACGCCCTTTCCCAGCTTGGCGTTGATGGCAATAACTGTTATCGCTACCATGATAATCGCTCTGACAATCGTAAAGCCCATATTCTGGGTTCCCGATGCCACCGACAAATAGGTGCACAGCACTATTCCCGCCCCGTGTCCCAGGAAGAACGGCACGATGCCTGAAAAAAGGTACTGCACCAGCTCGCTTATCAGCACGAATACAGTCAATAGCAGATTGCCTGCATACATAGCGGTGCTTCCCTCCATTCCCGTGGCCCTGAACAGAACACTCGCCATAACAAAGGGAAGCATCATATTATTTAAAATTCTAAGTATCTCCAGTTTCTTATTCATCTATAGTCTCACTCATGAATAAACATTCTAAGATCAATTCTCTTATCACCTATGGGAGTATTGTCCATATCCCTTGTTATTGGGCATATCCATAGCAAATGCCCCTTCTTGTCGCATAGTGTCTGTGCAGCTGAAACAGCGCCTTCTCTTCTACTGGTGGAGATAAAACAGTAGGTTGTTCTGTCATTATCCTCTTTTTCCACGTTGCGTTTAATAATCTCCCTCAGATCATCCTTGTCCTTGGTAAGGTCAATCCTTGCAAGGGCTCTTAAAAAGCTGGTGACATGATCCTTGGACGCTCCTGCGGACAGAGTAACCGTCTCTCCGGTGACCTTGTCCTTCCCGTTGGTTAGTAGCGAAACGGGAATGCCTTTTTTGATCAGTTCATCAGCCAGAGACATACATATCCTGATGCTGTCCTCAAGAAGTTCTGTCTCAAACAATATCCTTGGTTCCTCCACATTAAGCACCAGTGTGATCTCAGGACTTGAGGTATAGTCATGAATGTTGACCTTCATCTGCCCCGTCCTTGCAGTCGCCTTCCAGTTGATGCTTCCCATGGGGTCTGTGGGCACATATTCCCTTATTCCTCTGAAGGTAAAATTGTCTTCGTAGAGAATGCGCCTTGTCACCACCTCCCCGCAGAGCTGCAGCATTAGCGGCTCTATCCTGGCAAAGGGAAGAAGCCTTGGATAAACATATAAACTTGTTCTCTGCTTTCTCATTGCATAATGAATATCCGGGCTGAAAAAATCCGAAGCATTGATACTGGTCTGAAGGATGCTGTAATACCCCCTCTGCGGGCAATGAACCGGCAAAGTCCTGGTAATCCTGGAATAAAAGCGAAGGCTGAACACATCCAGAACATTAACCCTGTCCGACACCGTCACATTGGTCTCATCATCAAAGGCCAGACCTATATCAGTCTGAAAGCCCACCTGAAGGATATGAAGCGGAATGAAGTTCCTGTTGGTGACAACCTCCGTCAGGGATGTCTCTTCCCCCTCCACCACGGCGCTTTTGTCAAAACCAAGCTCCACCTCCAGATTCCTCTCCCAATACCTTGCAAAAAGATATTTCTCCAGCTGATACAGCAGATATAAAATAATTGGAATCAGTATTATAGGCATCAGAATACCTCTGTAGGTACCGGGACCTCATTTAATATCTCATCGATTATCTCCCTGCCGCTTCTGACAGAGCCGAAGCTTACGCCAACATACAATCTGTGGGCAAGAACAGGTCCCGCCAGCTTCTTGACATCCTCGGGAGTTACATAGTCCCTTCCCTGAATATAACTGTAGGCCTGGGCACTGTTCATAAGTGCAAGGCTTCCTCTGGGGCTCACACCTGCTGCCACGTCATCTCTTTTTCTTGTGGCAACCGCAATGTCTGCGATGTATTCCCTTATCTGAGGATGCACCTGTACTTTCAGAGCCTCAGCCTTCATGGTCTCTATATCATTCATGCTTGCAACAGGCTCAAGGCTCTCCAGCAGTGCGTTTTTCTTCTCACCAAGAAACCTCTCCAATATGCCCGCTTCCTCATCTCTTCCGGGAAGCCCCATGGAGAGCTTCATGATAAATCTGTCCAGCTGCGCCTCGGGAAGAGGAAAAGTTCCGCTGGTCTCAATGGGGTTCTGAGTAGCTATTACAAAAAAGGGCTCGGCAAGCCGTCTGGTGACACCGTCTATGGTGACCTGTCTCTCCTCCATACACTCAAGAAGTCCGGCCTGAGTTCTGGGAGTTGCCCTGTTTATCTCGTCTGCGAGAAGGATATTGCAAAAAACCGGTCCCTCGTTAAAGACAAACTCGCCCTTACCCGCTTGGTATACGTTTAGTCCCGTAATATCAGATGGCAGCAGGTCCGGTGTAAACTGAATCCTGTTATATGAAGCATCGATGGATCTGGCCAGCGCCTTAGCCAGCATAGTCTTACCGGTTCCCGGAACGTCCTCCAGGAGCACATGTCCCCCCGCCAGAATGGCCGTCAGCACCATAGTTATCGTCTCATCTTTTCCTATAATGACTTTTCCTATATTTTCTTTTATATCCGTAATCTTTCCCATGTGGACCTCCCAATCCTCCAAAAGCCTTATATCCTCTATTCTGCAATATTTTTCCCAAAACATCCACACCCAAAAATAACCTTTCAGGGCAATTATTAGAATATCAAAAATACACTTTCGTTATTTCGCAAAAGCATGTACAATGATTTAGGGGGTTACATCATGAATCTTATTCACGGAGCAAAGACGCTCATCGAATTACGAAAAGACTATTGCAGCATGAATCCTGAAGAAAAAAAGGATTTCTATGAGGCAAAATGCAGGTATTATCAGAACTATGTGGCTGTGATAACGATTGCATCAGCTTTATTATCCATGCTGTATCTTATTCCGGATTATCTGATAAACGGTTCCATTATTCCCACCCTGCTTCCAAGGCTGTTCGCATTTATCGCAGCGGCAGTGTTTCTTATCGTCACCGGTCGTTGCAAAAAACGCAGCGTTCTTGTATTTATGGATCAATTTTTGGTCCACGCCATAGCTCTTAGTGCTATCTGTACTGTTTTCAGGCTCGAGGACAACACCTATGCAGGAGAGGGTTTTATTGTAATTTATCTCGTATTTATGCTGACAGGTTTTGCATCCAAGCCATTGGAGTCACTTTTTTCCTGCATTTTGTTTATTTTGGAAGTCATTATATCCACAACGGTCATCACATACTCGGATCTTGAATGTATCATTGTCCCCATGTGTCTATGCACCATTGGAATCTTTATCTCCCATATGCTCCTTACGCTTTTTTACCTGGATCATTACAGAATAATGCAGAGGCTGGAGCTTGCCATGGTAACAGACCCGCTTACCCAGGTATATAACAGACATCTCCTGGAGAGGATAATCACCCAGAATACTCTGAAGGATATAAACGGCCCCGTCGCAGTTGCAATGCTGGATATTGACTATTTCAAGCAGGTCAACGACGAACACGGACACTACACCGGAGATCTGACCCTTCTCTATATCGGCCAGAAGCTTTCAAATGAGACCCACGACGATGACTTTGTTATCAGATTTGGCGGCGAAGAATTCATCATTATACTGAAAAACTGTGATGTAAACAACGCCTGCGCCAGAATGGAACAGTTCAGGCGCGATATAGAAGCCGCAACGGACATTCCTGTTCCGGTCACAGTATCCATCGGCGTTTCAAGATATACCGGAGACTTCAGCAAGACCATCCAGAATGTAGATAATGCACTGTACAAAGCCAAGAACACCGGCAGAAACAAGGTGGTTGTATATTAAGAGCAAATAATATTCGAAAAAAAGCCTGAAGGAAATACCGACTACTCACCGGTAAGCCTTCAGGCTTAAATATTGTCTGTAATTACTCTTAAATGAGATTATTCCCAATTACTCCTCAGAGGTATCTCCAACAGGCTTACCACCTGTAGCAAGCCACTTAAGATAAGCATTGATAAAGGGATCAAGATCTCCGTCAAGAACTCCGTCGGCATTGGATGCCTTGAAGCCTGTACGTGTATCGTTAACCATTGTATATGGCTGAAGTACGTAGGATCTGATCTGGCTGCCCCAGGCGTTATCCATAACCTCACCTCTGATGCCGGCAAGCTTGGCAGCCTGCTCTTCCTGCTTCATGATAAAGAGTTTGGCCTTCAGCATCTGCATAGCCTTGTCCTTGTTCTGGAACTGTGAACGCTCATTCTGGCAGGCAACAACAACGCCGGTAGGGATATGAGTGATACGTACAGCTGATGAAGTCTTGTTGATGTGCTGTCCGCCGGCACCACTTGAACGATAAGTATCAATTCTAAGATCATCGGGATTGATGTCGATATCAACATCCTCCTCGATATCAGGCATCACGTCGCAGGATACGAAGGATGTCTGTCTCTTGGCCTGCGCATTGAAGGGACTGATACGAACAAGTCTGTGTACGCCGTGCTCTGACTTAAGAAGTCCGTAAGCATTGGTTCCTGTGATCTGGAAAGTAACTGACTTGATTCCGGCTTCGTCTCCGTCAAGAAGGTCAAGAACCTCTGTGGTGAAGCCCTTTCTCTCTGCCCATCTTGTGTACATACGATACAGCATGCTTGCCCAGTCACAGGCCTCTGTACCGCCTGCACCGGCGTTAAGGCGAAGGATTACATCATATTTGTCATAGGGCTGGTTCAGAAGGTTGCTGATACGGATATTCTCAAGGGTTGTCTCGAAATCATCCAGCTCAGATCTGATCTCAGCTGCCATATCCTCATCATCAACACCCTCTGCGTTCTGCATATCGATAAGATCGATGATGTCGCCGTACTGGTTATTGAGTCTTTCAATGTTCTCCACAAGGTCCTGCATGTTCTTAAGATCCTTGGTCTTCTTGTTGGCCTTCTCTGCGTTGTCCCAGAAGTTAGGCTCCTCCATCTCTCTTGAAAGCTCTTCGATTATCTTTTTCTTAGTGTCAAGGTCCAGGGAAGCTGTGACCTCTTTAAGTGTATCCTGAAGGTTCTGAATCTCAACCTTCATCTGATCTAAAACTACCATTATTCTAACTCCTATACATATAAACGAGCGATACGGACTGCTCCGCTTCGCTCCCGCACTCCTACGTACATTCGTAATCCGCACTACCGTGCTGCTTACTCATGTACGTTCAGTCCTATCAAAACCACAATGCTCTGTGCAAGCACAGCATTGTGGTTTCTCAGTCCTTATATCGCTCATACCCTGCCGTGGCAGTTCTTGTACTTCTTGCCGCTTCCGCATGGGCATGGATCATTGGGATAAACCTTGGCTTCAACTCTCTTAACGGGAGCCTTGGCAACTGAGTCATCCTTGTTTGTTCCCGTAACCTTGGCAACCTGCTCACGCTCAACCTTCTCCTCGATGTGAACGTGGAACAGAAGTCTTACGGTATCCTCCTTGATGTTCTTGGTCATCTCATCGAACATCTCATAACCTGAGAGCTTGTACTCAATCTTGGGATCTCTCTGGCCGTAAGCCTGAAGTCCGATACCCTGCCTTAACTGATCCATATCATCGATGTGGTCCATCCACTTTCTGTCGATAACCTTAAGAAGGATGACACGCTCAATCTCTCTTATGGTCTCAGGCTCAGGGAACTCTGCCTCTTTTGCCTCATAGAGTCTTACAGCCTCTTCCTTGAGCTGCTGTGTAAGGCCGGACTTGGTAAGCTTATCAATACGTCCTCTTGTGATCTTCTTAAGAGGAATAGTAGGTAAAAGAAGTTCATTGAGCTCCTTGAGATTCCAGTTGTCAGCATCATTCTCCTCGCCCACAACGGTCTCTACGGATGCCTCAACAATATCTGTGATCATCTTGTAGATGGAATCACGCATGGAGTCACCGTCAAGAACCTTCTTACGCTCTGTGTAGATGATCTCTCTCTGCTCATTGTTAACCTGGTCGTACTCAAGAAGGTTCTTTCTGATTCCGTAGTTGTTGGACTCGATCTTCTTCTGAGCTGACTCGATGGCCTTGGAAAGAGATGCGTGCTCAATCTCCTGGCCCTCAGGTATCTTAAGTGTATTGAACATTGCAATGAGTCTCTCTGAACCAAAGAGTCTCATAAGGTTATCTTCAAGTGAAAGATAGAATTTGGACTCACCGGGATCTCCCTGACGTCCTGAACGTCCACGGAGCTGGTTATCGATACGTCTTGATTCATGTCTCTCAGTACCGATGATCTTAAGTCCTCCGGCTGCTCTTGCATCCTCGTCAAGCTTGATATCGGTACCACGGCCTGCCATGTTGGTGGCGATGGTAACGGCGCCCTTTCTTCCGGCCTCTGCTACGATCTCAGCCTCCATCTCATGGAACTTGGCGTTCAGTACGTGGTGCTGAATTCCTCTCTTCTTAAGAAGCTTACTGATTTCCTCTGAGGACTCAATGGTGATGGTACCTACAAGAACGGGCTGGCCCTTCTCATGGGATGCCACAACTGCGTCGCAGATAGCATTGAGTTTCTCCTTCTTGGTCTTGTATACAGCATCCTGAAGATCCTTACGGATAACAGGCTCGTTGGTAGGAATCTCGATAACATCAAGTCCGTAAATATCACGGAACTCTCTCTCCTCTGTAAGAGCTGTACCGGTCATACCGCACTTCTTGTCGAACTTGTTGAAGAAGTTCTGGAAGGTGATGGTAGCAAGAGTCTTGGACTCTCTCTTAACCTTAACATGCTCCTTAGCCTCGATGGCCTGATGGAGGCCGTCAGAATAACGACGTCCGGGCATGATACGTCCTGTGAACTCGTCTACGATAAGTACCTCATCATCCTTGACGATATAGTCATGGTCTCTCTGCATAAGGTTGTTAGCACGAAGAGCCAGGATGATGTTGTGCTGGATCTCAAGGTTCTCGGGATCAGCCAGGTTCTCTATACGGAAGAATCTCTCAACCTTGGCAACACCCTGCTCTGTAAGGTTGACTATCTTATCCTTCTCATTAACGATGAAATCACCGGTCTCTTCTCTCTCGACACCCATGATAGCATCCATCTTGGTGAGCTCTTCCTGATCCTCACCACGGGTCATCTGCTTGGCCAGAATATCGCAGGCCTCATAGAGCTTGGTTGATTTATCGCTCTGACCGGAAATGATAAGAGGAGTTCTTGCTTCGTCGATAAGGATTGAGTCTATCTCATCGATGATGGCATAGTTAAGTCCGCGAAGAACGCACTGCTCCTTGTAGATGGCCATGTTGTCACGAAGATAATCAAAACCAAGTTCGTTATTGGTAACATAAGTGATATCGCAGTTGTAGGCAGCCTTTCTCTCCTCGGAGGTCATGCTGTTAAGTACAACACCGACAGTAAGTCCCAAGAATTCATGGATCTTACCCATCCACTCAGCGTCACGCTTAGCCAGGTAATCGTTGACTGTTACGACATGAACACCTTTGCCTGCAAGAGCGTCAAGATATGAAGGGAGTGTAGCCACAAGGGTCTTACCTTCACCGGTTTTCATCTCGGCGATACGGCCCTGATGGAGGATAACACCACCAATAAGCTGAACTCTGAAGTGTTCCATACCGAGAACTCTCTTACCGGCCTCTCTAACTACCGCATATGCCTCAGGCATAATGTCGTCGAGAGTTTCGCCATCGGCAAGTCTCTTCTTAAACTCATCTGTCTTGGCCCTGAGTTCCTCATCGGAAAGAGCCTGCATCTTGGGTCTCATTGCTTCGATTGAATCAACGGTTCCTCTGATCCTGCGAAGCTCCCTTTCACTGTGTGTTCCAATAATCTTATCAATAATACTCATTCTTCTATTCTCCAATTTGGGGCATAGGTCCCCAATTTTTAGTCAAAGTACGGGAACTATTTTAGCAGATTTGCGTAAAATGTTCAACCGCCATATGTTGTGAATAGATAGCTTCTTTCCCCCCAAAAAAGAAATTGAAAAGATTCCCGCATTTGTTTATTATGTATGTAATTCTATGGAGGAATTAAGTATGAAAAAAATGACCAAAAAAGTTGTTATAGCAACCACAACCGGTCTTGCAAGCATGATTCTAAATGCAGCTTGCGGCTACGGCCCGCCGGTAGAATATGAAGGTCCCGGCAGCGCCTACGGTATTTCAGCCGAGGATGCATCTGCAATGGACTCTGCGGCAGATGCTGCATCAAAGTCTTCCGTTTCAGATACAGATACCCAGTATAGTTCTTTCGATGCTTCATCCGAGAGTTCAATAGAAATAAGTGCAGATGAGAGCACCGCAGCACCATCCGAGGACATAATTATGGAAGAGGTTCCTTCAGAAGCTACAAGCCTTCCTGATTCATCGGAAGATAATCTTGTGGATCCGGGTGATTCCGACAATTACAAGATTCCGTCGATCCCCGCAGTATACGGACCACCAACAGTAGATGGCTGATATGAATAAGACGCATTAAGGATATATAGATATGAACAAAGCCAAAATGAAATTATCACACCTTGACCTGCAGCATGACCTGCGGGTCAAGTTCTTTAAAAAGCCCAAACTCCAGCAGCTTTTTTTCGAGCTCACTCTTAACTGCAACGAGCATTGCCGCCACTGCGGCTCAAGATGCGGAGAGGTAAGCGCCGCCGAGATGAGCGCCGCTTCCTGGAAGAATATACTGGATCAGTTAAAAGAGGATTATAAGGACTCTCTTCCCCAGATCAACGTAACCGGAGGAGAGCCCCTTTTGTATAAGGACTTTGAAGAGGTTATGAGCTATGCTCACTCCCTGGGATTCAAGTGGGGAATGACCTCCAACGCCATCCTGATAACGCCGGAAGTAGCACAGATGCTGAAGAGATGCGGAATGAACACAATTTCCGTAAGTATCGACGGCCTTCCCGACACCCATGATGAGATCCGCGGCCTTCCCGGCGCCTACCGCAGAGCCATGGAGGGCATTCAGAATCTGATAGATCTTAACTGCTTTGACCAGATCATGGTCACAACGGTGGTCAATCATCAGACCATAAGTCAGCTGGAGCCGCTGTATGAGATAATGAGCGGCATTGATATCGACAGCTGGCGTGTCATGGGCATTGAGCCCATAGGAAGAGCCCTTGAACATCCCGAGCTCCTTCTCACCGATGAAGACCACAAGACAATCATGGATTTCATCCGCAGCAAAAGAGCTGACAATGATCCTGTCACCTACGGCTGCTGCCACTATCTCGGTCTTGACTATGAAAGAGAAGTAAGAGACTGGTACTTCTTCTGCATGGCGGGAATTACCGTTGCCAGCATCACAGTAACCGGAGACGTAATGGGATGCCTTGATATCGACAGAACCCAGAAGGGCGTAGTTCAGGGCAATATAGGAAGCAGGCGTTTCTCCGATATCTGGGAGAATGAATTCAAAGATTATCGCTATGATAAAGGCGAAGACGATGAGAAATGCAAGAACTGCAAGAGCAGAAAATACTGCATGGGCGGCGCCTTCCACACCTGGGATCTGGAGGCCGGCACCCAGCGCCTCTGCCTCAGAAATGCGCTGTTTCCTGATAAATGATGATATACGGATTGCTTCGTTTCTTCGAAACTGTCGCAATCCTACAAGAATTCGGAAATCGCCATGCTCATTTCATTCGCATGTCTTTTTTCCTCATTCTTGTTAAGCTCATAAATAATTAAGGCTAACCATGCAAGCATGGTTAGCCTTATTGCTTATTCGCTTATATCATCATTAATACTGCTGAGCTTTCTCTTCTCCGGTCATAACACGGATAGCGCCCTGTGCAAGAGCAAGAAGCTCGTCCTCACCGGGATATACGGTAACGGGGCAGATCCAGTCAACGCGCTCTTTGATCTTGTCTGTGATAACCTGACCGTATGCGATACCGCCTGTAAGAATGATCTGGTCAACCTTGCCCTTAAGAACTGTAGCGCAGGCACCTATGTTCTTGCAGATCTGATAGATGAAAGCTTCACGAACAAGGATTGCCTTCTCGTTGCCTTCCTCGCACATCTTGTTAACTTCTCTCATATCGTTGGTTCCAAGGTAAGCGTTAAGTCCGCCGTAGCCAACGATCTTCTTTTTCATCTCGTCGTAGCTGTACTTGCCGGAGAAACACATATCTACAAGAGCCTTGGCAGGAATGCCGTTTGCTCTCTCGGGAGAGAATGCTCCGTCGCCGTTAAGTGCTGCGTATACATCAACCATCTTGCCGTTCTTGTGAACGCCTGTGGATGTGCCCCCGCCCATGTGAACTACGATAACGCTGATCTCGTCATACTTTTTGCCAATCTCCTTAGCATAGCGTCTTGCAACAGCCTTCTGGTTAAGAGGATGGTCGATGGAAACACGCTCAATCTCAGGCACACCTGAAATGCGGGCAACGGGCTCCATCTCGTCAACTACTACGGGGTCAACGATGTAGGAAGGAACGCCGATCTCATCGCCAATCTCTCTTGCAAGGATACCGCCAAGGTTGGATGCGTGCTGTCCCTGAACGCCCTTTCTGAGGTCCTCTAACAGTGCATCTGTGCACTCATAGGTGCCACCGGGAATGGGACGAAGAAGTCCGCCTCTTCCTACGATCACGTTGAAGGACTTGATATCGATGCTCTCCTTTTTAAGGAAATCAAGGATAATGTTCTTACGGAAATCCTTCTGATCGATAATTGATGCATAGGACTCGATTTCCTCAGTGCTGTGTCTTAAGGTTTCCTCTTTTACAAGAGTCTCGTCCTCAAAAATACCAACCTTTGTAGATGTGGAACCGGGATTAATGATCAAACTTTTAATCATGATTATTCTCCTTTATTCTGAGCTGCTACAACTGCGGCAAGTGCGATTGAATTAACCTTAACCTCAACGGAATCAGATCTGGAGGTAAGGATAACAGGTGCCTTGGTACCTGTAAGGATGTTGCCGTTCTTAACCTGTGCAAGACGAACGATGGTCTTGTAGGTAAGGTTACCTGCGTGAATATCAGGGAAAAGAAGGATGTCGGCGTCGCCTACGATCTTTCTGTCAAGAGCGCCTGCTTTGTGCTTGGCAGCCTCAGGATCAATTGCAAGGTCCATGGAAAGAGGTCCGTCAACGATGCAGTTCTTGATCTCACCGGCTTCGTTAAGTCTTGTGAGCTCTGCTGCCTCGAGAGTTACGGGCATCTTGGGGTTAACAACCTCAACTGCTGCCAGAGGAGCAACCTTAGGGCACTCAACGCCGCAAGCTCTTGCTACATCCACTGTATATTCAATGATAACCTTTTTGTCCTCAAGTGTGGGATATGGCATGAAAGCAACGTCTGTAAGGAATAAAAGACGATCAATGCCGGGAATTTCAAATACACAAACATGTGAAAGAGGACGGCCTGTGCGAAGTCCTACTTCCTTATCAAGAACGCTCTTAAGGAAATCCTTGGATTCAAGAGCACCCTTCATATAGATATCAGCCTTGCCGCTAGATACAAGAGATACTGCAGTGCGGGCAGCCTCAATTGTGTCCTTGACATCAATGATCTCGTAGTCAGCGGGATTCATTGAATACTCGCCCATGATCTCCTCGATCTTGTCCTTGTCACCAACGAGAATGGGATCAACGATTCCTCTCTCCTTAGCAATCTTAACCGCCTCAAGTACATGTGAGTCCTGGGCTACAGCAACAGACATCTTCTTGGTGCTGGCTGTTTTAAGTTTTGCAAGAATGTCATCAAAGTTCTTACTCATCTATATAACCTCCATTTTTTAATTTACATCGCCATATGACAAAATTTTAACACTTCAATGTTTCAGGTGCAAGTATTTATCTAGGCTGAGTAGCCCAAACCAAAAGCCGGCAGCGAAGTTTTTCGCCACCGGCCTGTGCCATTTCATAAGTAATATTCTAGAAGCCTTCCATACGTCTCTGACGGCGAAGTTCGCGGCGTTTAACGGCACCTTCCCACTCAGCCTTCTCATTCTCTGTGCGGATGTTAAGTCCATAGGGAACAGTAACAGGAGTTCCGTCGTCATCCACGCACACCTCGGTGAGATATGCTCTGTTGAGCACATGTCTCATACCGGTTCTGATATCTTCAACATAGGTATCTACTCTGACTTCCATGGAAGTCTTTCCAACATATGTAATTTTTCCGATAATAACAAGAACGTCTCCGAGAACCGCGCCCTGCTTGAACTGCATGTTGTCAACAGCAGCGGTTGCAATGGGATTACCCGAATGTCTTATGGCAACAGTGCCTGCCACCTCGTCGATCCACGCCATGAGCTGTCCGCCAAAGAGTCTGTTCTGAGCATTAATCTCATCATACTTAACTACCTTGGTCCACTCTGTTATGGAGTCTTCAACATTCTTGTTGGCAATCTGCTTATCTACATGAAAAACCTTGCCCATTCACTCACCTCCAAAGAGATTTTTATACTACCTATTTTACCCTATTATCCACATATGTGCCATATGGATTTACCCGCCGCTTCTTCCATCTCCCCTGTATTTATGTTAACATTGGGTTTGTAATATTCTGATAAAAAAGGAGCTCTCGCCATGACTTTGGAGCCAAAGGTAAGCGTAATAATACCGGTCTACAACACAGCTGCATATCTCAAGGAATGCATGAAGTCTGTACTTGAACAGACTTTTTCCGATATCGAGATCATATTGGTGGACGATGGTTCAACGGATGGAATCAGTCCCAAGATGTGTGATGATTACGCATCCTCAGACCAGAGAGTCAGGGTACTTCACAAGGAAAACGGAGGCCTCATGTCCGCCTGGATTGCAGGCACCAGGCAGGCTCTTGCCCCTTATGTCTGCTACATCGACAGCGACGACTGGGTTGACACCGACATGATTGAGAAGCTCTATTCACATATTTCTGCAGACAACATCGACTGCGAGATCATCTCCGGTAACTATATTGTAGAAAAAGCAGGTGAACGAAGGAAGGAAACCCAGGGGCTCATCCCTGGCGTCTACACCGCTGAGCAGCTATCCTCAATCAGAAGAAGGCTCCTTGGCGAAGAGACAAGACCCGTCACCATGTCCCGCTGTATGAAGCTCATCTCCAGACAGCTCGTTCTTGATAACCTCAGCTTTTGTAATACAAATATATCCATGAGCGAAGATGTGAACATTATTCTGCCCTGTCTTCTTGACTGCAGGCGCCTTGTAATTGTGAAGGATGGGTATTTCTACCATTATCGTTCGAATGCAAGCTCCATAGTCCACAGCTACAACCCTAAGCTCCTGTCTAATCTGGAACTTACCGACAAGACCTTTAGAGAGATTTTCAGGGCAAAAGGCATCAAAAACGGCAACGAACAAATGGACCGCGAGTTTATCATCATACTTCACCTGGTCCTCAAAAACGAACTGCGCTGCCAGAGCGGAAAAGTTGTTAAAAGAGTCCGGGATATCTTTCTTCGCGATGATATCAGAAAGAAAGTCCAGAGTACTCCCCTTTCCATCAGTGGCAGCGCCAATAAGCTTATTTACTTTTGCATCAGACATCCCAACACCCCGGTAATCCTTGTTACCAAGGCAATACTTACAGCCTACGACAGGAAGACCAACAGTTAATCTTTTGCTGCTATGGAAGGCACCTCCGGCGCCTTAGGAATTCGGCTGTAGGTCTCGGTCATAAGGCGGATGCTCCTTGCCAGGTCCTGTGACAGGTAATTAGGAGTAAGTCTCCACATCCAGTTGCCCTCGGAGGTTCCGGGAGTATTGATCCTGGCCTCTCTTCCCTTGCAGAGGTAATCCTGAAGCGGAACTACGCACAGGTCTGCCACAGAGCGGTAGGCCTCTCTTATTATATCCCACACAAGAGCACCGTAATCGGTGTTGATGGAATTCACATAACGTCTTGTAAAATCCCTTTCACCGTCATTTATCTCCTGTACCCATGCAAAGGTGGGTGTATTATCATGTGTTCCCGTATACACCACAGCATTTCTCTCGTGCCTGTGGGTCACATATATGCTGTCCCAGCTGGTGAATCCGAACTGAAGGACCTTCATTCCGGGGAACCCTGTATCCTCAAGGAGTTTGACATTTTCCTCGGTGTAGTTTCCAAGGTCTTCTGCTATCATGTTAAGCTCCCCTATCTCCTTCTTAAGAGCCTTGAAGAGGTCCATTCCGGGGCCTTTTTTGAGCTTGCCCTTCTCAGCGGTCTTATCCCCAAAGGGAATCTCATAGTATTCGTTGAATCCGTGGAAATGATCGATACGTATCACATCAAACCACTCATAGTTTCGCTTAATTCTCTTAGTCCACCAATCGAAGTCCTTCTTTTTAAGAGCTTCCCAATCATACACGGGATTGCCCCAGAGCTGACCTGTGGGTGAAAAAGCATCCGGCGGACACCCGGCAACTGCCTTTGGACACAGATCCTTATCCATCTCGAACACTTCGGGATGAGACCAGGCATCGGCGCTGTCCATGGCCACGTAAAAGGGAAGGTCTCCGATGATCTTCACATTCTTTTTTCTTGCGTATTCATGGATCTCACTCCACTGCTTGTCGAACATGAATTGTTCAAAGTATATTAATTCCAGCTCTTTTTCGTTCTCTTTTTTAACTTTATCAAGAGCCGCCTTTTTGTGGAGTCTTAGCTCATCGTCCCATTCAAGCCAGGATTTTCCTTCCTGAAGCTTTTTGATAATGACATAGAGGGCATAGTCAGGAAGCCAGTAATCGTTGTCCTTGAGATACTTCTTAAGCTCCTTCTTATCCTCTTTTTCCAGGAAATTCTCGTAGGCCTTACGAAGGACTGCTGGTCTGTTCTCGTAGAGCTTGCCGTAATCCACAGCTTCAAGATTGCTGCCAAAGTCCACGCCATTTACGTCATCCCAGGCAAGAAGACCTTCCTCTATAAGCTTTTCCGGTGATATAAAGTATGGATTGCCCGCAAAGGCAGAAAGAGGCTGATAGGGCGAATTGCCAAAGCCCGTGGGTCCTAATGGCAACACCTGCCAGTAGCCCTGTCCGGAGCTCTCCAGAAAGTCCACAAAGTCGAAGGCCTCTTTTGAAAAACAACCTATGCCAAACTTGGAAGCCAGTGAGAACACCGGCATAAGAATTCCGCTTTCCCTGTTCATAATCTCTCCTCCTCTTCTGTAAAAATCACAAGATAGATATAATTATACACTAAATATCGATACTGTGCTTCAAATGAATTTGTATGCAAGCATCCATTCGCTTGCCGGTCTTGTGCAACAAAAATGGCTGCTGCCTGGGCAACAACCATTGTCGTGTATTCATATGTAGTTAAAACAATAGATTCTGCTTCATCTCATTGTATTTCTCAGAGGTCATAAGAGCCGTCTCTGAGGTATCCTTCAGAGTTACAGTATAAGTCCATCTGCCATAGACTTCAAGTTTCCTGACTGCGCTGAGCCTGATAATATAGGACTTATGGCAACGCATGAACTGCGACGGGTCAAGCTTTTCCTGTATTGCTGTGAGCGAGGTAGCTGTCAGAAAGACTTCGTCCTTCGTAACTATCCTGCACATACCGTCGGCTCTCTCAACCATGATGATGTCTTTGGTATCGATGAGGTTTATCTCTTCTTTTCCCCTGATGACGAGCTTTTCATAGGACTGCTCCGACTTGCTATCGGAATTCTCAGTTTCTTTGACATCGCCCTGAGCCTTGATCCTCTCAAGAGTCTTGGTGATCCTCTCCAGGTCAAAAGGCTTGACCAGATAGTCGAAGGCGTAGATCTCAAAGGCATTGGCCATGTACTCGCTGTGGGCGGTGGCGAAGATAATCTTGACCTTCGGGTCCACCTCTGTGATGGCTTTGGCGCAGTCAAGACCGCTCTCTCCCGCCAGATCTATATCCATAAAGACAACATCCGGGCGAACCTTGATAAATTCACTGATGGCCGACGCAAAGTTCCCGCAGGAAGCCACAACGCTGCAATCAGAGGTCCTCTCTATCATCTTCTTCAGGATGCCGCGGATCTGCTCCTCATCCTCAACTATCATTACCTTGATCATCATTACTTTTTATCCTTCTTGGTCTCAACATATTCTGCAATGCTGTTTCCGATGTCGTTCTTCATCTTGGTGTCGGCCTGGACATTCTTGAGATTGTAGTAATCAAGAACTCCTAAGTTGCCTGATCTTAAGGCCTCTGCCATGGCTCTTGGGATATCGGCCTCTGCCTTAACAACCTCTGCCTTCATCTCCTGTTCAAGGGCAACCGCCATTGCTCTTCTCTCCTCGGCCTTGGCCTGAGCGATCTTGGTGTTGGCCTCAGCCTGAAGGCTCTGAAGGTTGGCTCCGATGTTTCTTCCTATGTCGATATCGGCGATATCAATTGACATGATCTCATAGGCTGTGCCTGAATCAAGGCCTTTTTCCAGAACCACCTTGGAGATGTCGTCAGGGTTCTCCAGAACGCTGCTGTGAGTGATCGCGGAACCAACAGTGGTTACGATACCTTCACCGACTCTGGCAAGAACTGTTGCTTCGCCGGCACCACCGATGAGCTGATCGATGTTGGTCCTTACTGTGACACGTGCCTTAACAAGAAGCTCAATTCCGTCCTTGGCTACAGCAGAGATCTGAGGTGTCTCGATAACCTTGGGTGTAACACTCATGGTAACGGCTTCGAATACGTCACGTCCTGCAAGGTCGATGGCTGAAGCCTGCTCAAAGGACAGGTTCATGCTGGCTCTCTCTGCGGCAATAAGAGCATTTACAACGCTGTCTACATTTCCGCCTGCAAGGTAATGAGCCTCAAGCTGGTTGGTGGTCACATCGATTCCTGCCTTGGTTGCCTTGATGAGTGGTCCAACGATCTTAGCAGGTCTTACGCGGCGAAGCTTCATTCCAACAAGTGTAAAGATACTGATCTTGACTCCGCTGGCGATGGCTGAGATCCACATGCCCACGGGAATTACTGTACAGAAAACTATGAGTAAAACAATTATCAGAGCTGCTACTATTATAGGTGTAAACATATTATTTTTCCTCCTCAACAATTATCCTGTTGTTTTTTACTTCGGTAATCACCAGCGCTGCACCTCTTTTTATGTAGTAATTACCGGATAGAATATCAAACTTTACTCCGTCAAACTCACCTTTGCCCGAAGGCTTAAGATCCGTCACTGCCACTCCCTTTTTTCCGATGAGATATTCCATGTCCTGTTCATCGATAAAAAGATTCTTGCCGGGCAGGTCCGTATCCAGCTTGATCGGCGACTTTATCTTTTTAGAGCTGAATACCAGAATGCTTACAACCAGCATCACAGCTATTATTACCACTGCGATGACGCCTACCATTATCCTCTCTGAGGCATTCCTGCCGGTTAAAAAAATGCCTGCTGCGGTGAAGATGATCCCTGCTATCCCGGGGATTCCAAAGCCCGGAAGGATGAACTCAACTCCCACCAGGACAATCCCCACCAGCAGGACTATCAATCCCAATATCTGGACTGTTCCCATATTACTCTCCTTTGCCAAAACTTACTGAAAACACTGTTTCCTCTTCGTCTGAATCAAGCTCCAGACTTCCCTTGTTCTTACTTACAATTTCGGAGACGATGGCAAGGCCCATTCCGTGACCCTCATCCTTCTTGGTGGTAAAGCCTCTTTTGAAGATCTTATCTCTGATATCCTCAGGAATCTTGGGACCGTTATCCTCAACGCTGAAGATGTATCTTTCTTTGGTCTCGGTGATATCTACACGAATCTTCTTCTCTTCCAGGTCGCTATCCTCAAGAGCTCTAATAGCATTGTCTATCAGATTGGATAAAACTTTGCAGAGCTCCCAGTCTTCGATGCATAGGTTCTTCAGATCAGATTTTACTTCGATGACAAAGTCGATGACCTTAGCCTCGGCCTCTGCTGTTTTAGCGGCAAGGAGTGCATTTATGGCAGGCTTTGACGTCTTTACAGCTTTGCCTGTTTTCAGCAGCTCCTTGTAGACCTTCTTAAGGTATGAGTTCATCTCGTCATATTCCTCAAGCTCCATGAGCCCGTATACGATCTGAAGATGATTAAGGTAATCATGCCTGTCCATTCTGAGCTTGTCATTGAGCCTGCACAGATTGTCTATGCTCTCACTTAGGGCATCGTTTCTGTTTATCAGCTTAATGTAGTTCCTTGCCAGAAGGATCACACATACAACAAGTATGACCACCAGCGCGACACAAAAGATCAGGTATATTGATGTATCTCCCACAACCGCCTCCGTGTTATTTTCTATAATCAAATATTATCATCTGTATTTTTAAGAACAACTCATATTCTCCCAACTATACAAAATCGGAGCTGAAATGTCATAAACACATTTTCTCTGTGATTCGCTGCTGAATATCCGTTGTGATTCCTATAGCTGTGAAGTAGTTCTGAACAGTTCCATGAGCATCTTCAAGTATTTCCATAAACCTTGTCATATTATTTTCATTGGGAATAACGATGTTCATATCAAGATCAGGAAAGTTCTTGTGTATCAGCTCAAAGCGTTCACTGTCATTCTCCTTGGTCCTCATATAATCGTAGACAATGTCGCTCTTCCTGACGCCGCAGAGCCACAATAAAAGTGCGGATACAACTCCGGACCTGTCTTTTCCCGCAGAACAGTTGAACATAACTCCTGCCTCTGATCCGGCAATTGTCCTGAATACTTCTGCCAGTTTAGGCGCATGCGCTATTTTGAAATAGCTGCCCGGAACGGCCTCCACACTTTCAGGAACTCCGCTGCCCTCATCTATGGTAATGTCGTGATAATGGAAGCCTTCCAGATTCGCAAGGCCATGGGGCTTTCTCTCTTTTTCCTCCGCAGATCTCATATCGATAATAGTTGTAATATGGGAATTCTGTAAAAAAGCGATATCCTTCTCGGAAGGGTAATTAGCCACATCGCTTCTTATGACTCTGCCATACTGAGTATAGTTCTCAGTCCCATCAATCCTGTATCCGCCCAGATCTCTGGTGTTCAGGGTTGTCTCCAGTAACGAATAGGGTTTGTTTCCCCAGGCATTGTCGTAGCTCTCTATCATGCCTTCCCCTGTTTCCAGTGCTTTCAGCTCCTTAAGGCACAGCTCCACCGCTTCTGCAATGAACTCATCAGCCATCTCCTTAGTGAAAAAGAAAATGTCCCCCTCCGGCACAGGAACAAAATAATCAGCCATTGACTTCATGAGCCAGGGCACATCAAAGACGCTGAGGCTCGCCAGCTGCTCTTTATCAAAATCAGCAGGAGCTTCAATGTCGTTCTTTAATTCATATTTGTAAATCACATAAGAATTGATTATTGAATAATCCTTATGAAGCTTCTCAACATTTCCGGGAATCGTGGGATTCCACTTATATTTATCATAGACAAAATGCCTGTAGCAGATATCCTGTACAAGGTGAAGATAATAGCCAAGATACAGATCATCGCTCTTCATCAGCTCCCCGTAGTCAGCTCTGAAGCGCTCAAAGTCATATACTCTTTTGTTTAATCCCCAAACAGCCTTTTTTAAATGACTGTCCTTTCCCCTTCCCGCGTCCGGAAGGATTGCCCCGAACTTAAGCCTGTTCTCATCCTTGAATTTATATCTCTTAGTCAGTTCTTTTGTAACCGCCAGATGTATTATACTTGATGCCATAAATTCCCCGTCCTCCAACTAACTTTTTTATACTATCCTCAATTTAAGGCGTTTCTGATGTCCCTGGCTATCTTCCAGACATTATCGCCGTAATTACTTACATACACTGAGATCATGTTTTTGTTTGGATTGTACTCCGAGATAAAGCTAACTCCGGGATCGCAGCCCTGAAAGTATGGAATATCCTCTCCGCCATTGCCATCAATGATCCATACTCCGTATCCGTAGTATCCTTCTTCCGGATCATCACCTTCTCCGCTATGTTTTTTTAACATAGAAGCTGTCATTTCTGTAGACAGAAGCTTACCTTCAAGCAGACCTTTCCAAAAGTTCGCTATATCCTTTACCGTGATAAATGCTCCTCCGGCACCTGTTCCTTTTGCATCCACACAGAAAATGTTCGTCCTAAGATCCTCCGCACTGTTACACCACACATAGTTAACCGCGCATTTTGCAGGTAACCTGTCCAGTTCATAATACCCTGTGCCCGACATATTACAAGGCTCAAAAACATTTTCTCTTAGATACTCGTCAAAAGGCTGCCTTGTTAACCGCTCAATGATCATTGCAAGAACCACATAGCCGGTATTGTTGTATTGGAACTTAGTTCCCTTAGGATACATCATTGGCTTATCGATGAACAGAGGTAGCAGATCATCATTTTGTCTGATCTTGTAATTCGGATAATCTACCCAGAGCTCCTCGTACTCCTCCATGACCGTCTCATCAAAATAGTCCGGAATCCCAGATGTATGCTGCAATAGCTGCTCCACCGTTATCCCCGGATCAATATCTTTCCAGTCAATCCGAATCAGCTCACCTATTGTGTCCTCGAACCTTAGCATACCTTTTTCAATCAGCTGCAAAATACCTACAGCCACGAATACTTTTCCCGCTGAAGCGCTGGCAAACTTAGTATCAATGGTATTGGGCAATTCATTGGCATAATCTCTGCAACCGCCGGCATATTCCAATACCACTTCATCATTCCTGAGTACATATGCAACCCCCCTGAAGCTTGGAGCTATCAGTTCTTCATACATCTATTCTGCCTCCTATTCGTCTCTGATCACACGCCACTACTCTGTAAGCCGCTCTATATTCCAGGCTGCATTAGCGGGGCTCGTTGAGGGAAGACACAGGGCCTTTCTGTTTATTATTAGCTACCTCAATCTTTCTCATAGAAAACAATATCCATACAGTCGCTTATCTTATCAATCTTGCCGGTCTGATGGTAGCCAAGTTTCTCATATAGATGAAGGTTGCACTTCTCTTGTAGTATCGTGTCCAGGCACCAATTATCCGGTCCGTATATCTTCTCTGCCTCAAGGATTGCCTGCTGGGCATATCCTTTATTCCTATGCTCCGACATGATCCATATTGGTGAGATGCGTTTTCTGCTACCGTCTTTTTTATCTACTATGCGGATAGCACCAACCTTTTCATCATCTGCCATGATGAAAAAGTAAGTAGTCCAGGGCTGCTCAAACCTTGCCATCACTTTATCCATGCCTTCCGCAGCCGGACTCAAATCGTAATCATGATATTTCTCCAACAGCCCTGAGAATCCCTCTATCTGCATCTTCCATAGTATTTCAACATCATCTCGTTCTATGGTTTTCAACGTTATACTCATGTGCTGATCCCCCAATCATAGCTTTCCTCTTTTACCAATAAGTGTAAAATGCGCTGCCAGATTCTTGTCTGTTCCCTTCATCTTCCGAACATAATCCTGCGGATCATCCTTGTACCACCCAAGATGCATTTCGGAAAAATGCAGCTCAAAGGGAGTTGGATAAACAAAGGGCTTGCAAACATCTTTCGTTACAATGCTCATCTCAATGCCCTTTGCCGGGCCAGCCTCATTGACTTCTATAACCATATTCATGAACTTGCGCTTCACATCATCCTGCAAAGGTTCGTTCACTACCACAATAAGATCCAGATCACTCTTTTCCGGATTGAAACATCCCATCACAGCTGAGCCATGCAAATAAATGCCGGTAAAATTGTCCTTCAGGATTTCCTGGGATTCCTTAACGAATTTATTTATTACGTTTTCTGTTTCTATCATATTCTGCCTCAAATTTTCAGTCTGTCTATTCAATTCCTGTACCGCTAATTCAAACTAGTTGCAATAATTCCCTAGATATGGCATCAGCGTTCCTATATATTTTTCTGCATATATCCGTGCGCCAAAATGCAAACTCCAGCAAAGCATCCCTGTTTTCTGTTTTTGTAATCAGATATTCCTCGTACCCATAGGCACTGCGGGATAGCTGAAAAAGATAAACATAGGGCATAGCTTCCAGATCTCTTTTGGATAGCGGCGCATACTTCATATATTCCTTCACGTACTGCGCAAAATCCCCGAGATCCAAAGCTTCTCCATTACGACAAGCTCCTGCCTGGATATACGACCGCATTATCTCCCATACAGCAGGGAGCTTCGCCGCTGATGCAAAGTCTATTACCGCCTTCACATGATCTTCGTCGCATATTAACTGACAAGACGTATAATCCCCATGGCTCGGAGTATATGTAATGCCCTTAAAGTAGCCTTTCATATCCTCAATATGGCAAAAGAGCTCTTTCTTGAATAAAAAATCCTCTTTAATCCTGCTGTAATTTGGATCACTACTCTCTTTTTCCAAAGCCTCAAGTAGCCTATCATATTTCGCATTCACTGCACCCACCGAAATACTCTCAGCCCACTTTTCATCAAGGCTCGATTCCATTGGATAATCCTTAAGTACGGAATGTAATATCCCCAGGTACTTTGCACTGTCCTTCAAAAGATTATGTGGCAGATCGTTCAGATATGACTTCCCTTCCAGATATTCCTGAACGCTGATCACATGGCCTTCGTACAAAATACAGCTCTTCCCGCTTATGGTCTTGATAAACCTTGCCACAGGAAAGTCCTTTGAATACAAGTAATCCACAAGCTCTGTCTCTCTTTCTACAGCCTGCAGAGTAAACTCTTTCTGATATTCTTTGAAAAAATATGTTCCTTCCTCGCACCTAACCTTATAGCAATTCGCTGTACCAAATTGAAGATGCCTGCTCTCTTCCAGATGAAAGCCATATTCCTGCGATAGGAGCGCCTGCATCTTCTCACCGTCAAAAACACTTTTTTCTATTGCCATTAAAAATACTCCCCTGAAACCTTCTCTGATTTGACAGCTCTTATTGTATCAATTACGCTCCATTCTTGCACTAGTCGTTCCAGATTCCATGCGGCATTTGCCGGACTTGTGGAGGGAAGACACACTGCTTTTGTGTTTATTGTTTTCTCAATATACTTCTTATAGTATTTCTCAGCTGTTTTCCCGTTTACAAAAATAGCTTCCCGTGACTTAAACGACGGGAAGCTTCCCAAAATCAATACTCTTGATTCACTATCAAAAACCGGCTCAATAGGATGATCTTTCATTTCCATGAACTACCCTCACCGACTCTGCGTCGGAAAGGGTTTCTGTTACGCCGCTTCGCGGCATGAACCTGC
>NZ_ATVS01000009.1 GCF_000420845.1 Butyrivibrio sp. AE3009 | reverse complement strand
AGGATATCTGAGAGGAGCTGTCCTTAGTACGAGAGGACCGGGATGGACGGACCGCTGGTGTATCAGCTGCATCGCCAGATGCATAAGGCTGGGTAGCCACGTCCGGAAGGGATAAACGCTGAAGGCATCTAAGCGTGAAGCCCCCCTCAAGATGAGATATCCCATGCGCAAGCAGTAAGACCCCTTAGAGAGTATGAGGTTAGATAGGCACAAGGTGTAAGCACGGTAACGTGTTCAGCTGATGTGTACTAATAGGTCGAGGGCTTATCCAACGAATAGTTGGTATAGGAACAAAGGGAAAATGGATTTAAGATAGTTCAGTGTTCGGTTTTGAAGGTGCAAAACCTAAAATGGCCCGGTGGCTCAGCTGGTTAGAGCGCCGCCCTGTCACGGCGGAGGTCAGGGGTTCGAACCCCCTTCGGGTCGCTCAACTTCATATTTATTCATTTCGATGACCGGGGTCTTAGCTCAGCTGGGAGAGCATCTGCCTTACAAGCAGAGGGTCACAGGTTCGAGCCCTGTAGGCCCCACTTATACACATCATTACCATAGGTGTGTGTATAAGCCGATGTGGCTCAATTGGCAGAGCAGCTGATTTGTAATCAGCAGGTTAACGGTTCGAGTCCGCTCATCGGCTCTATGGATGGCTTCCCGAGTGGCCAAAGGGGACAGACTGTAAATCTGCTGCAAATTGCTTCGGTGGTTCGAATCCACCGCCATCCATTTTTTTATTGCAATAAGCAATAAATCATATAATTCGTACGCGGTACGGATTTATAATGACGCGGGGTGGAGCAGTCTGGAAGCTCGTCGGGCTCATAACCCGAAGGTCATAGGTTCAAATCCTGTCCCCGCTACTATGTGCCTAGATAGCTCAGTTGGTAGAGCAGAGGACTGAAAATCCTCGTGTCGTTGGTTCGATTCCGACTCTAGGCATCTTTTTTTATTAATCCCGAGATGTTCGGGATTTTTTTTATTTATAGCATTTATGGTATGATTAAGGAACTGACTGTTAGTAAAACGGTTGTTTGAGGAGTAATTGGTTATGAGTAAGAGAATTATTAAGAGACTGATCGCATTGGGACTTACTGTAACAATGCTTACCGCCTGCGGAAGACAGGGACTGATAAATAATTCAGGTGTCGATTATTCTATTAGTCAGGAGCAGGGCAAATATCCGGTAACCTGGGATCTTGAGTCTGTGTATGCAAGTGAAGAGGAATGGCAGGCGGACTATGATAAGGCCATGGCCATGCTTTCAGGCTATGATAAATTCAAGGGGAAGTTAAATAACGCCAAGACAATTAAGGAGTATTTTGATTTCGCATATTTTACAGAGCTTACAAGTATACAGAGAAAGCTGTGGATGTATGCTAATCTTGGAACAGGGCTTGATGCTACGGACGCAGTCTTTAAGAACATGCAGGCGAAGCTTGATCAGATGGACAGAATTGAACAGCAGAAATGCGGCTTTGCAGATACGGAGATTTTTGAGCTTTCCCTGGAAGAGAGAAAGGAAATATTCTCTGACCCCATTTTCAAAGGGAATGAGTATTGGTTAAGGCATTATGTGGATCCGGACTATGAGCCTCTTTCCGAGGATGAGAAGCTGGTGGCATCCACGCTTTCCATGGGAATGGGATATGCTGAGGATATATTTGATATTTTGGATAATGTAGAGCTTCCTTATCCGATGATCAAGATGCCTAACGGTTCCACAGAGGAACTGAATGAAGAATTGTACTATAAGATATTGGGAAGTTCCAAATACAGCGAAGAATTCAAGGTAGAGGCTATTAAGACTTATCTGACCAGATACAAAAACTTCGCAAATACATTTGCAGCCCTCCTTGAGGAGAATTGCTCCCAGGCCTATGCATCAGCGGTCCTTAATAATGAGGAAACAACGCTGGATGATGCTTTTTCCGATTATGATCTTGATACGGCTGTATTTGATATGCTGATCAATGCGGCGCACAAGGGTATTCCCGAGTATCAGAGGTACCTTGACCTTCATGCGGAGGGGCTTGGACTTACTGAGCAATACAGCTATAACATGTCACAGCCTGTATCATATTATTACAGGAGCAGGATAGGATATGACGAAGCCGTTGATGAGGTTATAGATTCATTATCAGTTCTGGGAGATGACTACATCGATCATTTTAAGGAGATTATTTCAAGCGGTCATGTGGACGTGTATCCTGCCGACAACAAGAATTCAGGAGCCTATGAGACCAAGCTTTCTTCAGAATATCTCCCTTGGGTTTTGTTCAACTATGCGGGATATGCCGATGATGTCAGCACTATTGCCCATGAGATGGGACATGCGGTCTATGACATGTATTCTTCGGAGTGTCAGCCTGCGGCTTATCAGAATCCTACAATATTCACTCAGGAGGTGGCTTCCACCACTAATGAGCTGCTGTATTACACCTATATGATGGATAATGCTGAGTCTGATGATGAGAAGCTTTTTTACCTTGAATGTGCGATCAACATGTTTGCCGGGACATTCTTCACTCAGATGATGTACTCAGAGTTTGAGGATTATATGTACAAGATCGTGGAGTCCGGCCAGGCCCTTGATGCAGAGGAACTTAGCGATAAGTGGGCGGAGCTTACGAAGGAGTACAGAGGCGACAGCGTTAAGTACTTTGAGGACTCCAAGTATCAGTGGGCCTCGATTCCGCATCTTTACTACGTATATTACGTATACCAGTATGCAGCTGATGTGGCTTATGCGGCATCAATTGCTGAGAGAATCTCCGGTGAAGAGGGGGCTTCCAAGGAATATGTGGAGTTTTTGAAAAAAGGAAATTCAGCATCCCCGGTAGAGCTTCTTGGAATGGCAGGCGTGGATCCTTTGTCGGAGGAGACCTATGACTATGCGCTTTCTTACTTCACTTCGCTTGTAGATGAGTACGAAAGACTGATCAAAAACAGGTAATAATTCTTTACCAAGAGTTTTTTCGTTTTTTATTGTTTATTAGTTAATGTATGGTATTATGTAAACAGCAAAAAAGCGGAATTTTGATGATTATTCGGAGTTGTTATGCATAGATTTGATAGAGAAGAGCGCGAGATCTTAAGGCGCGTACTGGATATAAGAGGGTACGATTCGAATGCTTTTGACCCTGAGATATTAAATGAGCTGGAAGCGGATGAGGAGTACAAGGAGCTGCTGATCAAGCATGCTGCCGATATTCTTTCCTCCGAGAAATTCTTAACGCTCAAGACTTTTATTCAGCATGGAAATGTTACGGTGTTTGAGCACTGTATCCATGTTGCTTTGTGTGCGATCAAGCTCAACAGAAAGCTTGGCATCAATGCCAAGGAGAGACAGATGGTAAGAGGAGCGCTCCTTCATGACTATTTCCTCTATGACTGGCATGACGGAGAGGCGCCGGGAAATATTCATCCCAAGCTCCATGGATTCTATCATCCGGGAATCGCTCTTAAGAACGCCACAAGAGATTTTTCTCTTTCAGAGAGGGAAAAAGAGATAATTCGCAAGCACATGTGGCCGTTAACTGTTAAGCCGCCGCGCTGCAGAGAGGCGTGGGTTGTCTGCATGGCAGATAAATATGCTTCCACACTTGAGACACTTAAGCTTAAGAAGGGAAAGATAAGAGTTAATTATGCCTGAGTTATACAGGGAACTTATTAAACTCTCCGACAGTGATATGTATCCTTTTCACATGCCGGGACATAAAAGAAACCTTGAGAGCACCCCGATGAAGGGTGCTTTTCGATGTGATATTACAGAAATAGACGGCTACGACAACCTTCACGACGAAGAGGGAATAATCCTGGAGGCTGAGGAGAGGGCCAACAGGCTCTATGGCGCAGAAAAGACTTATTTTCTTGTGAACGGGAGTAGCTGCGGAGTTCTTAGTGCTGTATCCGCGGCAATAACAGAAGGGGGCAGGATCCTTGCAGCAAGAGGGAGCCATAAATCTTTTTATCATGCTGCGTATTTAAGGCGGCTGGATATCAGCTATCTTCCTTATAAGCAGGACGTTAGGTACGGAATTCCTGATAGTTACACAGCGGAGGATGTGAGAAGAGCACTGGGGGAAAGCATGTCTGCCAGCACAGAGGCAAAACCTGACAGTAAGCAAGGGGGCAATATTGATTTCGGTGACATATCATGTGAAAATGCAGGAATTAGTAAAAGTTCCGGAATCCAGGCTGTGTTTATAACATCCCCGACCTATGAAGGAAAATGCTCAGATGTCGCAGGAATCGCCAAGGTCTGCCACGAATATGGAATCCCTCTTATCGTGGATGCTGCTCACGGAGCGCATTTTGGGCTAAACAAGAACAAGGAAAGTGGGGAAAACGGTTACACAATCCCTGATAGCGCTGTGCATCAAGGGGCGGATATTGTGGTGCACAGTGTTCACAAGACGCTTCCTTCCATGACACAGACAGCGCTGATACATGTCCGGGGAGACCTTGTTGATAAGGAGCTGCTGAAACGCTTTTTGCGAGTATATCAGTCCTCAAGTCCTTCTTATGTACTTATGTCCTCAATAGATCTGTGCATGAAGGAAATTGAGGAAAATGGGGAGGAGTTCTTCTCAAGGCTCCTGTATTTTAGGGAAAAAATACAAAAAGCCTGCGAAAAATGCAGTATCTTAAAGGTTGTAGGCAGAAGTGACATAGAAGACCCCGCAAAAGTACTGATTTTTGTAAACAAACATGCCATGACAGGCAAGGAACTTTATGATATACTACGCGAGGAATATTCACTGCAACTTGAAATGTCAGGAAATTACTATGCTTTGGCCATTATCTCGGGGTGGGATAAGGAGGCAGGCATAGACAGGCTAATTGAGGCAATTAAGGATATTGATGCTCGATTAATCGCCAAGGAACCGGGGACCAATGTTTCCGGCAAAGAAGATTCCGGCGATAGCGGCAATGTTGACGGCAGGTGTACGACAGTCTCTTTGCCAAAAGTTGCAGAACCGCTGTATAAGGCCTGGGACGCAGTGAAGGAGAAGGTTGTTTTAGAGAAGGCATCCGGCAGGATTTCGGGAGATTTTGTTAATCTGTATCCACCCGGGATACCGCTTCTTGCGCCGGGAGAGATCGTTTCAGAAGAGATGATCCGTGAATTAAAGGGATACCTCAGCAGGGAGATGAACCTGCAGGGCGTGGAAGTATCTGATGACGGTAAGGCCACGTTGCAGGTATTAAGATACTAGTGCGAGCATAGAGACATGCTCATTACGGGTCTTAGCAAAAAACTGAGTATTGGGTGATTTATTTTTTTTCAGGAAGGATTAATATGCGTAAGACCAAGATTATTTGTACTATTGGACCTGCCAGCGAGAGCGAGGAGAAGCTCAGAGAGATCATGCTGGCAGGTATGAACGTAGCAAGATTTAACTTTTCACACGGCTCACATGAGGAGCACAAGAGAAAATACGACAGAATCAAGAAGCTTCGCGACGAGCTTGAGCTTCCTGTGGCAGTAATGCTTGATACCAAGGGACCTGAGATAAGACTTAAGGACTTTGAGAATCACAAGGAAGAGCTTGAGTCAGGTCAGAAGTTTACTCTTACTACAAGAGAGATCCTCGGAACAAAAACGGAAGTTTCCATCACTTACAAGCAGCTTCCAAGCGACGTTAAGAGCGGAAATACTATTCTTATCGATGATGGTCTTATCGAGCTTAGAGTCGATGAAGTAACAGGCGAGGATATCGTCTGCACAGTAGTTAACGGCGGACCTGTATCAGATAAGAAGGGCGTAAATGTTCCCGGTGCGGAGCTCACAATGCCTTATCTTTCAGAGCAGGATAAGAGCGATATTATTTTTGGCTGTGAGCAGGGATTTGACTTTGTAGCTGCTTCTTTCGTAAGAACCAGACAGGATGTTCTTGATATCAGAGAGATCCTTAAGGAAAAGAACAGCCAGATGAAGATCATTGCCAAGATCGAGAGCATGCAGGGTATCAACAACCTTAAGGACATCCTCAAAGAGGCAGACGGAATCATGGTTGCCAGAGGTGACATGGGTGTTGAGGTTCCTTTTGAGGACGTACCTGTTATCCAGAAGGAGATGATCAAGCTCGCTGAGTCTGAGGGTAAGTACGTTATCACTGCTACCCAGATGCTGGATTCCATGATCCATCATCCCCGTCCGACAAGAGCTGAGGTTACTGACGTTGCCAACGCTATTTACGACGGAACAACAGCAATCATGCTCTCAGGTGAGACTGCTTCAGGAGATTATCCTGTTGAGGCGGTTAAGACCATGGCAAGAATTGCTGAGCGTACAGAGGCTGACATCGACTACGTAGGAAGACTTCACAAGAGAGACTACGCACCTATCGATGCAACTACAGCTATTTCACACGCTACCTGCAATATTGCAGCTGAGCTCAATGCAGATGCTATTCTTACAGTAACGATGTCAGGCTTTACTGCCAGCATGGTTTCCAAATACAAGCCAAACTGCCAGATCATTGCCTGCACCATCAATCCTACTGTTTGCAGACAGGCCAACCTTATGTGGGGCGTAACACCTCTGCACATCAGACAGGAGGATACAGCTGACGAGCTCTTCAGAGAGGCTATCAACTCAGCCAAGAATGCAGGCTATCTTAAGGCCGGCGACAAGGTGGTTCTCACAGCAGGAGTGCCTCTTGGAATTCCGGGCAGAACAAATATGATCAGAGTGGAAGAACTCTGATATTGAATTGATGATGGAGATATGGGGGAAGATATTACCTTCATCATTTGGTTAAATTAATGGATATATAAAGGAATTTCGATTATGGGGAAGATATTTCTTTTAATGGGAAAAAGCACATCCGGCAAGGACACGATATACAAGTCCCTGATAAAGGATGAAGAGCTGGCACTTAAGATGGTGGTTCCGTACACCACAAGGCCTATGAGAGATGGAGAGACTGATGGGGTTCAGTACTTCTTCAAGACTGAGGATGAGTATCAGGCTCTCAAGGCTGCAAAAAAGATAATTGAGGAGCGTACCTACCATACCAATTATGGACCATGGCGTTACTTTACTGCTGATGACGGACAGATTGATCTCTCATCAGGCAATTATCTTGTCATCGGAACATTGGAGTCCTACTGTTCATTCAGAGACTACTTTAAGCAGGAAAATGTGGTTCCGCTTCTTATAGATGTGGATGCGAAGATTCGACTTGAAAGAGCTATGCACAGGGAAGAAAAGCAGGAGCACCCTAAGTACGATGAGATGTGCAGACGTTTTCTTGCAGATGAGGAGGATTTCTCTGAGGAGAAGATCGCCGAAGCCGGCGTAACAAAGAGGTTCTTCAATAATGCAGAGATCGAGAGCTGCATACAAGAAATTACAGAGTATATCAAAAGCTATTTATAAATAACGAAAAAGCTGTGCAATGGAGTTGAATATCACTCCGGAGCACAGCTTTATTTTTTATGATATAGGAAATTTCTCCGAAATTCCTATATCATAAAAAGAGCTCCGCTATGGATGCGCACTCGCGCGATAGGAATATGTTGCCTTCAGCAACCGCGCTCGGCGCGAGAATGTCGCAAGCGACATTCTTTTTTGTAATTATCGACCAAAATTTGCAAATGTGAGCATAACAGTTTCTGCTGAAAAAACATAAACAAAGGCTTATAGTGCAATTTATGCTTTATAATAAAATGATAATAGTTTCAAAATAGAAAAGAGGGGGAAATTTGAAAAAAAGACTTATTGTAGCTACCTGCGGTGTAGTTATTGCGCTGGCAGGCTGTGGCGCAGAAAAAGAAAATGCGACCGGACTTGTGAAAGAGCTGATTCCTGTGGCAGATAGCGGGCAGCAGACCGCTAATGGAGGGACTACCGAGGAGAACAAGACGTCAGAGGAAAAAACTTCTGATCAGACTCAGGATATCTCTACGGAAGGAGCAATCACCAAGGACCAGGCCCTTGAGGCAATTAAGAACTACTGCTTTGAAAATAATTCGGATCTGGAGGGAATGCTTGATTCCGAGGACTACACCACCTATTTTGAGGTTTACGATGGTGAACAGGGGGAGATAGTTGTGCTGTTCAGGTCTTACACCGGGGCACAGAGCCGCTATTATGTGGACCCGAAGACAGGAGATACATACGGAACTGAGCTGGTTCCCGGGATAATTGATGAGGAGCAGCGAACAGAAGAGTTTTTTAATGTTAAGGATTACATGAATAAGACGGCAGATTCTGCGAAAGATGCTGAAGGGACAAAAGAGCTTTTTTCCAGAGCAGATGGAGAGCGATATGAGGGTACCATAATTCTTGAGGGCATGGAGGAGAAGGTACAGTATGAGCATGCCGTTAGCAGGACTCTGGGCTTCGAGATTGACTACGAGTATGAGTTTTACACAAGATACAGCAGTGCGGAGGGAGAATGTTTTATCAGCGTTTATGACGATGCCAGCAATCCCGAGGATTACCTGGAGATAGAGTACTGGGCTGAGAGCGCGGATGCTGTGGTTGCCTCCATAAGTGAGGAGCTGTCAAAAGAGTATGAGATCAGCACTGACATCTATGAGCTGGACAATGCCGGTCCCTGCACAAGGATTGACGCATCAGCCAATGTAGGCGGTCAGACAATGCCTGAGCATCTGCAGAAGGTGTATATTATTCCCGACGGAGAGGGCACTATAGTAGGCACTGCCCACTACAATATTGAGGGGGCTGAAGGCACCGGACGACGTTTCATGTATATGATGAACACACTGCATGTTATCAAGGACTAATGTGGTATAATAACTAGAGGTAGCACGTTGATTTGGAGGGCGGTTTATGGATATTAAGATAAGCGGTATCACACCTACCAATCAGCCCCAGGCTCCGGAGCAGGTTCAGGAGGCCACAGGGGATTTTAAATTTGTGCTCACAAGTAAGCTTGAGGATACAGGCCTTGCGGAGCGTCTTAATCTGATGCTTCAGGATATTATCCAGCAGGGAGACCGCATTTCCAAGAAAAACGACATCAAGGATATGCAGAGGTATCGGATACTTATCAAGGACTTTTTGAATGAAGTGGTAACAAGGTCCCATGAGTTTTCCAGAGAGAACTTTCTGGACAGGAGAGGGCGTCACAGAGTCTACGGCATCATCAGGCAGGTGGACGATGAACTGGATGCTCTGGCCCGGGAACTTGTTAAGGATGAGAAGGACAATATAGCCATCCTGGCTAAAATAGGACAGATACAGGGGCTCCTATTGGATATCTTTACCTGATAGGCCCATAGCATAGGGACTTCTTGGTGGAAGCCCTAATAATCTGCCAACCTTTTCGAACAATACAGATTATGATAGCGTCCATTAAGGAGAAGAGGCGAAATGGCAGATTTTTCTGATATCATAGATCAACAGCAGATGAAGGAGCATATGCAGAATGCTCTTAAGACCGGCAAGGTATCCCATGCGTATATCATCTCAGGGGAGAATGAGGCGGGCAAAGAGTATATTGCAAGGATCTTTGCCAAGGCACTTCAGTGCCAGCACAGGAAGGATGAAGGCGATTATATCGAGGCCTGTAATGAGTGTCCCTCCTGCATCAAGGCACTTTCCGAGAACCATCCGGATATCATCACAATTACCCACGATAAGCCAAACAGCATAGGTGTTGATGACATCAGGGAGAAACTTCGTGATGACGTTGTCATACGCCCCTATGAGAGTGATTATAAGATCTACATTATTCCTGAAGGGGAAAAAATGACCGTAGCGGCCCAGAACGCTCTTTTGAAAACCCTGGAAGAGCCTCCGGCCTATATCGTAATGATAATTCTTACCAATAACATCAATGCATTCCTGCCCACTATCATAAGTAGATGCATAGTGCTTCCCATGAAACCCGCCAGGGACGAAGCCATTACAAAATTCCTGATGGAGACCTGTAAGATTGTGGATTACAAGGCCATGGTATGTGCCTCTTTTGCCAGGGGAAATGTGGGTAAGGCCATCAGTCTTGCCTCCAACGAGAGGTTTGAGAATCTCAAGAACGAGACCATAGAGCTGGTGGGGAAGCTTAAGAACCTTGAGATATATGACATCATGAACAGAGTCCACGCCATTCTGGAGCCGGAGGAGGAAGATTCCAAGACGGCCAAAAAGGGTATCGACCTGGTTGCGCTTGAGGACTTCATGGATGTGCTCCTGTTCCTGTTTCGTGACATGCTGGTTTATAAGGCTACAGGAGAGGATGTTCACTTGATTTTCACCGACAAGGTATCGTATATTAGTAGTGTTACGAAAACTATCAGCTACGAGGGGATAGATCGTATTATTAAGAACATGGAAACTGCGAAGAATCGCATTAGTTCCAATGTTAACATAGATTTAGCTCTGGAGCTGATGCTTCTGGGCATTAAGGAGTGTTTATGACAAGAGTTATCGGCGTAAGATTCAGATCCGCCGGAAAGATATATTTCTTTTCACCGGGTAAGTATGAGATCAAAAAGGGTGACCACGTTATTGTAGAGACCGCAAGAGGTGTTGAGTACGGAACAGTAGTGGGCGAGCCCAGAGACATTGAGGACGAAGAGGTTATCAAGCCCCTTAAGACAGTCCTCAGAACAGCCAGCACCAAGGACGATGAGCAGGAGAGAAGCAACAGAGAGAAGGAGAAGGAAGCCTTCAGAATCTGTCTCGAGAAGATCAAGAAGCACAATCTTGATATGAAGCTCATTGATGCTGAGTATACCTTTGATAACAACAAGATTCTCTTTTATTTCACTGCCGACGGCAGAATAGATTTCAGAGAGCTGGTAAAAGATCTGGCTTCTGTATTCAAGACCAGAATCGAGCTTCGCCAGATCGGTGTAAGGGATGAGACCAAGATAATCGGTGGCTACGGCATCTGCGGCAGACCACTGTGCTGCCATTCATATCTTTCAGACTTCGTGCCTGTATCAATCAAGATGGCCAAGGAGCAGAGCCTTTCCCTTAATCCCACCAAGATCTCCGGAGTATGCGGAAGACTTATGTGCTGCCTCAAGAACGAAGAGGATGTATACGAGGAGCTTAACCGCAAGATGCCCGGAATCGGCGATTTCTGCAAGGCTAAGGACGGACTTGAGGGCGAGGTATCAAGTGTTAATATCCTTCGTCAGACCCTGAAGATCCTTGTTGAAGTGGACGATGAGAAGGAAGTTCACGAGTACAAGCTCGAGGACATCGAATTCTTCAAGAAGAAGCAGAAGAAAAAGAACAATGGTAAGAAGAGTGCCCAGGAAGCCGAGGAGATGAAGGAACTTGAGGCCCTGGAGAAGATTGAGAAACAGGAAGGAAAGTCAAAGCTTGGCGACAATTGAGCTAAAGAGCACAGAGCGACTGGACGATCTTCAGAGAAACGGATATAAGATCATACAGGATCCTGAGAGATTCTGTTTTGGAATGGATGCGGTTTTGCTGTCAGGCTTTGCCTCAGCTCCCGAGGACGGGAGAGTACTGGACCTTGGCACCGGAACCGGCATTATTCCCATACTTATGGCGGCCAAGACGCCCGCCAGTGAACTGATCGGTCTTGAGATTCAGGAAGAAAGCGCTGACATGGCAAGAAGAAGCGTTCTTCTTAACGACCTTCAGGACAAAGTGAAAATAGTTAACGGCGATATCAAGGAGGCAGGACATTTATTTGATGCTGCCTCTTTTGACGTTGTAACAAGCAATCCTCCCTACATGATAGGAGGACACGGGCTGCAAAATCCCGATGCGCCCAAGGCCATCGCAAGACATGAGATACTGTGCGATCTGGAGGATGTCATTTCGGCAGCAGCCAGATGTCTTAAAAGCGGAGGTAAGTTTTATATGGTCCACAGGCCCTTCAGACTGGCAGAGATCATGGTGCTGATGCATGAGTACAAGGTGGAACCCAAGAGGATGCAGCTTGTTTATCCTTTTGTGGACAAAGAGCCCAGCATGGTGCTGATCGAGGGAGCACGAGGCGGAAAGAGCCGCATTACAGTGGAAAAGCCGCTTATCATCTATGAAGAGCCGGGGAAATATACTCCCGAGATCTATGACATTTATGGCTATTAATACAGATTTATCATGTTATCGTTGTTAATTATTATGTGTTTTTATAGAAAGAGAAAATATGCAGGGTAAATTATATCTTTGTGCAACTCCAATCGGAAATCTGGACGACATGACCTTCAGAGTTCTTGAGACTTTGAAGGAAGTTGATCTGATCGCTGCGGAGGACACAAGAAACAGCATAAAGCTTCTGAATCACTTTGATATTCATACTGAGATGACCAGTTATCATGAGTATAACAAGTATGACAAGGCACAGTGGCTTATTCAGAAGATGCAGGAAGGCACCAATGTCGCCCTCATCACTGATGCGGGAACTCCTGCCATATCTGATCCCGGTGAAGTTCTGGTGGCAGAGTGCCACAAGGCAGGAATAACCGTAACTTCCCTTCCGGGACCTGCGGCATGTATCACTGCGCTGACACTTTCGGGACTTAGCACAAGGAGATTCTGCTTCGAAGGTTTTTTACCATCCCAGGAGGATAAGAAGGTAAGGAAGAGAATCCTGGAGGATCTTAAGGATGAGAGCAGGACGATAATTGTCTATGAGGCGCCCCATCATCTGAAGGCGGTGCTGAGAGACCTCTATGAGGCTCTTGGTGACAGGCGAATTACCATATGCAGGGAGCTGACCAAGAAATTTGAGGAGGCTAATCCGACAACTATCGCTGCAGCCATAGCTTTTTACGAACAAAATGAACCAAGAGGCGAGTATGTCCTTGTAATTGAGGGGAAGAGCCTGGAGGAGCAGGACGCGGAAAAGCAGCTCTCCTGGCAGGAGATGAGTATAGAGGAGCACATGAAGATCTATGAAGATCAGGGGATATCTCATAAGGATGCCATGAAGAAGGTGGCAGCAGACAGAGGAGTCGGCAAAAGGGAGATCTATCAGGCACTTCTTGAGAGTGAGAAGTAAAGACGAATAGTTTTGGCAAGGTTGGAGGGCATTATGGCAGAAAAGACTTATGTGGCAAAAAGACCACCCATGGGGTGGAACAGCTGGGATTGCTACGGAGCAAGCGTCAATGAGGAGCAGCTTCTTGGAAATGCCAGATACATGGCAGAGCACCTTAAGGAATTCGGCTGGGAATATGTGGTGTGTGACATTCAGTGGTATGAACCCACAGCGGATTCCCACTGGTATCACAAGTTCACCGAGCTTGAGATGGATGAGTATTCAAGACTTATCCCTGCAGTGAACAGATTTCCTTCTTCGGCAGGGGGCAAGGGGTTTGGACCTATCGCCAAGGAAATTCACGATATGGGGCTTAAGTTCGGAATCCACATTATGAGAGGAATTCCAAGGCAGGCAGTGCATAGGAATACGCACTTACTGGGGACAACAGCAACAGCCAGGGATATCGCCCAGACCGGTTCCATCTGCATGTGGAATACAGATATGTACGGAGTTGACGCTTCTGTAATGGGAGCGCAGGAATACTATAATTCCATTTTTGAAATGTACGCCGAGTGGGGCGTTGACTATGTAAAGGTTGACGATATCGCAAGGGTTGATGTGGGACCGGAGGCTCCCGGAGCAGGTTTTTCTGAGATCGCCATGATCAAAAAGGCCATTGAGAACTGCGGAAGGCCCATGGTTCTCAGTCTTTCACCGGGCCCGGCAAGAGTGGATCAGAAGGACTTCCTTCTGGAAAATGCAAACATGTGGAGAATGACCGATGATTTCTGGGATAAGTGGGAACATCTCTATGGGATGTTCGAAAGGTGCCATGCCTGGGAAGGTATCGGCTGCAAGGACCACTGGCCTGACTGTGATATGTTGCCTCTTGGCAAGCTCTGTCTTATAGAAAAAGAAGGCGGAGGTCACTATACCTCTTTTACCAAGGATGAGCAGAGAGTTCTCATGACGCTGTGGTGCATGTTCAGATCGCCCCTGATGTTTGGCGGTGAGATGAGAGAGAACGATGACTTCACCCTGGAGCTTATGACCAATACAAGGCTTCTTGATATGCACCGCTACGGAAGGAAGGCAAGGCAGATATCCAGGGAGGATGATCTGGTTGTCTGGAAGAGCCTGTCCAAGGATGGGAAAAAGGCCTATGTGGCTTTCTTTAACATCAGTGAGGAAAAGAAGAAGTTCAAGATAAGATTCAAGGATCTGGAGATCAAGGCAAAGAACGAGCTTCCTGCTGCAAATATATGGACCGGAGAGGGCCTTACCTTAAAGAATAAGACCCAGGCTGAGCTCAAACCGCATTCTGTACTTTGCTATGAGCTAGGAATATCAGAATAAGGCGTGAGTTAAAGATTATTGCGGGAAAATGAGAATGAATTCTCAAATAGGGAAATTTACAGTTATTTTATACAAATTTGCCCTGAAATTCTTGTGAAAATCTTGCCTTTGTAGTATAAATGTAGTAGTGGGCTCAATTTGGCCCAACTTTTAACAGTGTATCTGCGAATTTTCTGCATATTATTCAATTTATTAACTGCAAACTGATAATATCAGACTATTTGCGCAAAAAATATTTAAAGAAAAGAGGTCACAGAATGGCAAACATTGATTTAACTCAGTATGGCATCACAGGCACAACCGAGCTGGTTTACAACCCTTCATATGAGCTTCTTTACGAAGAAGAGAAGAAGCCAGATCTTACAGGATATGAGGTAGGTGTTGACACAGAGCTTGGCGCAGTAAACGTTATGACAGGTATCTACACAGGTCGTTCACCTAAAGATAAGTATATCGTAATGGATGCTAACTCAAAGGATACTGTTTGGTGGACTTCTGACGAGTACAAGAACGACAACCACCCTATGAGCGAAGAAGTTTGGGCTAAGGTTAAGGACATTGCAAAGAAAGAGCTTTGCAACAAGAGACTCTTTGTAGTTGACGCTTTCTGCGGAGCTAACAAGGATTCCCGTATGGCAGTTCGTTTCATCGTAGAGGTTGCTTGGCAGGCTCACTTCATCAAGAACATGTTCATCCAGCCTACAGATGCAGAGCTTGCAGAGTTCAAGCCTGATTTCGTAGTTTATAACGCTTCCAAGGCTAAGGTTGATGACTATCAGGCACTTGGTCTTAATTCAGAGACCTGCGTAGCATTCAACATCACAAGCCGTGAGCAGGTTATCATCAATACATGGTACGGCGGAGAGATGAAGAAGGGTATGTTCTCAATGATGAATTATTACCTTCCTCTTAAGGGCATGGCTTCCATGCACTGCTCAGCTAACACAGATATGGAAGGTAAGAACACAGCTGTATTCTTCGGCCTTTCAGGAACAGGTAAGACAACACTTTCTACAGATCCTAAGAGACTTCTCATCGGTGATGACGAGCACGGCTGGGACGACAACGGAGTATTCAACTTCGAGGGCGGCTGCTATGCTAAGGTTATCGGTCTTGACAAGGAGTCTGAGCCTGATATCTACAACGCTATCAAGAGAGATGCTCTTCTTGAGAACGTAACTGTAGCTGCAGACGGCAAGATCGACTTTGATGATAAGAGCGTTACAGAGAACACTCGTGTATCTTATCCTATCAACCACATCAAGAACATTGTTCTTAATGTTAATCCTACATCTTCAGGCCCTGCTGCTAAGAACGTTATCTTCCTTTCAGCTGATGCGTTCGGAGTACTTCCTCCTGTATCAATTCTGACACCTGAGCAGACACAGTACTACTTCCTTTCAGGCTTCACAGCTAAGCTTGCAGGAACAGAGAGAGGAATCACAGAGCCTACACCTACATTCTCAGCTTGCTTCGGACAGGCATTCCTTGAGCTTCATCCTACAAAGTACGGTGAGGAGCTCGTTAAGAAGATGCAGAAGAGCGGAGCTAAGGCTTACCTTGTAAACACAGGTTGGAACGGCACAGGCAAGAGAATCTCCATCAAGGATACTCGTGGAATCATCGATGCAATCCTTAACGGCGACGTTCTCAAGGCTGAGACCAAGAAGATCCCGATCTTCGATTTCGAAGTTCCTACATCTCTTCCCGGAGTTGATCCTGCAATCCTTGATCCTCGTGATACATACGCTGATGCTTCCGAGTGGGAGACAAAGGCTAAGGATCTTGCTGAGAGATTCATCAAGAACTTCAAGAAATATGAAGGCAACGATGCCGGTAAGGCACTTGTTGCAGCAGGCCCCAAGCTTTGATTTAAGAGCCTGTGCTTAGAATAATATGATTATCAGGGGATGGTTTCCTTCGGGAGACCATCCCTTTTTTAATGCTTAGTTTATAAAAAAGTTATCGACTATATGTTATAATGTTATCGGTTCGAAGCGCTTTGCGATTATGGATATACTTTATGGAAAATGTAGAGCAAGAACATCTCACGAATATAATAGATAGAACGCTCATAATAGCGATCCTTGTTTCTTATGGGTTCTTTTGCATCAGTACCTTCTTAAGAAACAATTTTTTTATGCTTCTGTTTTCGCCGGTAACGGTTACGCTGACAGGCGTACTTATGCTGTTTTGTTTAAAGAGGCTTGGGAAATACTGGGTTCCTGCACTTATCCTGGCCTGCGGAGTGCTTTTCTATGCACTGGCGGATATCATAATGTTCTTTGATGAGGCTGTAACCGGGAAATTCGCCATGGGCGAACTTATAGCCACAATATATCTTTTTCCCAATTATCTCTTTGGCACATCAGTCGCTGTCTATTTCCTGCAAAAATTAAAAAGAACAGAGCTATACCAGTTTCTTGTAAATGTGTTTGTCTTTACAAGCTTTGGCTTCGTGGCTTTCAGACATATTCTTATTTATCTCGGCTCCTATGAGATTCTTACACGATCTGAGCTTCTAAGAGTTTATCTTTATTTCAGCATCAGTATTTTTATCCTGATAATGCTCTTTAACATGTACTGTATGATTGCGGGCGGAGGCGGAATCAAGCCCACAAATATCATGATCCTGGGTATTTTTGTCTATATCATATTTGATATTCCCTACACCTATCTGCAGGCCATAGGGCAGGATCCGGAAAATGACTATACAAACCTGTGTTACGTGCTGTGCATGATGCTCATGGCCTGTGGATTGTATTTTCAGGTCAAAAAAGAATATGATTTCAAGCTAAAGGGCTATGAATACTCGGAGAGAACTGCCAAGCGAACCAGTATTTTTGTTACTGTAGGTATCTTGGCTTCTCTTGTTTTGCTTTGTACCAATCATATAGACAGGGACGAATTCTTCTATATCGTGCTGCCTATGCTGGTTTACTGGCTGACATATTCGGTACTTCATAACGGAGCCCTGAACGAGCAGCTTTTGAAACAGAGGGATATCCTGACGGGACTTTATAACCGGCGCTACTGCGGCGACATCATGGCAGAGTCGGTAAAAATGTCCTATGATACCGGCAAAAAATTTGCGGTCTTCTATGCAGATCTAAACAGCTTCAAGCCCATCAACGATTCCTATGGCCACGATATGGGTGACAGGGTACTTAAGGAGTTTGGATCCAGAATGCTGGCTCTTCCCGCGGAGTATGTTTCCTTCAGAACCGGAGGAGACGAGTTCATGATTGTAAAAAATGGGGTTGAGTCCGAGGCGGACCTGGATGCCACTGCGGTTCATCTTCAGAGACTTTTTAACACACCTCTTAACCTGGACACCTATATTTTTACCCTGTCCGGAAGTATTGGCTATGCCCTTTATCCCGATGACAGCAAAGAGACTGATAACCTGATCCGCTATGCGGATGCGGCCATGTATTCCGTCAAGCACAGCGCCAATAAAGATGATTTCAAGAGGTTCGACAAGGGGCTGGTGGCCAGCGTTGAGAAGCATAAATCCCTTGAGAACAGGCTAAAGGATGCAGATCTGGCAAAAGACTTTGAACTGCGGTATCAGCCAAGGATAGATGCCGGCACCGGAAAGACCGTGGCGGTGGAGGTGCTGCCAAGATTAAAGTCCGAGGAGGAATGTACCGCCTATGAGCTTCTTCCCATAGCGGAAGAGGTGGGACTTATGAACCGCCTGGGCAAGTGGATAATTGAGACAGCCCTTGATCAGCAGAAAAAATGGCGGGATGAGGACAGGAAAAATATTGCAGTTTCTGTGAATCTGTCGCCCCTGCAGCTTCTGGATAATGATTTTCTTACAAGGCTTAGAGAGATCACAGAGAGCGACGGCCTTGATCCATCGGGGATCCTTTTGGAGATCAGCAATGAAGCCATTATGGGAACTTCAACAGCTGTGAGGCAGACCCTCTGGGACCTTAATAAGTACGGCTATCACCTGGTGCTCAATGACTTCGGCGGTGGAAATATCAACCTTGGTCAGATGCAGGACTGCGGCTTTACTGCCATCAATCTGTCCCCATCCCTGGTGCTGGGAGAAGAGGACAAGAAGGTAAAAACACTGATAAAGGCCATTGTGAGCATGGCAATGGAGCTTGATATCAAGGTCTGCGCCATAGGTGTTGAGAGCAGGGAACAGGCAGAGGCTCTTGGGAAAATGGGCATCACCTGCCTTCAGGGATTCTACTATGGCAAACCTCTTTCTGCAGAGGATTTTAAAAATTCCCAGTACTTCTAGGACAAAAAATGCAATGTTTTTTTGAAATAAGGCAAAAAAACGAGTATAAAATGTGATACCAATCTAATAAACTTGTAATTAAGTCAGGCAATGATAGTAAACTCGTGTGGATAAATATAAACGTTTATCCGAAGCGGTTTATTTAGAAAAGGAGGATTTATGAGAAAGAACATTAAGACCAAGGCATTATCTGCAGTGCTTACGGCAGCAATGTCCGTTTCAATGCTTACAGCCTGTGGCGGTGCGGCTACTCCCGCAAACACAGATGCCGGCACTGACACTCAGACAGAAGCTCCTGCACAGACAACAGATGCGCAGACTGATACTGCTACTGAGGTTGCTGCTGACCCTGTTGAGGTAACAGGCTATCAGGAAGCACCTATGCTTGCAGAGCAGGTATCAAGCGGCAAACTTCCTGCAGTTGCAGACAGACTTCCAGGCACCAGCGATGTATTCGTTGAGACACTTGATGCAACAGGCAAGCCCATTGAGATCGGTAACTACGGCGGCGTTATCAATCTTACAGGCGCAGGCGGTGGCTGGGGCCTTTCAAGACCTACACTGGAGTCTATTATCAGATATAACACAGATGGATCTTATTATCCCAACGTTATCAAGTCCTTTGAGCACAACGATGACTTCACAGAGTGGGTATTCCACTTAAGAGAAGGCATGAAGTGGTCAGACGGTGAGGACTTTAACGCAGACGATATCACATTCTGGTACTACATGTGCCATCTTACCAACTACGACGGCAAGAAGAGCTGGGCAGCTCTTAAAGAGACCGTTGATGGTGAGGATGCATGGGCTAAGCTTACTAAGAACGATGATTACACAGTAACCTGGACCTTTGTAAATCCTAAATATCCCGCAGACTTCATCGAGAACGGTGACTTCAAGTGGTGCTGGGCTCCCGAGCATTATCTCCATGATCTCATTCCCGACACAGAGGAAATTCCTTATGTAGAGAATGAATATTATGAGTCCACAGGACTTTCCGAGGAAGATGTCCTTGCAAATGCTCAGAAGAAGAACATCGATGCAGCTACAGTTAAGGATCTTGGTAAGGCTGTATCCTATAACTTCTGGAATACATCAGGACTTCCTACACTTAACTCCTTTGTACTTTCAACAGTACCCGGCAACAGCTCCAAGGACGACACACTGTGCATCATGGATCGCAACCCTTACTTCTGGAAGGTTGATGCAATGGGCAATCAGCTTCCTTATGTAGATGCACTTCACTTTAACACAACCTCCGAGGATGGACAGGATCTTCTTATGTTCCGTTCAGGAGAGATCGATATCATCACCATTGCAATGCAGGATATTGCAGCAACCCTTGCTGATCTTGGAGATCAGGCTTCACTTCGTGAGTGGGGAACCACTGACTGGGGTGCTTACCAGATCACCTTTAACTACACAAACACAGACAAGAACTATGCAGAGCTTTTTGCTAACAAGGACTTCAGAGAGGCAATGTCCATCTGCGTAGACAGATCACAGGTATCTGAGCTTCTTACAGACGGATTCCTTGAGCCCGGCCAGGCAGCTCCTGCTGAGGGCAACGTTGGCTACAGCGAAGAGTGGTCTAAGAAGTGGACAGAGTATGATGTAGATAAGGCTAAATCATTGCTTGAGGGCTGCGGCCTTGTAATGGGATCAGATGGCTTCTACGATTTCGCAGACGGCTCAGATCTCATGATCACCTTCCTTGCATACGACGGTGGCGCAGATGATTCTTATCCTGTATTCGAGCAGTACTACAAGGCCGTAGGTATCAACTGTGCACTTAAGGATCTTGAGGTATCAGCATTCGATACACAGATCGATAACAACGACTGGATTGCAGTTATGGGACCTCACACACCAATCGGCGGCGCATCACTTAAGGACAGAGCAGCACCGTTCGTTCCTATCGCACAGGCAGCTGAGTGGTATGGTGAGTACGGCACATATTACAGCACAAACGGCGCACAGGGCGTTGAGCCTACAGGCGATATGGTCAAGCTCGTTGAGCTCTATGACAAGTGGCGTCTGACTCCCGATGAGGCAGAGAGAGATAAGTATCAGGAAGAGATCTTCAAGATCCATGAAGAGAATCTCTGGTCAATCGGTTATCTTAAGGCTGAGAATTCTTACGAGCTTATCAGCAACAAGATTAAGAACTATGCTGACAACCTTGTATGGGCTGACTGCTATCAGTACGCTAACATGGCACATTACGAAGTAATGTTCAAGGCAGAGTAAAATTTTTTCCGGATTCGGATCAATCAAGTAATAAGTTGGGGGCGTGAAGTAAGTTCCACGTCCCCATTTAAATGAGAAGGGAAGATTTCAATGGGAGAGGCGATAAAGAATTTTTTCAAGAAGGACCTTGTTCAGTACATCGTTAAGCGTGTGCTGATGTTTATCCCTACTTTGATACTGATTTCTATATTGGTTTTCTTTGTTATTCAGCTGCCACCCGGGGATTACGTGTCAGCTCACATTGCAGCACTTGCAACTGAAGGAGAACTTGTAGATGCGGATTACGCCGCATCAATGCGTGCGGACTATGGTCTGGATCTGCCTGTCTGGCAGCAGTATCTTAAGTGGGTCAAAGATATCATTTGGACACCTACGGATTCCGCATACTACAGACTGTACCATTCACATCATAACTGGAAATACTCTTTTGCCTATGGTCGTGATGTCTGGAGCGTTGTTAATGACAGGCTCGGACTTACCATAGGAGTAACAGCGATAATCATGCTGTTCCAATATCTTGTTTCTATTCCAATTGCGGTATATGCCAGCACCCATCAGTATTCCGTGGGAGATTACATATCTGCCATCATCGGATTTTTGGGAACGGCCATACCGAACTTTATTCTGGCTATTGTGCTGATGTACATTTCCTATAAATGGACAGGCAATGCCAACGTTGGTCTGTTTACACAGGAAATGCTGCAAAACGGCATTCACTTATACAATTTCGGTGATTTCTTAAAGAGAATGATCATCCCCATCATAGTAATCGGTACCAGCGGAACCTGCGGTATCATCCGTTCCGTTCGTGCCCAGATGCTTGATGAAGTTGCCCAGCAGTACACACTTACAGCAAGAGCTAAGGGCGTATCTGAGGGAAAAATAATTATGAAGTACTGCTTCAGAGCAGCCATCAACCCTACAGTATCAGGTCTTGGCGGAGTTCTCTCAAGCCTGTTCTCAGGTTCAACTGTTACTGCTCTCGTACTTAACATGCAGATTCAGGGCCCTGTTCTGTACAAGGCTCTTCAGTCCCAGGACATGTATCTTGCGGGCGCCATCGTTATGATCCAGGCTGTACTGGTTGTTATCGGTGTTCTTTTCTCCGATATCGCACTGGCATTCCTTGATCCAAGAATCCGTTACTCAGGAGGTGGAAGATAATGGCAAAAAAGAAAAAGACAAAAGAAGATTATTATCTTGCCTCCCAGTGGACACTGATGGCAAGAAAGCTTAGAAGACATAAGCTTGCAAGAGTATCCCTTTTTATACTGGCAATTCTGTATCTTGGAGCGCTGTTTGCAGACTTTTTGGCACCCTATTCTCTGGATGAGTTCGACGGACTCTACAGAAATTCAGCTCCAACCGCTATCTATACAATATTTGAGGGCGAGCATGTAGGTCCTCACGTATACAAGCTTGATAAAGCAATCGACAAAAAGACCTTTGAAGTTCAGCTTGAGCCGGACCTTTCCGAGTATTACAAGATCGAATGGTTCGTTCACGGCTGCGAATACAAAATCCTGGGACTTATCCCCTGTGACCTGCATCTCTTCGGAGTGGGGCAGGGATCCAACGGAGGTACGGGAGCCAAAGTATTCCTCTTTGGTGCGGACTCCCTTGGGCGAGACATATTCTCAAGAGTCCTGCTGGGAGCAAGGATATCACTGTCGATTCCCTTCGCCAGCGCCATCATCAGTTTTTTCCTTGGCGTAGCGATCGGATCCATATCAGGATACTTCGGCGGAGTTATCGATATCGTGATCCAGCGTATCATCGAGGTTATCGGAGCAGTTCCCCAGATTCCTCTCTGGATGGCACTTTCAGCAGCTATCCCTGCGGGAATCTCAACAATTAAGATGTATTTCTACATGACCATTATCCTGTCCTTCATCAACTGGACCGGAATGGCAAGAGTAGTTCGTGGCAAAATGCTTTCCTTAAAAAATGAGGACTATGTTATGGCGGCAAGGCTGTCAGGTGTATCCACCTGGAGCATTATCTGGAAGCACCTGGTACCCGGCTTTATGAGTTACCTTATCGTATCTCTTACACTGGGAATTCCCGGATCCATCGTAGGTGAGACATCAATGTCCTACCTTGGCCTGGGTATCAAGTCACCTGCCACCAGCTGGGGCGTACTTCTTCAGGAAGCAAGCTCAGTTACTGACGTAGCGGCTAACCCCCACAAACTGATTCCAATTATTTTCGTAACAATTACGGTTCTTGCGTTTAACTTCCTCGGAGACGGAATGAGAGACGCGGCAGATCCTTACAAGTAATCAGGAGGGATTTATGGAAAAAGACAACATTATAGAAGTAAAGGACCTCCATGTTGATATCAAGATGCTGGACGGAACCCTTACTCCCGTAAGAGGAGTTAATTTCGAGATAAAAAGAGGCGAAACACTGGGCCTTGTAGGCGAGTCCGGTTGCGGTAAGTCAATCACCTGTAAGTCAATTCTGGCCATCAACGACCGCAAGTGCATCCCCAGCGGACAGATCATGTTCAGAAACGAGGATGACACCGAGGTGGATATCCTTAAGATGGACCCCAAGGGAAAAGAGATCAGAAACGTCCGCGGCAAGCAGATCTCCATGATCTTCCAGGAGCCCATGGTAGCTTTTTCTCCTATGTACACCATAGGAAACCAGATTAACGAATGTACACTTCTTCATATCACCAAGGATAAGAAGAAGGCAAAAGAGATATCATTAGAGGTTATGAGAAAGGTTGGTATCGCCAATGTTGAAAAGCGTTACAACCAGTATCCTCATGAGTTCTCCGGCGGTATGTTGCAGAGAGCCCTGATCGCTATGGCTCTTGTATGTAACCCCAAGCTTCTGATTGCGGATGAGCCCACAACAGCTCTCGATGTTACAATCCAGGCACAGATCCTGGAGCTTATGAAGGAGCTTCAGAAAGAATTCAACATGGCAATCCTGTTCATCACCCACGACCTGGGCGTTGTTGCAAGAATGTGCGACAGAGTTGCCGTTATGTACCTTGGAAAGGTTGTTGAGACCGGTGATTCCAAGACAATTTATGCCAATCCACAGCATCCTTACACAAGGGGACTTATCGGATCTGTTCACAAGATTGGCGGTAAGAAGGAGGACAGACTCTTCTCAATCGAGGGTACTGTGCCTCTTGCCATGAATCTTCCTGAGCAGTGCGGATTCTATGACAGATGTGATGCCAGAATAGAGGGCCTTTGTGATAAGGCTGAGCCTGAGCTTGTTGAGATCGAGCCCGGACACAAGATTGCCTGCTTTGCCTGCAACAACCCTGCCTGTGCAGCCCACAGAGCTGAGGTAGAGGCAAGAATCAAGGCTAAGGAAGGAGGAAATTAACGTGGAGAATAATGCAATACTTGAAGTAAAAAATGTTCACAAGCGTTTTACCTCCAAGAATGTAGTAGTTAAGGCTGTTACCGATGTCTCTTTTTCCGTTGAGAAAGGACAGACCATCGGTATCGTAGGTGAGTCGGGCTGTGGCAAGACAACCCTGGGCCGCTGCATCGTAAGAGCCTATGAGGCTTCCGAGGGCGAGGTTTACTATAGAACCGAGGCCGGTGAGGAAGTTGACTTTTTAAAGATCGATAAAAAGAAAATGAAGGAGATCCGCAAGGAGATCCAGATGATCTTCCAGGATCCATATTCTTCACTGGATCCCCGAATGACTGTACTTGATATTATCAAGGAACCCCTGAAGGCAAACTATCCCAAGATGTCCAAGGCAGAGATGGATAAAAAGGCAACAGAGATGGCCGTTAAGGTCGGACTTAACCCATCATATCTTATGAGATATCCACATGCTTTCTCCGGTGGTCAGAGACAGCGTATCGGAATCGCAAGGGCGCTGGTTCTTAATCCCAGGATCATTGTGTGTGATGAGGCGGTTTCGGCTCTGGACGTGTCCATTCAGGCCCAGGTAATCAACCTGTTAAAAGACCTTCAGAAGGAATTCGGTCTTACGTATTTGTTCATTTCCCACGATCTGTCGGTGGTTGAGCACATTTCCGACAGAGTTGGTGTTATGTACCTTGGTAAGATGGTGGAATACGGAGAGACAGAGCAGATATTTGCTCATCCCAAGCACCCTTACACTGAGGCGCTGATGTCTGCTGTGCCGGTTGCTGATCCCACCTTCCGGCAGGAGAGAATTCCCCTTAAGGGCGAGATTCCCAATCCCGCCAATCCGCCCAGCGGCTGCTATTTCCACACCCGCTGTAGGTATTGCCGGCAGAAATGTAAAGAAGTCGCACCTGAATATAAGGAGATTGAGCCCGGACACTTCGTGGCTTGCCACTATGCTAAGGAGCTTAATCTGCGCGGATTTGAATACACTGAATAAGACCTTAACCTGAGACTTTATCAAAGCCGCTTTCTATTATGGGAGGCGGCTTCTGTGTATCGGAAGGATCGCAGTTCGTGAAAAATCTGCGTTGGCCCAAATCTACAAGAGATAAGGAAGGGAGATATGGAAGAGAGAGAATATGTACTGCGTCATGCCCCAATTATATATATGGACGAAAAGGAACCTTTCAGTATAAAGAGGGTGGGGTATGAGGTGTATGAAGAGGATGGCGCTGTCAGCAGATCCTTCAATCGCAAGTTTGATTTTTTGAACTACAAAGGGGCGGTTAAGGTTATCGAATACGCTTATTATTTGGACTATGACATTCAGCATCTCTACGACCTTGAGCATATCTGGATATATCTGGATGAAAAGGATAACCTGGTGGGAGCGGAAGGCAGCTACCATGGCAGGTTTCTCAGAGCTACGCTGCCGGAATTTACCAGTGTGTACAAGAAGGATGAGATGGATGAGGAATATCTTGTACATGATGGAACGATGGCGAGGGTGATATATCCTGACGGCAGCAGGCTCATCATGTACTCTCAGCCGGGAAAGCATGCGATGCTGGCTAGTCCCAGGCTCATGCATCTTTATCCGGAACTATTCGAAGCCTGCACAAGGCTTGCGGGAATCAGTGGACTGGATGCGCCTGAGGAATATCTTAAGGACATTCATATCACTGAGGAAGAGAACAGGAAGGTTGTAGAGTATATAAAAGAGAATTTTGTGTTTGAACCCTCAATGAGATTCGAGGAAAACGAGATAAAGCATGAGGATTATATCCCTTTAGCGGAGCTTAAGAGGGAGATCCCGGGGTATATAAAGAAACAGCTGGAGGACATTGAGGTTACGCCAAGAAGCATGAATACAAGACAGTGTATTGTTAGAGAAGACTAAGATCAGAAGACTATAAGCAGGATATCATATTCAGATACTTAGACAGGAGACTAGATGCCGGATTACATTACAAGAATAAGTGGTCTTATAGAGAAAAAGAATGCCCTTGGAAAGCAGATTTTTTCTGATGTTATGCCTATTGATAAGGTCATGACAAAGGAAGGAATAAGGTTTACCGAGATTCCCTACGACAGTAGAGAGACCATATTTGAGGAGCCAAAGGACTGGGAGGAATTTAAGGCGGGAGGCGCTTGGGGTAAGCCTGATACCCACTTTTGCTTTAAGCTTAAGGTCCGGATCCCGGAGATATATCGGGGAAAAGAGGTGCTTTTTTTCCTGTCCACCGGAGCTGATGATATCTGGAATACGGATAACCCTCAGATGCTTCTATACATAGATGGCATAAGGCGCTGCGGCATGGATATGAACCACAACAGCGTTGTCATCTATGAAAAAGAGGATTGGGAAAAGGGTCGTGACAGGGCTGTTGATATTGGAATCTATGCCTATTCCAACCTGGCAGAAAATGAGAATCTCCTGAATATGGAGCTGGCAGCCGGAAATGAGGCGGTGACCAGGGCCTATTTTGACGTACTGGTACTGCTGGAGGCGGCGGAGGCGCTTCTTGGTATCAGGAAAGAAGAGGAACTTCCGGAGGCGTTTTCGGCTGAAGTTCTTGAAGAAAAGATAGATGACCGATTTAGATTTTCCAAGAAGGAAATATTGGATGAGCTGATAGCAGGTCTTGAAGAAGCTTTTCGAATTCTTGGAATGGCCGGGGCTTTTGACGAGGCAGTGATAACAGAGAAGACTGATATCTTAGATGAGCTGGCGATCAAGGCCTCGGAGTATCTAAGGAAGAACCTCTACGGCAGAGATTATCTTCCTGTGACGGTGGCAAGTACCGGTCATACCCATATCGACGTGGCCTGGAAGTGGGAGCTTTGCCAGACCCGTGAAAAGGCCATCAGGAGCTACGCCACAGTGATGGAGCTGATGAAGCGATACCCCGAGTACCGTTTCATGATGAGTACTCCCCAGCTCTATGAATATATCAGAGAGGATGAGCCTGAGCTGTTTGAAGAGATTAAGGAGAAGGTGAAGGAGGGCAGGTTTGAGCCAGAGGGAGCCATGTGGCTTGAGGCGGATTGTAACCTGACTTCAGGGGAATCGCTGGTTCGACAGATACTTTACGGAAAACGGTATTTTAAAGGAGCCTTTGGAATAGACAGCGATATCCTGTGGCTTCCTGATGTTTTCGGATACAGTGCTGCAATGCCTCAGATTCTTAAAAAGAGCGGAGTCAGAGCCTTTGTCACCACCAAGCTTGCCTGGAATGATACAAATAGACTTCCCCATGACTTTTTTTACTGGGAAGGAATTGATGGGACTAAGATTCCCACCTATCTCATAACAACCTGTGACTATCCCCTGGCGGACAAGGCCATGAAGACCGGCGGCCTTCTGGAGTACACCTACAACGGAAGACAGAACCCGTCGCAGATCCTTGGAACTTACAGGGCTTTCAGGGAAAAAGAGCTGACCGATGAGCTTCTTACTGTTTACGGGTTTGGAGACGGCGGAGGCGGCCCCACCTGGGAGATGCTGGAGATGGACAGGCGCCTTGAAATGGGAGTGCCCGGGTGCCCGAGAACAGAGCTCAAAAGTGTTACAGCCTTTTTTGATGATCTTCTGAAAAAGCTTAAGAAGCCTGAGAAAATTCCTAAGATATCCGGAGAGCTTTACCTCGAATACCATCGGGGAACCTACACCTCCATGGCAAAAAACAAGCGCTACAACAGGCAGCTGGAGTATCTGCTTAAGGAGGCTGAGCTTATTTGCAGCTACGGACTTTTGGCAGGAAGGATCAGATATCCTGAGAACGACCTCTATGAGATATGGAAGGTTCTGATGCTCAATCAGTTCCATGACATTCTGCCGGGTTCCTCTATAAAAGGAGTCTATGAGGATTCCTGGGAACAGTATGAGGATGCCATCAGCGATTGCAAGGGAATTATCCGCTTTGCCTACGAGCAGGCGACAGGCTTTGACTGCGAATTTGACGAGGATTTTGACGAGGATTATGAGGCGGACTTTGAGGCTGATGCTGAAGATGGGCCTGTGGAAGCCCTTAAGCAGGGGCAGAAAACTGAACTGGAGACGCCTTTTTATAAAGTTGTTTTTGATGAGAACGGAGAAATCGAGTCTCTGTTTGATAAAGAGCTTGGCAGGGAGATCAGGGATCTGTCCCAGCCGCCCCTCAACAGGCTGATGGCCTTTGAGGATAAGCCCAAGGATTATGATGCCTGGAACATAGATGCGGATTTTGAAAAGACCAGCTGGAACATCACGGATCTTCAGTATATTGAGCTGCCGGAGGTTCCGAAGGAGGACGCTGAGGATTTTGATGTGGCTGCCTATGTAAATATTGAAAGGAACTTCAGAAAATCCGTTATTGGTCAGAACATCATTTTTTACAAGCATTCAAAGCGAATTGATTTCGAGACCGATGTTGACTGGCATGAGCACCAGACCCTTCTCAAGGCCGCATTCCCGGTGGAAGTGGAGGCTTCCAATCTGGACTGCGATATCCAATTTGGCAATCTTCGAAGGAAGATAAAGAGAGATACCAGCATAGAAAAAGCGAAATTTGAGTGCTGTGCCCACCGTTGGATAGATATGACGGCGGACACCGGTGAATATGGAGTCGCCATCCTGAATGACTGCAAGTATGGCTATGATGCAAAAGAGAAGCTCATGAGACTAACCCTTATCAAATCAGGTATCTTCCCTAATCCGGATGCGGACCAGGGAGTGCATCTTTTCACATATTCGCTGCTTCCACACAGAGGCGATTTCAGGGAAGGCCTTGTTATAGAGCAGGCAGAAGAGCTTAACGCAGAGAGTATTGGATTTTTACCTTTCCTGCAGGAGAGTATGGCCAAGGATCTGGCAAAGCTCCGGGAGGGCATCATAGACCTGGGTGATGAGAAAGGTGTCTATGTAAGCGCCATCAAGAAGGCAGAGGATACCGGCGCCATCATCATCCGCCTATACGAAGCCCACGGCCGTAGCCATGAAGTGAAGGCACAGCTCTTTAAGGATTTTGAAAAGGTGGAGATTCGTAACGTCCGGGCCTGCAACCTACTGGAAAAAACAAGCCGGGTAGAGCAGGACTTTGACAGGAACACCGGAATACTATCTTTTGCTATAGCACCCTATGAGATCAAGACCTACAGCATTACCTTCTGGTGACAGGCACTTCACCCCGCGAAAGTGACAGGCACTTTAGCAGATGAAAGTGACAGGCACTAAGCAAAAAATGCAATATTTAGGTGAACATAACATAAAAACCGCGTAGATAATGCCGTAATTTGACCCTAAAATGGGATTAAAAGTGGAGGAATCATGAGTAAGGAAACCAAATTTTTATCCATCGCAATAGGACTTTTGCAGGGACAGCTACGGGAAAAAGGGCAGTCCGATCCTATTGTGGATGGGATGGATGCCGAGAGGCTTGTAAACTTCATAAGATATGCCAAGGTAGTATGCCCCGGCGGCAAGGCAAGGACCAATGAGGTTGACTATCCTGCCCCCAATAAAAGGAACAGATTTCACCGAAACGGAATCCCTGAGAATTGCACAGAGCTTGGAGATGTGTTCATAGAGACCACCTGTAAAGGACTGGGAACACCTGCCCAGGTCAAATTCTTCAAACTTCTTGAGGGAGAAAACTTCGAGAATTTCGACAGGGTTAACGGCAAGATAACCATGATAAGGGATATCACCGGCTTTGACGGAACGCTCCACAGATATCTGCCGGAAGGCTGCTATTTCATCGAAGTATCCAAGGGCAGTGAATATGAGATCATCACAGACTCTATCGAGGTGAAAAAAGAAACCCTTGAGAAGAGATACTATGAGCTAAACCGCTTCATAGACCTTGAAAAAATGGGATGGATAGCCGGAGACAACCATCATCACAGCATATATTCCAGCCCCGCCTTTGGCGGAGATGATGACGTTGTTGAATCCCCGCAGGATATCGCCAATTCCATGATGGCCATGGGCCTTGGCTACGGAGCCCTGTCAGACCACCACAATATCCTTGGTCACAAGGCATGGCAGGCTTTAAAAAGAGAGGACTTCCTTCCCGTAATATCCAAAGAGATCTCCACCTCCAACGGCCACGTAATGGCTATGGGAGTTGACACAGATGTTATCTACAACATACCGGAGCAGAAGGACAGAACCGATGAGTACCTGCGCTCCGAGTTTGTAAGGATTACAAATATCATCAAGGACAAGGGCGGCCTTGCTCAGATCAATCACCCAAGAGATCTGCAGAGAGCAATCTCCTGGAATCCTGCATTTAACGATATGCTGGACATCTTCGAGACCATGGAGATATGGAACGGCTCCAATCCCATGTTACCGGGAAGTACCAACGATCTGGCAAGAAACCTGTGGCATGAGTGCATGAAGAAGGGCCTTTTCCTTCCTGCCACCACCGGAAGCGATACCCACAACATCTGCGCCGATGATTATCATGTTCTGTATGATGAGATCCTTGATACAAGAGACCTGATACAGCTAAACACGCAGGAACTCTCAAGTAAATATCCCGAAGAGGTCAAGGTATACACGCTGATCTGCGAGAGCCTCCTTCCAATATTGGAAAAATGGGCTGAGACCAACCTTACCAGCGGCGGCGTCAGAACCTATGTGAATATAGGAATAGGCAGTGAACATGGCAAAGCACGGACTCCGCAGAAGGTCATGGACGCCCTTCGCTGCGGCCACAGTTTTTTGACCAACGGACCTATTCTTCTTACAACAGTTAATGGTAAGCGCCCCGGAGAAAAACTTGGGGATGAAGATAAAGAAGATAACAAACTTGATATAAGAATTAAGCTATATTCCAACAGACCCTTGAGCAAGCTTCAGATCTGCACCGAGAACGGAGTAGTTAAAGAGATCATTCTCAAGGCAACCGAGGAAAACGGCCATTACGATTACAGCTGCAGTCTTACAGAGAATCCCCTGGAATATCCCCACGACCACTACATTTACTTTGTGGCCATGGATGATTGCACCAATATGGGCATCACCAATCCGGTGTGCGTGTAAAACATAAGCGCCATCAGTTATCACAAAGGATTATTTGTTAAGCACCGCAGACTGGCGATATTCCCTCGGGGACGAGCCGCTGATCCTGTTGAAGATGCGGTTGAACTGAGAAAAGGATGCAAAGCCGCAGTCCGAAGCAATCGCAGAGATCTTGTCATTGGTGGAGACCAGCCTGTACTGGGCATTCTTGATCCTGGTCAGCTGAATGTAGTTGGAAATATTGAAACCCGTAACCTGCTTGAACTCACGAGATAAATAGCTGGGGCTGATAAAAAAGCGCTCAGACAAAGAAGCGAGAGAAATATCATCCTTATAATTGGCATGAATAAAGGAGGAAATCTCGTACATCTTCTGTTCTATGGAGTTGTAGGCCTGATCATTGGTATAGATATTTTTACCCGAGAGCTCGTAGAGCCCGTACAAAAACTCCTGGAACTTGTTGTGGATGTAGAATTCATCCGCTGCATTGCCGTAGTAGTCATGATTTTTGGAAAAACTAAAAAGGTCATTCAGGATATCAATCAGGCGCTGCCTGTCCTCCAGCTCAAGGCGGAGAATCGGAACCTCAGTATGGAAGGGCTTAAGGATCTCCTTGTAGGCCTCGGCGGTTTCCGGCTTGTCCAGCGGATACATGAAATCGATGATGACACGCTTACTTGGCTCACCCTTGTAATATACGGATTTGTGCATAACGGAAGGGGCCAGCAGAACCATATCGCCCATATGAATATTGTAGGGAGTACCCTCAATGAGATGGGTTGCATTTGGGGCAAGAAGCAGCATGACCTCGTAGTAGGGGTGGAGATGCTGGAATTCCATGTTGATGGAATAGTCCCTTTTATCATAATCAATGTAATAAAAAATATTGTTGGCTATGTTGTTGATGATTATATAGTGGTTGTCTTCGTAGTAGACACTGTCATTGATCAGCATTGGTTCACCATAAACGAAATTTGAATAATTAGTTTCACAGTAAAAGTATAAAGGAAATAGAAAGAGGTAGCAAATGAAAGTCGAGAGAGAAAAAATCCTGAAGACCCTGGAGGTACTGGCAGACAGTTTTCAGAAATTCCTGTACGAGGATGATGAGAAATTTCTTGAAAACATGAAGACCAAGAGCCTTGCCGGGGACGATATCTCCAGATATCAGCACTGGGAGTGGACCCAGGGCGTGGGACTTTACGGCCTTTTGCAGATGTATGAGGAGACCGGAAACAGGAGCTATCTTGAGACTCTGGAAAAATATTATGAGAAGGAGGTAGGCCTTGGGCTTCCCGCCAAGAATATCAACACAGTGGCGCCCATGCTGACATTGTCTTTCCTTCTTAAGAATTCTGATAACCCGGTGTACAGGGGCGTATGCCATGAGTGGGCTGTTGCCATAATGAACGACTTTGCCAGAACTCAGGAAGGGGGACTGCAGCATCGTACCTCCGACAGCGAGAACACAGAAGAGCTCTGGGATGACACCCTGTTCATGACGGTAATGTTCCTTGCCAGCATGGCAGAAATTGAGGATAACGACGAATGGAGACAGGAGGCAAGATACCAGTTCCTTCTTCATATCAAATATCTGTGCGACAGAAAGACCGGCCTTTTGTTCCACGGCTGGACCTTCCTTGAGCATTGCAACTTCGCTGAGGCCCTCTGGGGAAGAGGAAACAGCTGGTTCACCATCGCAGTTCCTGAATACTTCTCAGTTACAGAAGTTAAGGGGGCTGACAGACGTTTCATCACTGAGGCCCTTAAGGCCCAGGCGGAGGCCCTCGCCAAATACCAGGATGAGAGCGGAATGTGGCACACCCTTGTGGATGATCCCACTTCCTATGTTGAGACTAGTGCCACCTGCGGATTTGCTTACGGAATACTGAAGGCAGTGAGAATGGGACTTATCGATGAGAAGTATAAGGAAGTCGGATTGAAGGCTTTGGAGCCTGTGCTTAACTACATCGATCCCGACGGAACGGTGAATCAGGTGTCCTATGGAACGCCTATGGGTAGGATTACCAAGGACTTCTATAAAGAGATTGAGATCAAGCCCATGCCCTACGGACAGGCCATGGCGATGCTATTCTTGATGGAAGTGTTGAAGGCGTGAGTTGGTGGGCGGTTGCGAGTCAATGGGGACGGTTGTGAGTCAATGGGGACGGTTCTCTGTGACTCACGAAGCGAGTCACAGAGAACCGTCCCCATTGACTCACAACCGTCCAGGAGCACATAAGAGGTAAGTATGTACAGAATAGGAATAGATGTAGGCGGAACCAACATCGCCATGGGCGTGGTGGACTCCGAATTACACATAATAAAAAAGAATTCCATAAAGACCAAAGAAGCATCTGAACCGGAGGCCATGATCGCCGCCATTGCACAGGGCGTAAAAGACCTCATGGCTAAAGCCCGGATCACCGAATCCGAGATAGAATCCATCGGCGTCGGTGTCCCCGGAACCGCAGAGCTTGACACAGGCCGCATCCTCTATGCCAATAACCTCGGCTTTGAGGAAGTTCCTTTTTTGCCAAAGCTAAGAACAGCTCTTGGAGAGCCCCTGGGCAGCAGGACCTTTTTTGACAACGATGCCAATGCTGCGGCCATCGGCGAGTACGTGGCGGGAAAATACAACGTTCCCGTATTTGTCATGGTTACTCTGGGCACCGGAATCGGCGGCGGAATCATCATTGGTGGCAAGGTTCTACGAGGCCTTAACTATGCGGCAGCAGAATTTGGCCATATGTCCATTAACATTGACGGCTGTGACTGTAACTGCGGAAGAAAAGGTTGTTTTGAGGACTACGCTTCAGCAACAGCCCTCACAGAGATGGCTAAGGAAGCGGGAATGCCTGAATATACCGATGGCGAGAGCTTTTTTGCCGCAGTAAAAGATGGAGATGAAACAGCGAATAAAGTTCTGGATGAGTTTGTCTACTACTTATCCGAAGGACTTACCAATCTTATAAATATTCTTCAGCCCGATGTGCTGGTCCTTAGCGGCGGAATCACAAGGGCAGCGGACCTCTTCCTTGATAAGGTAAGGGAGAGAGTATACAGAGATGTTTATTCAAGGAGCAGTGCCAAGAATACTGAGATCCGCATAGCAAGCGGCATTCCGGATGCAGGGGATGTAGGCATCATCGGAGCTGCACTGATCTCAGAGTAAATATCAGAAGCATGAACAAGCAAGAATTTCTGATACGAGCATACATAATTAACATTAAGTGATGTCAGATAAGACAGGAAGGGTATCGATGAAGAATCATTATCAGATAATCTTAACAGACACAGAGGAGCTGGTGTACGAATCCATGCGGGTTCAGATCATGGATGAGAACGACGAGAACTACGGCGCCTTCATGGATCAGGACCACATCCTTGATGCCAAGTACACAATTTACAGAACCGCATCAATGATAGCAGTGTATTGCAACGAGGACAGCTCTTTTCATGAGGACGAAGCGCTCTTTAAGCGCATAATGGCAGGACTTCGCTTTGCAAGGATGATGCAGCACGACAGCGGACTTTTTGACTATGTGACCTGTAATTTTTCCTCAGCGCCGGACACAGCTTTTTGCATAAAAAAGATAATGCCGCATTTCTTCTATCTGAAGGATATCAAGGCCGCTAAGAGAACGGATAAAGAGGATCAGATATTCACTGCTCTTAACGAGATCATAAGAGACGCCGCAAAAGGCATTATGACAGGGGGATTCCATACTCCCAACCACAGATGGGCCATAGCCTCAACTCTTATGGAGTGCTCCAAGATCTACGACAGCAAGGAAATGGCCGATTGCGCAAACAGATATCTGGCAGAGGGCATCGACTGCAACGAAGACGGAGAGTATGCGGAGAAATCAGCCGGAAACTACAACCGCGTCAACAACGATGCCATGATAACCCTGGCTGAGGCCACAGGCGATAAGTCCTACGAGGATCACGTTATCAGAAACCTCCACATGATGCTGCACTACTGGGAGCCCGACGGATCTATTTTTACCGCCAACTCCACCCGTTTTGACAAGGACAGACTGTCCTATCCTACAGATTATTACACAGAGTATGTGCTGATGGCGCAGCGCCATGACATCCCTGAATTCTATGATATGGCCAACACCATCATAGACATTTGTTTAAAAAAGAATCTTCACACCCCGGACTGCCTCATTTTCTTCATGTGGCATCCTGAGTGGAAAAACATAGAACATGAGGGCCTGTACGGCAATCCCGACTACAAGGTCTTTTACCAAAACTCCGGTATCTCAAGAAACAGAACAGGAAGATACACCTACACAGTGATGAGTGGCAAGTCCAATTTCCTCTATTTCCACAACGGAACCATCAAGGTGGAGATGAAGGTTGCGGGGAGCTTTTGCGAGCACAGAGCCTTCAAGGCTGAGAAGATGGTTCAGGAGGGAGAGACACTGCACCTGTCCCAGACCATGCACGGTTGGTATTACCTGCCCTGGAGCCCTGATAAGATCCCTGAGACCAACGACTGGTGGCAGATGGACAATGCAGCCCGCGATAAGAAGATGGGCCCCGACATGGATATCGACGTCTGGGTTAGGGAGAGCAAGGACAACGACGGAATCGACATAAGAGTTAAGACCAGCGGCGTAGAAGGCGCTCCCTGGAGAATCGAGCTCTCCGTTACAGGTGCAACCTTCCTTGAGAACGGACACCTTGCCACAGCTCTTGTGGGCGGAGAAGCCATCACTGTCAAGGATGAGATGGTTGAACTGTCAAACAGTAAGGACACACTCACCATCGGACCTGCCTTTGGAACCCATAGATTCATGGAGGGCAAGGAGGATTCGGAGCTACGAAACGGCGGAGCTTCAACAATTTATTTTACCGACTACACAGGCTTTGACCATATCATATCTATCAGAAATGAGAGGAGCAGGTTCTAGGGAATGAAACACACAGACGTGCGTGATAAAAGAAAAAACGGAGTAGCTTTGGTCAAGGAGTTTACCACGCCTTCTAAGATTGTCACCGGAAGGGGAGCACTTACCAAGGCGCCCGGATATATGGATGGTTTTGGCCAAAAAGCCCTCATCATCAGCGATCAGATAATGGTCAAAATGGGGAAAGTCAGAATCATCACCGATGCGCTGTCCAAAAAGGGAATAGGCTATACTATATTCCACGATTTTCTTGAAGACCCTACAGAAGCTAAGGCGAAAGCAGCTTATGAGGTCTATAAAAAAGAAGGCTGCGACTTTCTCATCGGTATCGGCACAGGAGCCGCCCTTGATCTGATGAAGGCAGTAGCTGTTCTTGACGGCTGCGGCGGAGAACTTGCGGATCACGTGGGAGAAGAGATAACAGGTATCAGGACCAAAATGGCTGCAATCCCTACTGCTTCGGGGACAGGCGCAGAGGCTACAGCTTTTACATATATTACAGCTGCCGATGCCACAGAGCCGATCTTCCTTAGGGGACAGGAGTTAATGCCGGATGTTGCCATCATAGATCCTGAGCTTACTACCACTTTGCCCGTCAAGGCTACGGCTGTTTTCGGGCTTAACGCACTGATTCTGGCAATAGAGGCTTATATATCTAAGAATTCACAGCCTATTACCGATACACTGGCACTTTCTGCAATCAGGAGGATATTCCGCTATCTTCCGCTTGCTTATCATGACGGAGAAAATGAGGTTGCCAGAAACCAGATGTCAATTGCAGCGCTGGAGGCCGGAGTAGCCTATAACAGCACAGGAGCTGCCCTTATCAGCGCAATGAGTAGACCTGTTACAGGAATCTTTCATGTGCCAATGGGAATGGCTGAAGCGATGCTGGCGCATCTATGCCTTGAATATGTCAAGGACGGAGCTAAGGACAGATTCGCAGAGATGGCAAGAGCCACAGGAGCAGCCACGGAAGGCGATAATGACGATGGGGCAGCAGAGCTCTTTTTGTCCCAGATAAAAAAGATCTGCAGAGTCTGCCAGATTCCAACAGCCGCGGAATCTGGAATTTCGAAGGACGACTTTTTTGCCAAGATAGATGAGATGGCAGAGATTGCAGTAAAAAGCGGAGGGCCTGCCAACACAATACGAGAGCCTGATTCAGAAGTGCTGAAGAATCTATATATGAAATTATATGAGTGAGTGTGGACGGTTGCGAGTCACATCTCAACCATAGAATTTCGGAGGTAACAATGAAAATATATCGAGCGCATGACTACAAGGATATGAGCAGAAAGGCGGCCAACATCATCTCCGCCCAGATCATCATGAAACCCACCTGCGTACTGGGCCTGGCCACAGGCTCATCCCCCATAGGAATCTATGAGCAGCTGGTGGATTGGTACCGCAAGGACGATCTGGACTTCTCCAGAGTTAAGACCGTGAACCTCGACGAATACAGAGGCCTGTCCGCAGACAACGATCAGAGCTATCGCTACTTCATGGACAAATACCTCTTTTCCAAGGTAAATATCAAAAATAAGAATATCCACATCCCCGATGGAAGCAACGAAGATGCGGAGGATGAATGCCGCAAATATGAGGAACTGATTGACAGCATGAACGGCATCGATCTGCAGCTCCTGGGCCTTGGCCCCAACGGCCACATCGGCTTCAACGAGCCCGCAGACTGCTTTACAAGAAGAACGCACCTCGTAGACCTTACAGAGAGCACCATCGAAGCCAACAAGCGCTTTTTCGAGGATGCCTCACAGGTTCCGCGCCAGGCTTACACCATGGGCATCGGCACCATCATGAAGGCCAGGAAGATCCTGATGGTGGTGGAGGGTGAGAAAAAGGCTGAGATACTTAAGAAGGCCCTCACCGAAGAAGTAACACCCTGGGTGCCTGCGTCAATATTGCAGCTCCATCCTGATTTCACGCTGGTTGCTGACGATGCAGCGCTGAGTTTGATGAACATATAGTCGTACAAGCAATTTAAGAAAAACACATAGTCGTATACCAAATTAAGATATGATCATTTGATTGCAATAGCGTGAATATGGTGTTATCATTTCATTAACACATTAAAAATGATCAAGATACTTCAATGGGAGCGGCATGGGGATAAATAACTTATGGTAACTGACCATAGATTTCTAAATTAGGAAGTCTATGGTTTTTTATATACAAAAATAGACAAATGATGGGGGACGTGTATATGAAAAAGAGGTTCTTGACGAGAGAGATGAATACAGCAAGGAATATCTGTTAAGCGATGGCTCAAGAGCTGTATTTTATTATGCTGAACCTGTGCACTATGAAGATGTGGATGGTTCCTGGAAAGAGATTGATAATAGCCTTAGTGTAACCAAAGAGGGCTACGAGATGCAGATAATGCATCTTAGTGTTGATGGAGAAGAAATAGTAACTACACCAACGCATCCGTTCTATGTAAAAGATAAAGGCTTTATTAACGCAGGGAATCTTAAAGTCGGAGAAATCTTGGTTGATTCGGAAGGCAATGAATTGCATCTAAGGATTAAACGATGGGAACAGTTGCAGTATGTGGTGCCGGTTTATAATTTTGCAGTTGAGGATTATCATACATATTTTGTGGGATATGAAAAAGTTTTTGTGCATAATATGTGCTCTTTGGATTCTGCAAAAGTCTATTTCAAGAAAAGCGATATAAAAATGGTTGATGATGCTGCTCGACAGGTTGGAGTGGACAGGGATTTATTCAGAACTTATATTCACGAATTAAAGCATTCTCTTAGTATGAAAGCGAGTCAGAATTTTACATATCAGCAGCTGTTAGAACTAGCAGAAGAAATGTTGGAGAATTAATGAAGGAGGTATTGATGATAAGTGGAGATATTGTATTTAAAATAGTTGACAATGTCGAAATAAAGGTTGATACAATTAATGGCATTGATCCTACAAAATTGGTGAAAAGAGGAGAAATAAAGAAATTTGGACGTGAATCTAAAAATCTGTGGAGTCATGTGGAACATTTCAATAATAATAATGAGTTTGAATTGCATTTTTTAGAAATGTTAACAAAATTATGTGAGAATCCTGAGAATGTTCATCAGCTAATGGAAACGTATGAATATGTAGGGATTACAATTTATATTAGATCAGATTATGGACAAATAGGATGGGAGTTTTCGCCTGAAATGATTTCTATGATAGCAGCCTTGGGGTGTGAAGTGTCTATTGATATATTATCTGGTGGAATGGTATTGGATAATTAGATTATTATTCTCAGCTTAAAAATATAATTGAATTTTGAAGTTGACTTATTCAAAAAATATCAATATTTGACTAATAATGCTAATAAGATAAGTTATGTACCAGGAACCAATGCTTTTCATGGGAAAGACTGTGAACTTCGACGATTACATAGGGCTGTCAAAAGATGATGCGCATTGAGCCTGATTATTGTGCAATTCAAGGAAACGACTTAATGGAATTCAACATAAGAATAGAGCCCGAAGAGACCAGAACCAACTTGCCCGGGGCGCTGGCTTTCAATATGCTAAAAAAGTGGCTCGATAAAAACGGTATTACATACAAAATACTGTCTCTCAGAGATACTCGATGATTGGGAGCATGGTTGCACCTATCTTGGACGAGACATAATTGACTATGTAGTGTGCGTGGATTCCCATATGAACAGCGAAGATCTTACACAGGTAGCGGAAAAGATGCATTACATGACTGAAAAAGAAATTTGAGTGTTATTTTGCCATTTTAGTGGTATTATAGTTCCGAGAATTTGTTTATAATTTCTTTAGATTTTGTTCAGAAATTAATTAGAGGTACATGATGGAAACAATAACACTTTACGAGAATTTATCCGTAGTTCTTGGCGTTCTCGGATTTATATTCCTTTTAGCTGCAGTATTTTTATTCTTTTTCCTGGATGTAGGTCACTACATCGCAGTACTAACCGGTTCAGAAGCCAAAAAGGGTGTCGGAATGATCAGACAGGCCGCTACAGCCGGACAGGTTCAGGCAGATGTACAGATGATGCGATCAACCGGCGCCGTAATTTCCTGGAACAATACTTCAGGATCGCTCAACATGCAGCCCGTAAGAAATACCGGCCGCATGATGCCGGGTATGAACCCGCAAGGCAACAATAACATGACAGTCCTTATGACTGACAGCAGTGACGAGACACAACTTTTGATGGAATAAAGAGAGGTCTTACAGATCTCTCTTTTTTTTTTGGATGTTATTCGTCCGATTTCAAGTGTCATTCGTCAGAAAAGAGGCACAAGCAAAAGTTTTTTTGGTATATATAATTGGTCAATTTTATGAAATGAGGTATTCATAATGCCGGAGGACAATCGCCAGCAACTTATGGCAGTCTCGAAGAGGCTGTTAGAAATATTGGCGGCAATGGAGGCAATTCGGAAGGCATCATAGTAACAGGAGTATCTGATAAGAATGATACCGCTACAGGTGTCGGACATAAGTCAGATGCGGATCCAAGTCTCAATGATCCAAGAAAGTATATAGAATCTAGAATGTGATCATATAAAAGGAATAATACAATGGCAAATAAATTAAAACAGCTTATAATTCTAGCTACAATAATTCCAATGCTACTTATGGTGGGTTGCACTTCGAACGTAGACAGGGAGGCGCAAAATAACGAAGAGGAAACGTATCCTGAGAGAACGCGTGATACTGTCTATGTTAATCAGTTCGGGGTCAATGACGATTCAAGTAACCTTTTTTGCTATGATGTATCGCTTGATGACAGGATGCATATTTCATTGCAGACCTATAATTTAACTACCGGTGAAATAAATGAAGTGTTTAAAGTTGATGATCTGGAAAAAGAACATATTACAAAGATAAAGCGTAGCGGTGAAGTAGTGTCGTTTCAGGTTGATGGCGATAATTTAATGACTTATTATGAGTACAATTTACTGACGGGAACTATTGAGAAAATAAAAGAGGAATCACCGATAATAAACGATAATCCTCTGGTTTCGGAAGCCACTGTGGACGCAGGTGAATACGGCTTAATTACGTTTAAAAAGGCTTTTAAAGATAATGCCTTCAGTTATTCGTTTGATGGAGAAAACTATATCGAAATCCCGGATTTTGCAGATAAGGATTTTCATACTTCGGGAGTGTTCAGCAGTGACCTTACTTATGCCGATGGAAAAGTATATGGGGTTTTCAGAGCAGTACATGGAAAAATTGCTATTTCAGATCCTATTTTTCAAACTTGCGGGGGCGTAATTAAAGAAGTATTTTTCTCCTTTGATCCTTCGACCTGCGAATTTGTGAAGCTCTACGAGACAGCAAATGGTTATTCCAGAATTGTAGGCTACTGCGATGGCGGTATCTATGTCTACAAAAACGGCAATCTTTCCAAAGTTAATCTTGCCTCCAAAGAATTAGAAAGCATCTGTGATATTGATGTTAAAGATGTAACTTTCAGCTGTATCGGAGATAAGCTGATAATACTTGACCAAAAGAAAGAAGAAGTAATAAAAGTTGTAGATATGAAGTAAGGCTGTGTCACATCTATAGTCTCTAATAATAACAGTGATGTTCTCGCAAAATTCGCTGGAAAATGCACTATATGACTGAAGAATTATTGGAATAAAGATTGACATTACACAGCTTAGATTTCCTGAGGGAAGGATGGACCGCGAGGCGGAGGGCACAGGCAGCGTAGGGATAGAAATATTCGCCTGTGATGGAGCGTATAGATTTATGAAATGCCATGTAATCTAAGCGAAGGAGCGGTGAATATTTCTATCCCTACGCTGCCTGTGCCCTCCGCCTCCGGGTCCAACCCCCCGAAATCTAAGCGTCCGGGTATCCAAACATTTACAGCTCTTCAGCGCGGACTATTACGGGGCGGGAGCAGCTTACTTCCAGGTTGCCGTTTCGCTGGCGGATCTCATCCATCATGGCCTTGGTGCTGGCTTTCTGACGAAGTGAGATTTTGTAGGTCAGCTTGTACAGGCTTCCCATGCCGGAAGTTTTTACTTCTTCAAGATCCGCTTTTGTCGTAAATCTTTCAAATATATCATCAAAAACTCCTTCAAAATCAAGGCTTTCGGGGATTGTGATCTTAAGGGTCTTTTCCTCGGAAGCTTTATTATTGAGGGAAAGACTGGAGAGAATCAGATTGGCAACAGTGATGATCACTGCAAATATCGCTGCAATACCAATGTAACCCATTCCTGTAGCAAGACCAACGGCCATAGCAAGGAAGATGCTGGTTATCTCTTTGCCGGAACCGGGGGCGGATCGGAACCTTACCAGCGAGAAGGCTCCCGCTACTGCGATGCCGGCTCCTATGTTGCCGTTTACAAGCATTATTACTACCTGAACAATTGCAGGAAGAAGTGCCAGTGTTACGATGTAGCTCTTGGAGTAATTATTTTTTAGCGTATACATAAATGCTATAAAACAGCCGATGAGAATTGAGCATATAGTTGCTGTTACAAAACCGGCCCCTGTGATCGTGCCGCTTTCCATTATGCTTCCGAAAATAAAATCTGTAGTCATTGTATATTTACCGTATCCTTTCTTTTAACTTAAGTTCACACAGCCCTGGGAAATGCTGCGATCTTGTTCTCAGGTTCAGTGGTGGCAGCAGTGCTGCTATACATGTAGTCCAAGTACCCTCTGCCATATTTGGAAAAACTGGTCTGTCTGATATTAAGTTCATCCAGTATCCTTGCAATTTCCATGGACATCGCCCCTGCGATCTTGAGCTCCATCAGGTGCTGCCCGGGAAGAAGAAGGTCTTTTCCCACGTTTCCTTTAGTCAGTGAGAGGTCTGTGGTTCGCCATCTGATGTTTGTGTCAAAGGTGATGCGAAGTTCAGGATCTTCTATTCCGGCCATTGCTATGCGGTCATAGGAGATTGCCATGGCGGGCCGGATTCCTTTGTAATACTGTAGAAAATAGTCGATCTCCTTAGAAATCTGGCTTTCTTGGGCAGGTTTTTGACCTTCCGTAAGATAAGCCATGGCCTCTTTGTAGGGCATATTGATCCTTCTTTTGTAGACTATGCCTTTGTATTTTTTCTTGATCTCGATAAAAGCGTTGGTATTATCCGATGCAACTTTGTAGGTGCGAAGCCTTAGCTTTTCTTTGTAGACGGGCTTTTCCAGAGAGCGCTCAATGAGCCTATAGTCAGGAGTGTCAAAGTAGATATTGAGGATTGAGGTCTCGCCGTAGCTGTCGATGGCTGCGATGGGCTCTAGCCTCTTCATAAGCTCTCTGTACTGCATCTCGTCCAGAAGATATTTGGTCTCTATTCGTTCAAAAACTTCTTTAAATCCTGTCATGGTTAGTTTCCTTTATTTCCCTTGGTTCCACGGTTTCCTTTATTGTCGGTATTATTTTGCTGATTTTCTGAGTCATTCGATCTTTCGGGCATGTTACTTGGGTCAAAATTCTCAGGCATGTTGCCCTTTTCAAATCCCTCAGGCATATTGCTGGGATCGAAGTTCTCAGGCCTCTGGGATGAATCGTCGTTTCCTGACTGGTCACCATTTGGACCACCCTGTCCGCCTCTGCCGCCAAATCCGCCTTGTCCGCCGGGGCCACCGCCCGGTCCTCCAAAGGTCATGGAGTTGGTGATTTCTGTAACCTCTTCGCCGTTAACTGTGACTGTGCCGCCGTTTATCTGAGCCTCGCCGTCGAAATCAAAGGCAAACTGTGCAGTGATATCCACTGTGCCGCCATTGATGTAGAGATTGCCGTTAGCATCAAGGGCGTCGGTGTCGCCGGAACCCATATTGACCGTAAGCTCTCCGCCGTTTATCTCTATTACGACGTTGTACTGACTGCTCTTATTTGATGCGTTGATACCATCGTCACTGGCTTCAATGCTGATTTTTCCATCGTTTATCTGTACGAAGGTGGCTTCAAGTCCCTCAGAAGCTGATATTTCAAAGGTTCCACCATCCATCATCAGAACAGTGGTTGCCTGGATGCCGTCATCGGAGGCTGTAATATCAAAGGTGCCTCCTGAGATATAGATATAACCAAGGGAATCGTCATCTGAATTTTCACTGTGGAGAGCATCTTTTTTAGCATTTATGGTAAAAGAGCCATCGCTTATCCTTATGGAATCCTTAGCTTCAATGGCATCCTCTTCGGAAGTGATATAGTAGGTGCCTCCGGTGAACTTCACGTCGTCTTTTCCTGAGATGCCGTTGGCTGTTGATGTGATGGTAAGTGTTCCTGTTCCGTTAAATACCACATCGTCCTTGGAATAGATCACTGCGTCTGTGTTGTTGTCGCCGTCTGCGGTGAAGGCTCCTGTAACGGTAAGAGTATTTTCGGAATCCGTAGTTGTTATAAACACCTTGTCTGCAGCCTTTACATAGATCGCAGGACTGTCTGCATTTGTTATTGAAACTCCGTCCAGCACCAGCTGAACTTTGGCTGAATCCGCATCAACGATTATGGAGCTGTCTGTTGCCGTTCCCCGGATCACATATACGCCTTCGCTGTCTATCGCTACATCTTTACCACTCTCTAATGTGATATAGGTGGCATCTGTAAGGTCAGCTTCCTGCTCAAGATCCCTATCACTGAACATTTCCTCGGAATTAAGAAGCCCGGAGGTTGCTGTCACAGCATCGCCGCTTGAAAGGTATTCTGTAGATCTGTTCTCGCCCTGAGTTCGCTCTTCGGGGGAAGCCTGGTCACCTGAACCTGCGTTGTCCTGAGATTCTTTTGTATCAGTTGAAACTGTCACGCTATCGGTAGATCCCGAAGTACTTGCTCCGCAGCCGCCTACAACCAGCGCAGTGCTAAGGAACAATATTGCCAGAAATCTATTTTTTCTCTTCATGATTGTTTTCTCGCTTTCTTTGAAGTGTATTTTTGTTATCTGATGATGCCATTCTATTAGCGCTACCTAAAACAAACCTAAAGAAAAAAATAAAGAAAGTATAAATAAAAGGCACTTTTTTGCTGAAAAGGCTATGTTGGTTTAAGTGAGGATGCGATATAATTGGTGCACTACTGCATCTGAATGGATGAAAAAAGTTTGGGAGGAAACCTATGAGTAAGTATGAAACGCTGTCCGCGGAGGATATAGCCAAGAGATATAGGATTTTCAGAGTCCTGAGGCATATAGCCACAGCAGTATTTGTTCTTTTTGTGGCACTTGATCTGTTTGTGATTATATTTTCATTAGTAAATGGAATTGAACTGACCTTTGCTCTTGAGTACTTAGGCAACACTGCAAAAGCCGGAGTTTTGATCATATTCTGTATGCTGTGGTTTGGGATAAGAGACATGGCTCAAAGAGCCGGAATGTCCAAGATAGGATGGGCCTACGGCGATTATGAAAAGAGTAAGCAGCTGTACACAATCCTGGGTGATAAAATAAAGAACAGAAAACTCAGGAACTATTTCAGATACATGAAGGCCAGAGCCTGTGCAGCCCTAAAGGAATATGACGAAGTCGTGACACTTTTGAATCAGCAGGGAGACAAGCATATTGCAGCAGGTTCCAAGTATAACGAGTATCTTCTACTTGAAGACGCTCATTTCCGCACCAACAATTATGCAGAATTTGAAAATGTACACTCCAAATCCATCGAGGCAGCGGGGAAACTTGGCGACAAGAAATACTACAAATGGCTCATCGAATGCAATAATAAATTATATGATGCAAGAAAAGCCTTCATCGATAAGGACTACGAGAACTCCAAAAAACTCTACGATGAAACCCTGCAGATCCTGCGTCAGAAAGAATATGGCTCATTAAACGCCGACATAGCACTCACAAGCTACGAAGCCGCCAAAGTCTCCTTCGAACTTGGCGATACAGACGACGCCTACCACAAAGCCCGCACCGCCGTAGAACTCGGCAAAACCGGCTGGTTCGCTAAGGAAGCCGCAGAAATGCTGGAGAAAATTAAGCCCGAGAAGTCATAATGCTTCTAAGACAATATGAAGATATTTAATTAAACATTGAAGTAAATAAAGAAGAGAATTTTAGAGAATACTAAAAGGATCATAGACTAATACATCATTTCACCAATGAGGATAGTTCTAATTGATGCACGCAAAAAAATGCACCATTAAGAACCGTCCCCATTGGTGAATTTTTTGTTCCAACGCGCAGCAAATCCGGAGGCAGGGGGCATGGAGGTGGCAGGCAGATAGAAATATTCGCCTGTGAAAGAGCGTATAGATTCATGAGCATTTCAAAAAGGTCCCGACGGGTCTGTTCGCAGCTCATTTGTCTGACGTCCGGCCAGATACCATCCGGGAAACCATATTAGTATAATCCGGACGGAGTTTATGAGTTGCAGACCCGTCGGGGCCTTTTTAAAATGCCATGTAATCTAAGCGAAAGAGGGGCGAATATTTCTATCTGCCTGCCACCTCCACGCCCCCGGTCTCTGGGTTAGCGTCCGGGAAACCAATAATCAATTCGGATCATTCGACTCCAGGTGACGCTCCTCGAGGAGTTGTTCCATGAGGAGGAGGTGATCTTTGTCCATTACGGGGTTGCTCTTGGGAAGGGATTTGCGGTAGGCTGACGGAGTTATCTTCTTTTCCTGCCGAAATGCCTTGGAGAACACCAGCGGATCCGTATATCCGCAGGATAGAGCAATCGACTCGATAGGCAGCTGCGTCAGCTGCAGAAGCTCAGTGGCCTTCGATATGCGATAGCTCGTCAGATACTGCTGAGGCGAGATGCCAAGAGTTTTTTCAAATAATGTATATAAGTAGCTGCGGTTGATGCAGACATAGTTTGCGATGTCCGTAACCTTGATGGGGTTGCAGTAGTTGCTGCGAACGAAGGCCTGGGCCTTGGATACATAATAATTGGCACTACCGGAATCGCTTCTTTGAGTAACACTGATACCGCTGGCTATTACTGATAAAAACAGCGACAGAAGTCCGTTTCTTCTAAGGGAATCCTCTACCGAGAAGGTGTTGTGATCCATCATATCTTTTACCAGATCATAGATGGCGTTGCCGGCGCTACTCTTAAATACCGGCTGTTGCAGGGAGAGCCCCAGCTGCGAAACAATATCCTGCGCTCTTTTTCCACCAAATCCAACCCATACGTAGGTCCAGGGATCCTTTTCATCGGAAACATAGTAGGCAAGCTCATCCGGCACAATAAGAAACCCGTAGTCCTTCTCCAAAGGATAGGTCTCTCCTCCTATATTAAAGCTTCCCTTGCCACTCATTATGAAATGTATCATGAAATGGGGCTTCAACGCAGGGCCGAAACTGTGGCCCGGAAGTGTCTGCGAAATACCGCAGCAATATACGTAAAGATCGTCGGATTCTTCGGTGTTAAATAGCAACTTATAGGCTTTTTCCATTGAATAACCTCTGATAAACTGATAATCAGTGAAACTGTCTTAAAACCACATTTAATATGATAGCATAAAAACACAGATTTCATTGTTATTTTGAAACGAATGCTGTAAAATTGTGAAATGTAAAAGTGTAATTATTTTGGAGGAAGAAGTGGATAAACAGACACAGGACCTGATTGATGCAGGTAATGATATTTTAAAAAGTGTGTCCAGCGCCATAGACAGGAATGACTACAGTACGCTGGCCGCAGACATCAGCAGGACTCTTAAAACAGTTAGTATAGAGAAGAGAACAACTTACGCAAGCAGGAACTACAGCCAGGTACGCAGAAACAACTACACCTACGTGAACAGGGCACCTCAGGTTAAGAGAGTCAACTATCCGTTTTTGCAGAAGAGAGTCAGCAGATACAGCGGACTGGGACAGCTTATCGCAGGAGCCACAGTGGGACTTGCAGTAGTTTTTCCCACCTTTGCAGCAATGATCGCAGCGAATCTTATACCCGGAATTGCTATCAGCGGAGCTTTTCTTGTAGCATGTACCTTCATTTCATGCAGAGGAATCAGAAAGCTTCAGATGTCCAAGAAGCTCTATCAATACGGTAACATTCTTAAGGAAGCTGAATATTTCAAGATCAGTGATCTTGCCAAGGTCACCCTCAAGACTGATGAAGAGGTTCTTAAGGATATCAAGGCACTTATTAAAGAGGGATATGTACCAAGGGCCAAGCTTGATTCTTCCGAGACCACCTGTATGATCACAGACAACGCATATCAGATGTACCTCGGAGCCGAGCAGGACAGACTTGCCCGTGAGCAGAAGGAACAGAACAAGCAGAAGGCTGAGGTTACCCGCAGCAAGAACCTTTCCAAGGATCAGGCAATTATCGCTGAGGGCGAGGAATATGTTAAGTTCGTCAGAGAGATCAATGACGTTATTCCTGATACAGACGAAATGTCCAACAAGCTGTACCGCCTTGAGAATATCATGAACAGGATCTTTGCACAGGTTGAGAAGGATCCCGACAGTGCGGAAGAGCTTCACAAGCTGATGAACTATTATCTCCCCACCACCAAGAAGCTTCTTACGGCTTATGTAGAGCTGGACAAACAGCCTGATGTGGGCGAGAACATCACCAAGACCAAGAAAGAGATCGACGCAGCAATGGATACCATCAATGAGGCTTTTGAGAACCTTCTTGACAGCCTTTTCCAGGATATGGCGTGGGATATTTCTTCGGATATTTCCGTTATGAAGTCAATGATGGCTCAGGACGGACTTACTACTGAGGGGCAGGGAGTTGCAGCCCAGATGCAGATGAAACAGTAAACAATATTAGTTTAAATAAATGTATGAATCGGAGGAGAAAGTAATGGCAGATCTTGAATTCGGAGCAGCACCCGCTGCACCTACATTATCATTTGGAGCAGAGGCAGCCGAGGCAGTAGCTGAGGCACCTAAGGCAGAGGCACCCAAGGACAACGGCAACATCGCTCTGGAGGCACAGCTCACACCTGAAGAGCTCAAGCAGGTTGAGGATTTCAGCAAGCAGATTGATATCAACAACAGCACAGGAATTATGAACTTCGGTGTTGGAACACAGAAGAAGCTCGCTGATTTCTCAGAGAAGGCTATCGACAATGTTAAGACCAAGGACATGGGCGAAGTTGGAGACATGATCACAGGCCTTGTTACTCAGCTTAAGAGCTTCGAAATCGATGAGGATGAGAAGGGTCTTAAGGCTCTTTTCAAAAAGAGTGCAAACAGAGTCGAGGCTATGAAGGCTAAATATGCCAAGGTTGAGACCAATGTTCAGACCATCAGCAACGAGCTGGAGAGACATCAGGTTACCCTTATGAAGGACGTTGAGCTTCTCGACAGAATGTATGACCTTAACCTCAACTACTACAAGGAACTGTCAATGTACATCCTTGCCGGTAAGAAGAGACTTGAAGAGGAGCGCACCACAACACTTGTAGAGCTTCAGAAGAAGGCTGCTGAGTCAGGACTTCCTGAGGATGCTGAGAAGGCTAAGGACTTCGCAAGTAAGTGCGACAGATTTGAGAAAAAGATCTACGACCTTGAGCTTACAAGAACCATTGCAATGCAGACAGGTCCTCAGATCCGTATGGTACAGAGCTCAGACACAGTAATGGCTGAGAAGATCCAGTCAACCATCGTTAACACAATTCCTCTTTGGAAGAACCAGATGGTTATCGCAATCGGTATCGAGCACGCTACACAGGCAGCTCAGGCCGAGAGAGAGGTTAATGATATGACCAACAAGCTTCTTCGCAAGAACGCTGATGCTCTTAAGGTTGCTACAATCGAGAGCGCCAAGGAAGCTGAGAGAGGAATCGTTGATATCGAGACCCTCAAGCACACCAATGAGACACTTATCACAACCCTTGATGAAGTACTCAAGATCCAGACAGAAGGTAAGACCAAGAGACGTGAGGCCGAGGCTGAGCTTTCACAGATCGAGTCACAGCTTAGAGACAAGCTCCTTGAGGCTGCTAAGACACAGAACCAGTAATACGGGGATTATAAGAATAAACGGAAGGCGGTATGAGAATTATCTCATACCGCCTTTTTTGATCAAGAAAATTAACATTATGACTGATTATTCAAACAAAGTGATATTTATGGGAAGGTGTATAATATGGTATATATAAAGCAAGATAACAAATAAAAATAATTTGGAGTTAAACATAACAACACATAACATTAGGAGGGTATTGTGATCGATCAGAGCATGAAGCAGGCCGTACTTGACGGATTTAAGGCGCAGTTTGGCGAGAAAGAGGGCGTTAAGGCATACTTTGCACCGGGACGTGTGAATCTCATCGGTGAGCATACGGATTACAACGGAGGACATGTTTTTCCCTGTGCACTGACAATCGGAACTTATGGCGCCGCAGCTAAGAGAGAGGACAGAACAATCAGACTGTTTTCCATGAATCTGGACAGGTTCGGGGTATATGAGGTTTCTCTTGATGATATCGAGACCCCTTCACCCAAGGCAGGATGGACCAATTATCCCCTGGGAGTTGTATGGGCCTTTGCCAAAAGAGGAATGAAGCTTGATAAGGGCTTCGATATGGTTATCAACGGAAATATCCCCAACGGTTCGGGACTTTCTTCATCAGCTTCACTGGAGGTTCTCACAGGATTTATCTTAAGAGATCTGTATGGCTTTGAAGTATCCAATCAGGACATTGCTCTTATCGGACAGTACTCAGAGAATAACTACAACGGCTGTAACTGCGGTATCATGGACCAGTTTGCTTCCGCTATGGGCAAAGAGAATAACGCTATCTTCCTTGATACAGCAGATCTTTCATTTGAATATGCTCCGATCAAGCTTGAGGGCGCCAAGATTGTTATCGCCAACACCAACAAGAAGCACAAACTCACAGATTCCCAGTACAACGCAAGACGCAGCATGTGCGAGGAGGCTCTTGCAATTCTTCAGAAGAGCCTTGATATCAAAGGACTTGGCGATCTTTCAATCGAAGAATTTGAGGCCAACAAGCATCTTTTGACAGACCCTGATATGCAGAAGAAGGCTAAGCACGCCGTATACGAGAATCAGCGCACAATTGAAGCGGTTAAGGCTCTTAAGGACGGAGACATTGAGCACTTCGGCAAGCTTATGAGACAGTCCCATGAGTCCCTTCGTGATGACTACGATGTTACCGGCATCGAGCTTGATACCCTTGCTGAGGAAGCCTGGAAGATTCCCGGAGTTATCGGATCCAGAATGACAGGTGGCGGCTTCGGCGGCTGCACAGTTTCTATCGTAAAAGACGAGGCAATTGAGAATTTCAAGAAGACTGTAGGCGAGGAGTATCGTAGGAAGATTGGCTACGATGCAACCTTCTACACAGTCGAGATCGGTAACGGACCTCAGGTAATCTAAGAAAAAAGTGCGCCGTGAGTCAATGGGGACGGCGCACTTTTGGCAATAAGAAAGGAAGAAAAAATGAAGATTCAGGAAGCTATAAATAATCTTGCTGCCTACGCTCTTAAAACAGGTCTTATAGAAAAAGAAGACATCATCTACACCATCAATTCTCTGCTGATTCGGCTGGGAATTGATGCTGCGGAGTTTGACAAAGCAGATATAATCGCCATTGCGGACAAGATCCCGGCAAACGGCATCGAGGACGGAACATACCTTGAGGAAGTCCTTAAGGTTCTTGACGACTATGCTGCAGAAAACGGTCTTATCGAAAATAACAGCGTTGTCTACAGAGATCTATTCGATACTAAACTCATGGGCGAAGTAACTGAGAGGCCAAGTGCAGTGATTAAGCGCTTCAATGAGCTGTACAAAGAAAGCCCGGAGAAGGCTACGGATTACTATTACAATTTTTCCAAGAATACAGATTACATCAGAAGATATCGTATCTCCAAGGATATGAAGTGGATCGCACCCACGGAGTACGGGGATCTTGATATCACCATCAACCTCTCCAAGCCTGAGAAGGACCCCAAGGCCATCGCTGCAGCAAGAAACGCCAAGCAGTCAGGCTATCCCAAGTGTCAGCTGTGCTGGGAAAATGAGGGCTATTCGGGAAGAGTCGACCATCCCGCCAGGGAGAATCACAGGATCATCCCCGTAACCATCAATGGAAGCGATTGGGGATTCCAGTATTCACCTTATGTATACTACAACGAGCACTGCATCGTGTTTAACTCGCAGCATATTCCCATGAAGATTGAGCATGACACATTCTGCAAGCTCTTTGACTTTGTTAAGCAGTTCCCCCACTATTTCGTGGGATCAAATGCTGATCTTCCGATCGTTGGAGGCTCAATCCTTAGCCACGACCATTTCCAGGGCGGACATTACACCTTTGCCATGGCGAAAGCACCTGTGGAAAAAGAGTTTGCGGTTAAGGGCTTCGAGGATGTTAAGGCCGGAATTGTAAAGTGGCCCATGTCTGTTATCAGACTTTCCGGCCCGGATACACAGAGAATCATTGCCCTTGCGGATGTGATCCTTGAGAAGTGGAGAGGCTATAGCGATGAAGCCGCATTTATTTTCGCTGAGACCGACGGTACTCCTCACAATACCATCACTCCCATAGCCAGAAAAAGAGGCGATAACTACGAGCTGGATCTGGTGCTTAGAAATAACATCACCACCGACGAGCATCCTCTTGGAGTTTATCATCCCCATGCAGAGCTTCATCATATAAAAAAGGAAAATATCGGTCTTATCGAAGTAATGGGACTTGCGGTTCTGCCGGCAAGACTTAAGGGTGAGATGGCTGATCTGAAAGAAGCAATTCTTACGGGAAAAGATCTTAGGGCCGATGAAGTGCTGGAAAAGCACGCTGATTGGGTAGATGCCTTCAGCAAGAAGTATGACAAAATAGATCAAGATAATATTGACGAGATTGTCCGGAATGAAATCGGTGAAGTGTTCATGCATGTCCTTGAAGATGCCGGAGTTTATAAGAGAACCCCGGAGGGACAGGCGGCATTTATGAGATTTGTAGAGAGTATATAATGAGCTAAATGGTGGTTGTGAGTCAATGGGGACGGTTCTTGCTGACTCACGAAGCGAGTCAGCAAGAACCGTCCCCATTGACTCACAACCACCCCATTCATTCAGGCTGCGGTTCAACTCCCTCGGCTGCCAGCATATTCAGTATCTGATTGCGGCTGAGGGCATTTAAGTTCTTGGCTATAGGAAGGAGACCTTCAAGCTTTTCCTTTATCCTGGCTTCGTTGTAGCCAAGCTTGGTCTTGTACATATCTATAAGAAGTCTGTAGGTTGCAGAGATGTCTGTTCTTGTTTTGACAGCAAATTCCAGAACATGACAGGCATCCTCGAAGCGGCCTGCGTTGTAGAGGGCTTCGCCCCATTTCTGCAGTGATACCACAAGGGCTGTATAGTTCTGATCATACTGTGAAAGAGCAGTGATATTGGCTGTTCCGTATTCCAGTTTGAGATCTGTGTTGGTAATTCCTGTAAAATTCACGATCTTTTCGTCTTTGAGAGCAAGAACTTCCTCTTCTGCAGCTTCAAGCGTTGCGTTGTCCTCAGCTGTTCCGAAGGGAAGAAGGTCAACAGGGATGTGAATGTACTCAAGGGCATCCAGACTTTTTTTTCTGACATTATTGGATTCACGTTCTCTGTCCCAGAAATTTTGTTCTTTTTGTTCAAACTTTCTGGAGGTCCTTCTCATGCCGATTGCAGCGAATACGCACATCAGTATGAAGCTTGCTAAAATGGGGAATTTCATCTATAATATCCTTTCAGTAAAATCATGGATTCTCTTTTTACATAATAGCACAGAGGAAGCATTATGAAAAAATTTTTTGGCGGAGCGGTTCTTGTGATACTGCTGACATTCCTATTGCCGGGAGTGTGCTCACAGGCAGCTGATTCAAGGACTATCGCAAACGGTGTTTATATCGGAACCGTGGATGTTTCAGGCATGACAGTGAGTGAAGCTCAGGCTGCCGTTGACAGCAGAGTCCAGCAGCTAAGGGACAGAGAGCTTGTGCTTGAAGCTTCAGCGGATCAATCCATAACAATTACAGGCGCAGATCTTGGTATCGCCTGGGACAACAGGTTTGTTGCGAACCAGGCTTATCAGCTCGGACATCAGGGCAATATCGTTCAGAGATACAAGGCGTTGAAGGACCTTGAGAAGTCCAATCAGGTCTACGAGCTCAAGCTTTCCTATAACAATGAGGCTCTGCAGGAAGTACTGGGAAGATGCAGCGAGAGCTTTAATAAAGAGAAGGTTAACTTCACCTTATCCAGAACCGAAGAGGGATTCAATATATCAGACGGTCAGATCGGTTACCTGGTCGATACAGATGAATCCGCCAATGTTATCAAAAATGTTATCAGCAGCGAGTGGAGCGAAGATGCAGAGCATATTCAGCTCTCCGTAAAAGAGGACAAGCCACTCGGAAGCCATGAAGAACTTGCCATGGTCAAGGATGTCCTTGGTACCTTCACCACCAGCTATAAAACCTCGGGTTCAGCCAGAAGTGCCAATGTTGCCAACGGCTGCTCACTTTTAAACGGAACAACGATCTATCCCGGGGAGGAACTTTCAGTACTTGATAAGATTACTCCTTTTACTGAGGCCAACGGATATTTTCCCGCAGGCTCATACCTCAACGGACTTGTGGTTGAGAGTGTTGGTGGCGGTATCTGCCAGGTTTCAACAACGCTTTACAACGCAGTTCTCTTGGCAGAGCTTGAAGTTACAGAGCGTCATAACCACTCTATGATCGTCAACTATGTTTCACCTTCCGCAGATGCGGCTATTGCCGAGTCCGGAGGTAAGAACTTCAGATTTGTTAATAATACGGAACATCCTATTTATATAGACGGATACACAACGCCGGATAAGCACATTACCTTCACTGTGTACGGAGTTGAGACAAGACCTGCCAGCCATCAGGTATCTTATGAGAGTGAGGTTCTTGAGACGATTCCAGCTTCCGCCGATGATTTCAGATTTGACGGATCACAGGGCGTTGGCTATGTGGGCGTTCAGTCAGCTCACGTCGGCTATAAGGCACAGCTCTGGAAGGTTGTTAAGGAAGACGGTGTTGTAACAGAGAAGACTGTGGTAAACAGCAGCACCTACAAGATGGTGCCCAGAATCGTGACTATCGGAACCGCAGGCGCTGATGATGGTGCAATGGCACAGCTTAACACAGCGGTAGCAACAGGCGATGTCAACACGGTCAAGGCTGTGGCAGGTGCAATCCTCGGAGCAAGACAGGCCGCAGGCACAGAGAATGCAGCAGCCGCCAATCAGGCAGCCCAGGATGCAGTGAACGCCGCCAACGCACAGCTTGCCGCCCAGGCAGCAGCCGCTCAGGCAGCAGCCGCTCAGGCTGAGGCACCGTCAGAGGACCTGGAGTCAGTTAACAGCAACGGGTAATCATTACCTGATAAACGAGTGATCTTGATATGAGAATCGGAAAAATAACAGAGAACGCTTTGAAACGCTCAGTTTTGAAGCCATTGAAGACAGAATACAAAAAGAATGCGAGCGCAGCTGTAGGGACAGACTGCGCTTTTTCTTCAAATAGACGGGTTTTTTCCGCCACAAGCCCCATGGCGGCGGATGCGACGGATGCCGGCTTCTATGCGGTAACCAAGGCAATTAACAGTATTGTGTGCCAGGGAATCACACCGGATCATGTGACAGTTTCGGTGCTGCTTGATCCCGATTCAGAGGAGCAGACACTTAAGAAAATAGTAGCAGACTGTCTTGAAGCCTGCAAAGAAGCAGGTGTACCCTACGCCGGCGGTCACACAGAGGTTACAACTGCAGTGAACAGACCGGTTATTACCGCAACCTGCGTAGGCTATGCGGAAGGCGCTTCAGATGAGGAGAAGACCTTTTTTGAAGCTAAGGGTAAGGCCGGACAGGCCATTGTCATCAGCAAGTGGGCAGGCCTTGAGGGCACAGCCATGTTGGCAAAGGATCGCTATGACGAGCTTATAACCAGATACCCTGCTCCCTTTATTGACGGCGCTGTCAGATTTAAGGAAATGGTAAATATCGGCAGAGAGGCTGCAGTCGCGATGAAGGCCGGAGCCTTGAGTATCCATGACGCTTCAAACGGCGGTATTTTTGCCGCACTCTGGGAGCTGTCAGGTAGAGCAGGCTGCGGTCTGAAAGTGGATTTAAAGGCAATTCCCATCAGACAGGAAACAATTGAGATCTGCGAATTCTTTGAGATCAATCCATATCAGCTATTGTCAGGAGGCGCACTTCTTTTTACCGCAGATGACGGTGAGAGGCTTGCAGATGCCCTCAGGGAAGAAGGAATTCCCGCGGCAGTGGTGGGTTTTTTGCAGGAAGGAAACGACAAGATCATTGTAAATAATGACGAGACCAGGTTCCTTGACATGCCTCAGACTGACGAAATACACAAGGTTTTGGGCTGAGGGAAATTGCCGCTTTAGTAATGTACTAAAGTATAGTAAGATTAAAAGAAAGTAGCGTAGACGAGTGTTTAAATAGGAGATTATTAATGGGGACAAGAGAAGAAATCCTTAAAGTTATTGAGAAAAACAGCCGCATCGAAATCAAGGAGCTTGCGGTTTTGATCGGAGCAGAGGAGATCACTGTGGCTAATGAGCTTAAAGCCATGGAGGAAGAGGGCGTTATCTGCGGCTTCAACACAATGATCGACTGGTCCAAGACTGATATCGAGAGAGTAGATGCACTTATCGAGGTTAAGGTTACTCCCACAAGAGGCCTTGGCTTTGACAGCATCGCTGAGAGAATCTATAAATATCCCGAGGTGACCAGTGTTTATCTTATGAGCGGCGGCTTTGACCTTATGGTAATCGTTGAGGGCAAGAGTCTTCAGGAGGTTGCGGGTTTTGTTAACAACAAGCTGGCAGTTCTTGATACCGTTCAGAGCACAGCCACCCATTTCATCCTTAAGAAATACAAGGACCACGGAACAATACTGGCTAAGCAGTACGAAGATACAAGGGAGATGATGTCATTATGAGAAATCCCATAGGAAGTAAAGTTGTAGACATCAAGCCCTCGGGTATCAGGAAGTTTTTTGACATAGTTCATGAGACAGAGGGGGCTATTTCGCTTGGTGTCGGCGAGCCGGACTTCGATACGCCCTGGCACATAAGAGACGAGGGCATTTATTCATTGGAGAAGGGCAGAACCTTCTACACCTCCAATTCAGGACTTATTGAGCTTAGAAAAGAGGTTTCGAATTATATTAAGAGAACTCAGGGAATCGACTATGATCCTATGAGCGAGGTGTTCATCACTGTTGGTGGATCCGAGGCAATCGACCTGGCTTTCCGCGCAATGATAGATCCCGGGGATGAGGTTCTTATCCCGCAGCCCAGCTACGTATCCTACGAGCCCTGTGCTATTTTGGCAGATGCCAAGCCCGTTATTATTGAGTTAAAAGAGGAAAATGAATTCCGTCTGACCGCTGAGGAGGTTCTGGAGAAGGTAACGGACAAGACCAAGATTCTTGTACTGCCTTTCCCCAACAATCCCACAGGTGCCATCATGGAAAAAGAGGACCTGGAGAAAATCGCCAAGGTTGTCATCGAAAAGGACCTCTATGTTTTGTCAGATGAGATATACGGAGAGCTTTCCTACAAGAGTAAGCACGTATCCATCGCATCCCTTCCGGGAATGAGAGAGAGAACTATTCTCATCAACGGTTTTTCCAAGGCCTATGCCATGACCGGCTGGAGACTTGGCTACGCCTGCGGACCGGAAGTTATCATGAAGCAGATGGTCAAGATCCATCAGTACGCCATCATGTGCGCTCCCACCACCAGCCAGTATGCTGCGGTAGAGGCACTTAAGAACGGCGACGAGGATGTTAAGGTTATGCGCGAGGAGTACAACAGGAGAAGAAGATATCTTCTGAATGAGTTCAAGAGACTTGGTCTTCCCTGCTTTGAGCCTTACGGAGCATTCTACGTATTTCCCTGCATCAAGAAGTTCGGTATGAGCAGCGACGAATTCTGCACCAGACTCCTTCAGGAAGAGAAACTGGCGGTAGTTCCCGGCAGTGCCTTCGGCGACTGCGGTGAGGGCTACATCCGTATCTCCTACGCCTACTCCCTTGAGAACCTCAAGACAGCAATGGGACGACTGGAGAGATTTATTTCTAAATTTTAATGATAGAGCCACTAAGGGGCCTGTCCCCATCAACAAATTGTGAACTTCACATACTGGCGGAGTTCATTGTTGTTCACAGTTTGTTAATGGGGACAGGCCCCTTTATTGCTGTTTTTGTGGTAATCAACACTGTTAATTGGAAATAATTGTGGTTTTACATCCCATAGTGTTGTATTATTCTCTAGCTATAAGACGCTTATGAGCGTTATAAGCTAAGGAGATACGGAATGAAGAACAGGATTATCGCCCTTTTACTGTGCATGAGCATGGCAGGAACAGCAATGGGCTGTGGGGCAAAGGGGAATGATGACAGAAATAATGAGGCAGAAGCCAAAGAGGCAGTGGAGGAGTTGATTTCACAACTTGGTTCCGGGCAGGAGTCCTCGCAGGAAGCTGATAACGTGGTGGAGGCAGATGCTGAAGATACTACGGGAACAGTGGCTTCGACTGATCTTGGCGAGGTATATGTTACAAGATATTCTGCTGGCAGTGAATTGTTCATGTGTGACAGCGATGAGTTCTACAAGAACCTTATGCTGACCAGTATTGATGCAAAGCTTGCTCTAGCTGAAAAAGGCGAATATATCGGATTTCAGAGTGAAGTGTGGAACGAGAAGATAGAAGGAACCATCGCTTCACTCAAGGAATCGGGGAAGCTTAGCGATTCCGATAAGGAAAAACTGGATGAGATAGAGGCACAGTGGTCTGATTTCGATACAAGATACCGTAAGCTCTGGGGAGAATTGTACGATGCAGACGGATACATACACGGAAGTATGTACCGTGAGATGGAAACAGATGTCGCCGCCTGCAAGTACGAGCTGTTCGAAGGAGCACTGATGGCTCTTGAGTATGAGGTTACAGGAAGCAACAAGCTTACACTTAGTGTCCTTTCGGAGGATAGTGACCTTAGTAGCGTACAAGACTATGATTTTGAGGACGTCTCTGTGTGCATGGAGGCAGGTTCTGATTTCATGGAGATGGTCGAGGAGACAGGACTTCTGACCATGGGTGAGCATGAATGGCGTAATATTGCAGCTGACAGTGCCAAGATCATGAAGGAGATTGGCTCTGAAGAGTCCGATGGAAGCCCTTATGTAGTTAATTACGTTCGCCTTACCAAACTTATGAATGAGCTTGAGGAGAGCGTATCAGGTAACTCAGACAAAGCCTTGGCCCTTAGGGAACATCGTTTTAAACTGCTGGCCATTGAAATGCTTAATCTGCAGGCTCTCATGTTAAGAGATGTTGAGGGATTGGCTGATGGCGATGTCATGAATGCAGGATTTGTTGATGAAGCAAAGGAATGCTATCACATTGGCATTCAGAGGCCTTACGAGGTTGAAGGAGAGTATTATCATTTCTTTGACTGCTTCTTTGCTGATGGCACCTACACGGGCGTTTTTTACCCATCTAAAAAAGATGATGTCAGCTCCGACAGATATGTTAATAGCGGCTGCGACTTTAGCTGCGAATATATAGACGTTACCTTTGATGGTCACGAGGACATCGTGATATCTTTGGGAGCTGCGGGGAACTGCTTAGTACATTGTGCTTATGTCTATGACAATGGCGAATTTACATATGTGAAGTCATTCGAGAACATACCTGACTATAGAATAGATGAGGAAGCACAGTGCATTACCGGTATGGGCTATGACGGCAGTGAGCATAGCTACATTTATGACAATGGAGAATTTGTGGAGAAATAATATGGCTGAAGAAAAGAAAACACATAAGAAATCCAAGAAGAAAAAACGACATATTTTCAGGAATATTATCCTTTTCATGATCGTATTTGTATTATGGTTTGAGATTCCTGTTACGGAGGAGATTCATATTGATGACGGCGGCAATGAACAAGAGCAGCCTGCCCGCTTTGCATTGGTGACAGATCTTCATTCCTGTTATTACGGAAAAAACCAGAAGACTCTTGTAAAGATGCTTAAGAAGGGAAAGGCAGATGCAGTGCTGCTGTCCGGAGATATTTTTGACAACAAGTTTGGCGATAAGAATGCCAAGATATTTCTGGAGCAGATTGCTGATTCATATCCATGCTTTTACGTTGCGGGTAATCATGAGTTCTGGAGTGACAGCATGGATGAGTGGAAGGAATATCTGCGGGGCATAGGCGTTACTGTTCTTGAAGGCAACTTCGAAACCATCGAGATCAAGGGGAAAACCTATGAAATATGCGGCGTTGATGATCCTACCTACATGTCAGATGATGAATGGAGAGCTCAGCTGGACGGTGCATATTCAGGATCAGATAATTACAAGATCCTCTTATCTCACAGACCGGAGAGGGTAGATTTCTATGATGACTACAATTTTGACCTTGTGGTCTGCGGACACGCCCACGGAGGACAGTGGATAAATCCTTTTATCGGCCTTGGAACCTTGGCTCCGGATCAGGGATATTGGCCTAAATATGTGGACGGTCTCTACACCCTCAGTAACGGAACCAATATGGTAGTCAGCAGAGGCCTTTGCCGCGAGAGGATGCCCTACCCCAGATTTTTTAATCATCCGGAGATTGTGATGATTGAAATATAGGAACTTGCATATTTTTTATATTAGTAGTAGAATGTGTGCAATATGTAATAAAGGCTGTGACGAAGACAGTAACAGGTAAGGGAAAGCTCCAGAGAGCTGCCGGAAGGTGCGAGGCAGTGCAAGTAACTACCAGGTGAAAATCACTTCTGAGCTGCGGGATTGAAGGTAATATCAGTAGATTCCGACGTTGGCTTTGGCGTTAACGAAGCGCGTATTCAACCGCAGTTTTGCGGCGCGTATGTGTAAACAGGTGGTACAACGAAGTATATTATTAGCCTCGTCCTTTTTACAAGGGACGGGGCTTTTTATATTTGCGTGTGATGAAAGGAGAGAGTATGTATAACAAAGTCGAAACTGACATGAATTTTGTCGGCAGAGAAAAACAGATTGAAGAGTTCTGGAAAAAAGAAAACATATTCCAGAAGAGTGTGGACACAAGAAGCAAGGGTGAGATGTATATGTTCTATGACGGACCCCCTACAGCTAACGGTAAGCCCCACATCGGACACGTGCTTACCCGTGCCATCAAGGATATGATTCCTCGTTACAGAACAATGAAGGGTTATACAGTTCCCCGTAAGGCAGGCTGGGACACACACGGTCTTCCTGTTGAGCTTGAGGTTGAGAAGCTTCTTGGCCTTGACGGCAAGGAGCAGATCGAAGAGTACGGTATGGAGCCTTTCATCAAAAAATGTAAGGAATCCGTATGGAAATACAAGGGAATGTGGGAGGATTTCTCCGGCACAGTAGGTTTCTGGGCTGATATGGAGCACCCCTACATCACCTATGATGACAATTTCATTGAGTCCGAGTGGTGGGCTCTTAACGAGATCTGGAAAAAGGGTCTTCTCTACAAGGGCTTCAAGGTAGTTCCTTACTGCCCTCGCTGTGGTACCCCTCTTTCATCTCACGAGGTAGCACAGGGCTACAAGGTTCTTAAGGAGCGCACAGCTGTTGTTCGCTTCAAGGTTAAGGGCGAGGATGCATATTTCCTTGCATGGACAACCACACCCTGGACACTTCCTTCAAACATCGGCCTCTGCGTAAACCCTGACGAGAAGTACGTTAAGGTTAAGGCAGCAGACGGCTATACATATTACCTTGCAGAGGCTCTGGCTGATACAGTTCTTGGCTCTCTGGCAAAAGAGGAAGGTCAGAAGGCCTACGAGGTTCTTGAAACCTACGTTGGAACAGACCTTGAGTATAAGGAATATGAGCCTCTTTACCAGTGCGCAGCTGACGAGGCTGAGAAGCAGCACAAGAAGTGCTTCTTCATCTACTGCGACAACTATGTAACTATGTCAGACGGTACCGGTATCGTACATATCGCTCCCGCCTTCGGTGAAGACGACGCAAGAGTTGGTCGTAAGTACGACGCTCCTCTTGTACAGATGGTTGACGGCGAAGGCCGCCTTAAGCCTGAGACTCCTTTTGCAGGCTACAGATGTAAGCCCACTCAGAAGGAAATCGATGAGGGGGCAGTAAGTGCCGATCCTGAGGTACTTAAGGACCTCGACAGCAGAAGCCTTCTCTTCTCTGCACCTAAGATGGAGCACGATTATCCTCACTGCTGGAGATGTTCAACACCTCTTATCTACTATGCTCGTTCATCATGGTTCATCAAGGTTACAGAGGTAAAGGACGATCTTATCCGCAATAACAAAGAGATCAACTGGGTTCCCGAGTCAATCGGTAAGGGACGTTTCGGCGACTGGCTTGAGAACATCCAGGATTGGGGTATCTCCCGTGACAGATACTGGGGAACACCTCTTAATATCTGGGAGTGCGATGACTGCGGTCACCAGCTTTCAGTAGGTTCCAGAAAAGAGCTGGCTGAGCTTTCAGGAGACCCGTCCGCTGAGACCACAGAGCTTCATAGGCCCTATATCGATCAGTTCGAGATCACCTGCCCTAAGTGCGGTAAGAAGATGCACAGGGTAAAAGAGGTTATCGACTGCTGGTTTGATTCAGGAGCAATGCCTTTTGCACAGCTCCACTATCCATTTGAGAACAAGGAGCTCTTCGAGAAGCAGTTCCCCGCTGAGTTCATCTCAGAGGCTGTAGACCAGACAAGAGGATGGTTCTACTCACTTCACGCAGAGGCTACACTTCTTTTCAACAAGCCTGCATTTAAGAACGTTATCGTTCTTGGTCTTGTTCAGGATGAGAACGGACAGAAGATGAGTAAGTCAAAGGGCAACGCTGTTGATCCCTTCGACGCTCTTGAGAAATACGGCGCAGATGCCATCAGATGGTATTTCTACACCAACTCAGCACCCTGGCTTCCTTCAAGATTCTCAGGAGATGCTGTTATGGAAGGACAGCGCAAGTTCCTTGGTACACTGTGGAACACCTACGCATTCTTCACACTGTATGCTAATATCGACGGATTCGATGCAGCTAACTACAAGCTGGAGCTTGATAAGCTCACCGTTATGGACAAGTGGCTTCTTAGTAAGCTTAACAGCTGCGTAAAAGCTGTAGATGAGAACCTTAATAACTATAGAATTCCTGAGGCTGGTAAGGCTCTTGACAACTTTGTCGACGAGATGTCCAACTGGTATGTACGCCGCAGCCGTGAGAGATTCTGGGCTAAGGGAATGGAGCAGGACAAGATTTCTGCTTACATGACACTTTACACAGCTCTTGTTACAGTATCCAAGGTAGCTGCTCCCATGGTTCCTTTCATGACAGAGCAGATCTACCAGAACCTTGTAAGAAAGAGCTTTGCAGATGCACCTGAATCAATCCACCTTTGCGACTTCCCTGCAGTAGATGAGTCTCTCATCGACGCTAAGCTTGAGAAGGACATGGAGGAAGTTCTTGATATCGTAGTTCTTGGACGTGCCGGCAGAAATGCAGCCAACATCAAGAACCGTCAGCCTATCGGACAGATGTATGTTAAGGCTGAGCAGACAGTAGGTGAGTTCTACACAGATATCATCAGAGAAGAGCTCAATGTTAAGAATGTTGCCTTCACAGATGACGTTCGCGACTTTACAAGCTACACCTTCAAGCCACAGCTTAAGACCTTGGGACCTAAGTATGGTAAGAACATCGGAGCAATCAAGGCTTACCTTGAAACTCTCGACGGAAATGCAACCATGGATGAGCTAGGCACTAACGGCTCCATCAAGTTCAATGTCAACGACGTTGACGTAGAGCTTGTCAAGGAGGATCTCCTTATCGAGATGGCTCAGAAGGAAGGCTTCATTTCTCAGGAGAACTGGGGAATCACAGTGGTTCTTGATACCAACCTTTCAGAGGAGCTTATCAAGGAAGGTTTCGTCCTTGAGGTTATCAGTAAGGTTCAGACCATGCGTAAGGATTCAGGCTTCGAAGTAATGGATCACATCAAGGTTTCACTTAACGGTAACGACAAGCTTGCTGAGATTGTTAAGGCCAACGAGAGCAGCATCTCCACCAAGGTCCTTGCAAACGAGGTGGTATACGGATCTGACGTTGCTAACGCAAAAGAGTGGGATATCAACGGCGAGAAGGTTACTATCGGCGTTGAGAAGGTTTAATTATCTGAAGACATAAGATAAATATTTAGGGGCTGACTTTTTCAAAAAAGTCAGCTCTCTTTATTTTGTGAATTAACAGGTTTTAACTGACCGTTTCCGAGGCTTATTTATTCGGATGCATCAATTACAATTGGCAGTAGTTGATAAAAAAATTATCGGGGTAAAAAAAGTAATGAAAAAGAGAATAAGTTTTTTAACAGCTGTTTTGGCAGCATCTATGCTGGCCGGTTGCGGGGCGGTACCGGTGACAGAAACTGAGCCTGAAGCTGAGAAGTCAGATCTTAGAGAGCTCTTGGAGGAGACTACTTCAGATAAGGCTTCTTCAGATGATACTACTTCGAAGGAAGAGTTGACAGCACCGGTTCGAAATGAAGAGACGTCATACGCTTATGACATTATGGTGAAGACAGCAAGACCTTTTGAGGGTTATGAGGAAACAGGAACAAGGACTGCCGAAGAAAAAACGGATAATGCCTATGCCATGGCAAGAGAAGAGGGCGAAGGAGACTTTGCCAAGTACATGGATGGATATGCAGAATCCTCATTAAACGGTAAGCTTTCCCTCTATCGCAGAAAATCCGGGGATGAAAAGTTCATCTATGAGATTCAGGAAAGTGGCGAGACTGTCATCACAACTCCTGAATTTGATAATTCCATCTATTCTTATCACTATTTTCAGGTGGCTGATATGGACCGTGATGGAACAGAGGAAATACTGGTGGCTGACTATATACCCACTACAGCAATAATGGCAGTTGGACAGTTTTATGTTTATAAGAAATCAGGAGAGACCTGGGATCTTTTTGCCGGAAACAGCTGCGACGGGCAGGGAAATATTGAAACCCTTCTGGAGGGACGATCAGAATACCAGGATGCCCGCATTGACGATGTGGAACTGATGGAGGATGGCCTGAGAGTTATCACTGACAAAGGAACCAAGATAGATGCTGTGTTTTATGGTGAGGAATATGAGCTTATGATCACAGAGCGTCAGGAAGGTGAGAGTGATGCTCCCGAGAGTGAGAGTGCCATGACTCCCAGGACATTTTTTGCCGAATGCATGGGAACTTATTCCTATGAGGGATGTACTCTTGACGGATCAGATGGCATCCTGGTCATCGAAGAGGGCGATTACTCCTTCATAGAATTCAGCGATTATATCGGAGGAGATGATTGGAATTACCGTTTTGAGGCCAATGACTCCAACTGCAAAGAGATAAAGGGAAACAAGGCATATGTTGAGTATCCTGAGATGGTATATGCCGATGATACAGCCATTTTTTCCTATTACATATTTGAGAAGACAGATGAAGGCATAAATGTATACTTCAGTAAGAACTCTTTTGATGAAGCAGAGCTTATATACTCAGCTGTAAAATGATCAAGGGTAATGTCATTCGTCCCATTTCGAAGTCGTTTCGTCAGAAAATAGTCGGTAGAAGAAATAAAAGTGATAAAATTATCTGGCTGTGATCAGAGTATAGATTAATTATCACAGCTGAAAGAGAGAAAAAAGAATGTCGCAGTTTAGTATTAAGCCTGAAAGCGTAGGAAACAATGTGCAGACTTTCAGGTCAGCAGCAGAAACAATCAGAAAATGCTCAACGGAGTTAGAAGAAATCAAGGAAAATCTTGATCCAAGTTTAATGGAGGTGGCTCCTGCTCTGACGGCGGTGGCGTCATGGTAGTTGAAGCTGCCAATTCCAAGAAAGGAATGAAATACCGTTCTTTGGATGAGTGGAGAGGTGAGGAGCTTCTTTTTGCCAAGGTGGTTAAGAACTAATAATTTGGGATAAATGAGGATTTGATTATGAAAAAAAAGTTAATGGCAGTAATGAGCATGGCGCTGGTTCTTGCTTGCACCGCTTGTGCGGAGACAAACACAGCTGGCAGTGTGCCGGTTGATAACGAGGAACAGGTAAGCGCAGAACAGATTATTGCGGAGTTACCTCAGGAAACGTCGGATGAGGCAGCTAAGGCTGAGAGCAGCGAAGGAGATAATGATACAGATAGTTTGAAAGCTGAGCAGACTCCATCCGGGTATGAGCTTGTGGGAGAGGCACTTTCCGAGGAGGAGTTGACAGAAATCTCTGAGAAGATTTCATCTGCAGAGTACAATGGTTTTTTAACAACTGCCTATGAGACGGCTGAAGATATAGATTGGACTAGGGTTTTGTACTGCGGAGCCGATATCGGAGCGATTAATGAGGCAAGCGATGAGGAAGTTGCTGCTTATCTGGAAACAGCAGGTACTGAGGAGTACGGTGATATCCTTTCCATCAAGAGAGCGGATCTGGAGGCATATGTTCAAAAGCATACGAAGACAGATTATAAGTCTGCAAAAAATCCTTATAAAGGGACCTATGTTGAGGCCTACGATACCTATTATGTTCAGCGCTCAGAAGGTTATCTCTATAACTACAAATGCCTGGAGGGAGCAAAAGACGGCCCGGTGTATACGGTAATTGTTGAGAACACCGAATATGGAAGCTATGACAAGAGATCTGAGTTTTGCTTTGAGAAAGAAGGAGATACTCTTGTAGTAAGATCCAACAGAATCCTGTGGGAAGAGCAGGCAAAGAGCCGGTTCGATGTGGCTTTTACACAGTATGTCGATAGCAAATGCGAGATATATTGCTATGAGAACGGATATGTGCTCCTTGTAGTTGATGGTAATTCCAAGGATCACGTCTTTGCAGAATATGATTCTAAGCGCATGGAAGTTAAAGATGTGGCAAGCTTTGATGTAAACGGCGATGGATATGAAGATCTGGTACTTATCGGAAGTGCAGATAACTGTGATCATGTAAATATATTTAAGTATGATGAAAAAAGAGTCGGCTTATTCCCTGATGAGGAATGTGATCTTGAGATAGATGGCAAGCTGGGCACTTCAATTGATATGGATTCCGTAAAGGCCTTAATCGAGACGTAAATCTGACGAATCTGTAATCTGATATTGAAGAAAATGTGGAGAAGTATGTATGAAAAAGAAGTTTATTGCACTTATGATGGTTGGTGCTATTTTGACCGGTTGCGGTCAAAGTGAGACTGTCGCAGATAATCAGCAGAGCGTACAGGAAAGCACCGCAGCAGAGTTAAATAGCCAGGTAGAGGTAGATAGAAGTGCTGAGGCAAATAGCAATGTAGGGCCAGACCGCTTCGGACGTTTTTCCAAGGTGATGGATAATGAAGAGCCCTTCTTTTGTTTCGGGTGGGCAGATGAGGAGATGACCCTTGAGGAGTACGGGATAAGCATTATGGCGGAAGGAATCCCTGAGATCAAGGAATATACCTTTGTTGATCTTGACGGTGAGAACGGAGAGGAGCTGATTCTCTATTGTCCTCAGGGAGGTAGCAACTTCCTCATACTTACGGAAGTAGACGGTAAGTTCTATGGTACAAGCAGGGGCTACCGATGCTTCGAGGAACTTCAGAAGGACGGCAAATACCTGGGAAATGGCGGTATTGGAGACAACTACTATTACACCATGAAGATTGGTAAAGATGGCGTTACTGAAAACATGTTTGCTGAGCAGCATACAGAGTGGCCTGAGGAAGGTGAACATATCGACAATCTGGTTGTTAACGGAGAACCTGTTGATGATCTTCAGGGGTGGCTTGATCAAAATTACTCAGATCCGGCTGAGTGGATAGCATACTAATAAGCTGCAGAATCAGAACCTGTTACCTCTGATTCTGCAGCTTTTTTACCGGTGTTTAGAGTTTACGCTAATTTTATAAATTGGTGTACGGTTTTGCGGTAAAATAGTTACATACATATTATACTGAGCCATAAAAGGACTTGATTTTTGTGCGAAAAGTGCGTATATCATAGTATTAACCAGAACCGGTCAATATTATTTCAGATAATACGCGGGTTTATGGCATAAGTGAGGAGGCAACATGAAGAAAAAACAGCTATCTTTTGACAAAGACCTATTCAAACGAAGTGTGCAGTACAATGTAAAGACTCTGTACCGTAAGACCATGGAAGAGGCAACGCCCCAGCAGCTCTATCAGGCAGCAGCCTACGCCATCAAGGACGCCATTGTCGACCACTGGATGACAACCCAGAAGGCAGCGGCAGAGCAGGATCCCAAGATTGTGTACTACATGTCAATGGAATTCCTTATGGGAAGGGCATTTGGTAACAACCTCATCAATCTTCAGGCTTACAAGCCGGTAAAAGAGGCTCTTGATGAGCTGGGAATCGATGTTAACCTCATAGAGGATCAGGAGCCGGATCCGGCCCTTGGAAACGGTGGTCTCGGAAGACTTGCCGCTTGTTTCCTGGATTCTCTTTCTACCCTGGGATACCTGGCCTATGGCTGCGGTATCCGCTATAAATACGGTATGTTCCGTCAGGTTATTCAGGATGGTTATCAGGTTGAGGCACCGGATACCTGGCTTGAGAACGGCAATCCTTTTGAACTTAGAAGAAATGAGTACGCCAAAGAGGTTAAATTCGGCGGCTACGTAAATGTTTATACAGATGATTACGGCAGAACAATATTCAAGCAGGAGGGATATCAGGTTGTAAGAGCAGTTCCCTACGATCTGCCGGTTATCGGATATGGAAACGGCGTTGTTAATACCCTTAGAATCTGGGACGCCGAGCCTGTACAGTGCTTCCAGCTTGACTCTTTTGACAAGGGTGATTATCAGAAGGCTGTTGAGCAGGAGAATCTTGCCAGCCAGCTGTGTGAGGTTCTGTACCCCAATGACAACCATATTGCAGGAAAAGAGCTGAGACTTAAACAGCAGTACTTCTTTATCTCAGCTTCAGTTCAGACTGCGGTTAAGAGATATCTTAAGAACCACGAGGATATCAGAAGATTTTACGAAAAGGCTGTATTCCAGCTCAACGATACGCACCCTACTGTGGCAGTTGCAGAGCTGATGCGAGTTCTCATGGATGAGTATTATCTTTCATGGGATGATGCGTGGAATGTCACTGTGAATACCTGCTGCTACACCAACCATACAATTATGTCGGAGGCTCTTGAGAAATGGCCTATGGATCTGTTCCAGAGACTTCTTCCGAGAATTTTCCAGATTGTGGATGAGATCAACAGAAGATTCGTGGATCAGATCATGCGCCAGTATTCAGGCAGCGCAGGAATCGATGTTCAGGCCAAGATCCGCAGCATGGCTATACTTTACGACAATCAGGTTAAGATGGCTCACCTTGCCATAGTAGGCGGACATTCCGTTAACGGTGTAGCAAGGCTCCATACCGAGATCCTTAAAAAGAGAGAGCTTAAGGATTTCTACGAGATGATGCCGGAGAAGTTCAACAATAAGACCAACGGAATCACCCAGAGAAGATTCCTTATGCACGCCAACCCGCTTCTGGCTGATTGGGTAACGGACAAGATCGGAGATGACTGGATCACTGACCTGTCTCAGATGGACAAGCTCAAAGCCTATGCAACCGACAAAAAGGCTCTTGCGCAGTTTATGGATATCAAGCTCAAAAACAAGGAACGTCTTGCGGCATATATCCTTGAGCATAACGGAGTTAAGGTTGATCCTAAGTCAATTTTTGATGTACAGGTTAAGAGACTTCATGAGTATAAGAGACAGCTCCTGAATATCCTGACAGTTATGTACAAGTATCATGACATTAAGACTCATCCCAGCAAAGATTTTTATCCGAAGACCTATATCTTCGGTGCCAAGGCGGCTGCGGGATATCTTACAGCCAAGCTTACCATCAAGCTTATCAACTCGGTTGCGGATGTTATCAATAACGATAAGGATATCAAGGGCAAGATCAAGGTAGTATTCATCGAGGATTACAGAGTATCCAACGCAGAGCTTATCTTCGCTGCAGCAGATGTCTCCGAACAGATATCCACTGCAAGTAAGGAAGCTTCCGGAACAGGTAACATGAAGATGATGCTTAACGGCGCAGTTACCTTGGGGACTCTTGACGGAGCTAATGTTGAGATTGTTAATGAGGTTGGAGAGGAGAACGCCTTTATCTTCGGTCTGACTTCACAGGAAGTTATGGATTATGAGAAGAACGGCGGCTACAACCCTCAGGATATTTATCACTCTGATCCAAACGTCAAGGTTGCTCTGGATATGCTTGTAGATGGCACCTTCTCCAAGGACAGAGAGCTGTTCAGACCTCTGTACAACAGCCTTCTTACAGGCATTGGCGGAAACAAAGCGGATCAGTACTTTATTCTGAAGGATTTCGAGTCTTATCTTGAGGCTCAGAACCGCATTTCCGATGCTTATGCAGACAAGAAGCGCTGGGCTAAGATGGCATTTCTCAACACAGCAAGCTGTGGCAAGTTCTCATCCGACAGAACCATTCAGGAATATGTTGATGAGGTTTGGCATCTGGATAAATTGCAGATTGAAGTTAAATAAAAACTATTGGGTCAGGTTTTAATACCTGGCCCTTGTTGTTATTATTAAACGGCCATACGAATGCCAAATAATGATAAAACATCAAATTCTTATGACTTTCTTAAGATTTGTTTAAGACTTTCTTAAGATTTGGCCAAAACTATTTACAACATACTATATTGGTGCTAATCTTTCCTCATTGAAAGCAACGTATAGTTCTACTCCCAACCGGGAGTGATCCACGAGTGCGGACGATGTGTCTAATTCATCGTTATACAATCTTGCATTCGGGATATCTTTCATTCAACCACTGAATGTGCAGGGCAGATCCTTGCTTACCTATCACCTACACCCGTCTTGCATGTTCTTTTTGTAGACATTCTGTCTATGAGTCTATTCTCTCTGCATGTTCAGTGGATTGTCTTCATAATTAGAAAGGAAATAAATCTGAAATGAGTACGGAAATTAATATGATATTGTCGTCGAATACCCCTATTACCTTTGATTCCAAGAAACTGCCAACCAACACCAGCTACAACGAACTACCGGACTATTTTTCGGTAACTATTCTGTCTTATGATCCCTTTGGCGCAGGTGATATGTATTATGAAGTACGCTCGGTTATAACGACTCACCCGAAGATAGAGTATATGGACGGAATAATGCGCATTTTTCTCTACTGTAAAGGTAAGAATAATCTGTCAGAAAGAAAAGAATATGGAGAAAGACTACAGGAGGTGCTAGAATATATAGTAGATGGGGCTGTGCGAGAGAATCCAAGCCGTATTGTGACACAGATGAATGATATTGTTACCGAAACTAAGGAAAGAGCGGAGGTTACAGAGAGATATATGCAGAAGTGGGATGAACTTGAGCACATAAAGAGGGATCTTCGGAGTGCGATGGCGGATGATGTCAGGCGGGAGGTTATTGAGGAAGTAAGGCAGGAAGTAACGGAGGAAGTGACTGCGAAAGCTTATAAAAAGAGTGCCAAAGAGCTCATTGACTATGGACGTTTACTAGGGGACTCCGAGGAAAACATTCGGAAACGAATTGTTGAAAAATATGATTTTGATGATAAAACCATAGAAGAATTGCTTGTTCGATAATTGTACCTGTTGGTTTGATATGAGAAATTTGTATAGAGGGAGGGTGCTATGGAAGAAGTATATCAGACTGCGGAGAGCATACTGAGATATATAGTTGAGTTTTCGACGCTGCTTCTGGAGTTTGCCGGAATATGTATTCTTGTTCACACCGGTGTAAAAAGTTTTATCCTGTGGATCAAGAAAAATGATGCCATTCGCCTGGAGCTTGCTCAGGGCATAGCACTTGCTCTGGAATTCAAACTTGGAGGAGAGGTCCTTAGAACCGTAGTTGTCCGTGACTGGGCAGAACTGGGAATCCTCGGAGCCATCATAACTCTCCGGGCTGTTCTTACCTTCCTGATTCATTGGGAAATCAAGAATGAGAAGAAAGCACTGGAACCCGATATCAAAGAATGAAGTTGAGGCTGTTACGATGCTGTAGCAGCCTTTTTTATGCGATTATGGCGGGGACTGTGATAGAATAGCATAGAATATTAGGAAAGAAGGAAAAGAGATGATAGTTTATCATATTAGTCAGACACTGAAAGAAGGGGACGCAATGGTTCGGGACCATCAGAGGTGCATGGAACTTAGCAGGCCCTTTATTCAGGCGTTGGAGTATGACAAATCTTGTTTTTATGGAATGGTGCTGAATGCGAAGTATATGTTCGCGGTGCTTAAAAGGTTTGGATTAAGAGAATGGTCTGATTATGCCAAGTGGGCTACTGAAGGTCTGTTCGAGTATGTCAGACAGACTGAATTTCCTGATTGCATCAGCAGGTTGAACTGTAATTACTTTTATACGGATCTTGCAGACAGTAAAAAACTCTATGGGATGGACTGGGGCGAAGAAACCGAAGAAGAGCGCAGCAAGGTGCATCTGTTTGAGGTTGAAGTCGATGAGAACAGAATCGAAAAGAGAGATATGTCTATCTATGATGAAGCCTATGACGCCATGAGCGCCAGACAGGATATAGAAAAGGCCCTTGAATGTGCAAGGAAGTATTATACAGGCGAACATGGAGATGAGCCTATATGGGAATATTTATATGCAGGAGATGCTGTTGCAGGAAGGAATATAACAGAAGTGCTAGGGGAATAAGGTGGTATATGTCAAGAAATTGGGGGGTTATGAAGGCAGTTAATGGGATACTTTCCAATGAATATATTCTGAGACAAACATACGCCACCCTTGACAGCACAAAGAATAATTGCTGCGTCAGATACACTGACGGCGAGGAACTCAGGAACAATCTCGTGCAGATTGTTATTTTATGGATGGAGAATCAACAGTGGTACGCTAATGTGATTGGCAAATGATCGTTGCTTAGGAGTAACACTTGAAAAATGATTAAGAGAATGAAGGAGTGTATACTTTGCTGAGATATAACACTTGTATGTTTTTTGCTATTCATGAGGAGTGTCAATTATAGATAGTGCAACACTTGTAGAAGAATCAGAAAAATATAGGAGTGTTAATTGAGTCCTATATTTCCGAAAATAGCTAAGTTTTGGCACTTGAAAAAGCAGTTCTTAGCTGATTGAGTGTTTGATACAGAATAAGGCACAAATATAAGACACTTGAAAAAACATTTGGGAAGCTAAGAAGTGTATGGTAGGAGAAATGGCAATAAAAAATATTAAGCCAGCAAAAGGGATTGTGTGAACGCAGAGCACGAGAGGCAAGTAAGTGTAAGTAGTGGCTTCCAAGGAGGGGACGGCAAATAAAATAGAGCAGATAAATTCATCGATTTCGGTTCTGCAAAGATGAGACCTATGAAGTAGGAGTGCCTTATGCACGAGTACTTCATGTTCAGGGCTCTTCGGAGCGTTTAGAACCGTGAGATGAATTTATCTGCTCTATTTTATTACAACGTCCCTGGTCTCCCGGGAAACCACTAATTACTTGTTCTCGTGCTCAAGAGAAGCTTTGATGAAGCCGGAGAAGAGCGGGTGAGGCCTATTAGGACGAGACTTAAGCTCCGGATGAGCCTGCGTTGCCATATGGAATGAATTGGAGGGCAGCTCGATCATCTCTACAATACGTCCGTCAGGTGACAGTCCGCAGAGCTTCATGCCGTTCTGTACAAGAACAGCGCGGTAATCATTGTTAACCTCGTATCTGTGGCGGTGACGCTCTGTGATATTCTCTGAACCAAAGAGCTCGAAGGCCTTGGACTCCTTATCAAGAACGCAAGGATATGAACCAAGTCTTAAGGTTCCGCCGATATCCTCAACACCGTTCTGATCCGGTAAAAGAGCGATCATTGGATGCTGGGTATTTGGATCAAATTCGATTGAGTGAGCATCTGTGTAGCCCACAACGTCTCTTGCGAATTCTACGATTGCAAGCTGCATTCCAAGGCAAAGGCCAAGGAAAGGAAGATTGTTCTCGCGGGCATATTTGATGGAAGTGATCATACCTTCGATTCCGCGGTCGCCGAAACCACCGGGAACAATGAGACCGTCAACATCGGAGAGAATCTCCGCAACGTTGTCTTCATTAACCTCTTCGGAATCAACCCACTTGATATCAACTGCGGTCTGATTGGAGATACCGCCGTGCTTAAGAGCTTCTACAACTGAGATATAAGCGTCGTGAAGCTGTGTATACTTTCCTACAAGAGCAACTCTTACTTCGTGCTTCAGGGAATACAGAGTGTCAACCATTGCCTTCCAGTCTGTAAGATCGGGCTCTGGACAATCCAGATTCAGGCACTCGCAGGCAACCTGAGCAAGGTGCTCTTTTTCCATTGCAAGAGGAGCTTCATATAAGTATTCAAGATCAAGGTTGTTAAGAACGTGACTGCTGGGAACGTTACAGAAAAGAGCAATCTTGTCCTTGGTATCCTGCTCAAGTTCAATCTCACTTCTGCAGACGATGACATCGGGCTGAAGTCCCATTCCCTGCATGGTCTTAACTGCTGACTGTGTGGGTTTGGTCTTGATCTCCTGTGAGCAGCGAAGGTAAGGAATAAGGGAAACAAGGATAAGCATTGCATTCTCATGTCCTACTTCATGCTGGAACTGACGGATTGCCTCAAGGAAAGGCTGTGACTCAATATCTCCCACGGTTCCACCAACCTCAATGATGGCAATGCGGGTCTCGTCATCGGTAAAGTTTCTGTAGAATTTGCCCTTTATCTCGTTGGTGATGTGAGGGATAACCTGTACGGTGCGTCCGCCGTAGTCGCCGCGACGCTCCTTCTGAAGAACGGACCAGTAAATCTTACCGGTTGTAACGTTAGAGTTTTTATCAAGATTCTCGTCAATAAATCTTTCGTAGTGTCCAAGGTCAAGGTCAGTTTCAGTACCATCTTCGGTCACGAATACTTCTCCGTGCTGAACAGGGTTCATGGTTCCGGGGTCAATGTTGATATAGGGATCAAACTTCTGCATCGTCACCTTGTAGCCTCTTGCCTTAAGAAGTCTTCCAAGGGATGCGGCAGTGATGCCCTTTCCCAATCCGGACACAACTCCACCTGTAACAAAGATATACTTGACAGCCATTTTCTTTTTTCCTCCTGATTATTGACGAGATAATTGTTAATAGAAATAGAAATTATGAATCAAAACAAAGACATATTATATTATTTATGCTTCGGAAAATCTACCGTAAACTGTAAATTTATTAATAAATCTTTTATAATAAAAAGGTGATGTATAGTTGAAATATTTAATTGCACGCGATATAATAGCGTAACTTAAAATATATGATGAGTAGAAATATATAAGTTTAATGCGTCAAAACCTACGTAGACATCATACCACATAACGTATTATATTATACAGTAGTATTTAGCGAGGAATGGAAAGAAAAAATGGATAATAAAAACAATCAAAGGAACAACAATCCCTTAGGGGACGGTTCAGGATCACCAAGAAGACAGAATCTGATCCTTCTCTTAGTGGCAGCGCTTATCACAATGCTGCTTATGACTTATTTCCTGAGAGCTTTCTCAGAAAATACCAGCAAAGAAATCACCTACTCCAAGTTCATAGAGTATGCGGAAGGCGGTTATGTAGACCATATCGTCATTGAGTCCGACAGGATCAATATCACCATGAAGAGCGTGGAGGAGATCAAGAAGCTCAATAAGGAGAATGGCAAACCTGAGAACTACGCTCTGGATGAGACAGAGCTTGGTGAGAATGCAGAGGAATACGGAAGAATATCCATCTGGAATCTCGGAAATGTCAACAGTACTAAGTATACAGGCCGTGCCGAGAGTGACTCAGATCTGACACAGCGAATGATAGAGGCGAAGGTCACCGTCAGTAGCGAAGTTCCCGACAATTCAGGTGTTATCATCAACTTCATCTTATTATATGTAGCACCTATCCTTGTGATGTGGTTCATCCTGTCCATGATTTTCAGAAAGATGGGCAAGGGCGGTGGTCCTTTGAGCGTCGGTAAGAGTAACGCCAAGGTTTATGTGCAGAAAGAGACCGGAGTTACCTTCAAGGATGTAGCAGGTGAGGACGAGGCAAAAGAGTCTCTGGTGGAGGTTGTAGACTTCCTTCATAACCCTGCCAAGTATGCCAAGATCGGCGCCAAGCTTCCCAAGGGAGCACTTCTTGTGGGACCTCCCGGAACAGGTAAGACACTTCTTGCAAAAGCAGTTGCGGGTGAAGCCCATGTACCTTTTTACTCACTGGCAGGCTCTGATTTCATCGAGCTCTATGTCGGTGTAGGTGCCAGCCGTGTAAGAGACCTTTTCAGCGAGGCCAGCAAAAATGCGCCTTGTATCATTTTCATAGACGAGATAGATGCCATCGGAAGAAGCCGTGACAACAAGTACGGCGGCGGAAACGAAGAGCGTGAGCAGACACTTAACCAGCTCCTGTCTGAGATGGATGGCTTCGATTCCTCCAAGGGCGTGCTTATTCTTGGAGCTACCAACAGACCTGAGATCCTTGATAAGGCCCTTCTTCGTCCCGGCCGTTTCGACAGGCGTATCGTCGTTGATAAGCCCGATCTCAAGGGAAGAGAGGACATCCTCAAGGTTCATTCCAAGGATGTTAAGATGGATGAGACCGTTGATCTTAAGGAAATCGCTCTTGCAACAGGCGGAGCCGTTGGTTCAGATCTTGCCAACATGATTAACGAGGCGGCCATCAATGCGGTAAAGGCAGGCAGAGAATATGTTTGCCAGCAGGATCTTATGGAAGCCTTTGAGCAGGTTATCGCAGGTAAAGAGAAGAAGAATTCAGTCCTCAGCAAAGAGGAGAGAAAGCTTGTAAGCTATCACGAAGTTGGACATGCCCTTGTAAGCGCAGTCCTTACCAATACAGAACCAGTACAGAAGATCACCATCGTCCCCAGAACCATGGGATCACTTGGATATGTTCTCCATGTGCCTGATGATGAGAAGAACCTCAACACCAAGGACGAGCTCCTTGAGGAGATCAAGGTACTTCTTGGCGGACGTGCAGCGGAGGAGATTATCTTTAACACCGTAACCACAGGTGCTTCCAACGATATCGAGAAGGCAACTTCCATAGCAAGAGCAATGATCACCCAGTATGGTATGAGCGACAGATTCGGTCTCATGCAGCTTGAATCAATCCAGAACAGATACCTGGACGGCAACAGGATCCTTGAGTGCAGTGACGAGACAGCAACACTCATCGATGAAGAGGTTAAGAAGCTCCTTGCAGAGTGCTATGAAGAGTCCAAGAAGGTTGTCAGCGCACACCTCGACACCATGGACAAGATCGCAGCCTTCCTTATTGAAAAAGAGACCATCACAGGCAAGGAATTCATGAAGATCTACCGCGAGGCAGAAGGTCTTACAGAGCCAACCGAAGAGGAGATGGAGGCAGCCAAGAAAAAGAGAATCTACGCAACAAGAGCGGAGTCAGCCCTTGTAGGAGCCAATGTTCCCGACAAGCGTGAGAAGAAGGCTGAGGAAGAGAAGAAAGCCGAAGAGGAAAAGGCAGAGGAAGAGCAGGAAGCTACTTCCGAGCAGACATCTCAGGCTCCCTATGAGAGTTCCACAGGCATAGATTATAACGAAGGAATCTTTGCCGATAGCAAGGAAAATACTGATGATTCAGATAAGCCTGAGCAGACCGGCGGCGGAAGATTTTCCCATGCTCCCGAGGACTTCGATAAGAAGTAATATCTGATAATATGTAAAGGAAAAAACGCAAACTCCTGACGATTATTTCAGCGGGAGCTTGCGTTTTTAGATATAATAGCATTATGAGTGAATTTGATGTAAAAGAAGAACTGAAAAAGCTCCCCAATGAGCCGGGGGTCTACATCATGCGTGATGAGAACGACACCATCATGTATGTGGGTAAGGCTGTTAATCTGCACAACCGCGTCAGGTCTTATTTTCGTGCCAACATCGGCCGCGGACCGCAGATAGACCAGATGGTAAGGCAGATAGCACGCTTTGAATATATCGTAACCGACTCGGAGCTGGAGGCGCTGGTACTCGAGAACAACCTTATCAAGGAACACTGCCCTCGCTATAACACTCTTTTAAAAGATGACAAGACCTATCCCTATATCAAGGTTACCGTATCGGAGGAGTATCCAAGAGTCCTTTTTTCCCGACTTATGAAAAAAGACAAATCCAGATATTTCGGGCCCTTCACCAGCGCAGCTGCGGTAAAGGATACCATTGATCTCATAAATAAGATATACGGTCTTAGGACCTGTAACAGAGTCCTTCCACGGGACATCGGCCTGGACAGGCCTTGCCTGAACTATCACATGAAGCAGTGCTGCGGCCCCTGTACCGGGAATGTCTCCAGGGAAGAGTACAGAGAGCGCATAGACAAGGCCCTTGATTTCCTCAGCGGCAATTATGCGGTAATAATAAAAGACTTGGAACAGAAGATGGAGGCAGCGTCGGAGGAGCTTGATTTTGAATCTGCCGCCAAGTACAGAGATCTTCTAAACAGCGTCAAAGTCGTGGCCCAGAAGCAGAAGATGACTGATTCTTCCATGGAGGACAAGGATATTGTGGCCATTGCTTCGGACGAGAAGGATGCGGTGGTTCAGGTATTTTTTGTACGAGACGGAAGGCTGATCGGGCGAGAACATTTTTACATGACACATGTGTCTGAGAATCCTCAGGCAGAGATCCTGCTCAATTTCGTCAAGCAGTTTTACGCAGGGACGCCCTTTATTCCGAGACAGCTCATGCTCCCCGAGCCCATCGAGGACATGGAGATAATAGAGAAGTGGCTTACTCAGCGCAAAGGAAGCCGAGTGTACATCACCGTTCCCGAGAGGGGGGAGAAGGAGAAACTTATGGAGCTGGCGGCCCAGAACGCCATGCTGGTTCTTTCCAAGGACAAGGAGAGGATCAAGCGTGAGGAGGGCAGGACTATCGGAGCGGTAAAAGAGATTGAGAATCTCCTGGGCATCAAGGGCCTTAACCGAATGGAGGCCTACGATATCTCCAATATAAGCGGCTTTGCCAACGTCGGATCCATGGTGGTCTATGAGAAGGGCAAGCCCAAAAAGAGCGACTACAGAAAGTTCAGGATCAAGTCCGTGGCAGGACCTGATGACTACGCCTGCATGCATGAGGTTCTGACAAGAAGGCTTCTTCATGGAATAGAAGAGCGCCATGACATGGAGGTTCGTGACATAGATGCGCAGTATGGCAGCTTTACCAAGTTTCCTGATCTGATCCTGATGGACGGTGGAAGAGGTCAGGTCAATATCTGCCTGCAGGTTCTGGAGGAGCTTGGAATTAACATTCCGGTCTGTGGAATGGTCAAGGATGATAATCACAGGACCAGGGGACTGTATTTCAACAATGTGGAGCTTCCCATAGATACCAGGTCAGAGGGGTTCAAGCTCATAACCAGGATTCAGGATGAAGCCCACAGATTTGCCATTGAATATCACAGGTCACTTAGAAGCAAGGCTCAGGTTAAGAGCTCATTGGATGATATACCTGGAGTCGGCCCTGCAAGGCGCAAGGCGCTGATGCGGCATTTTAAATCTATTGAAGATATTAAGAATGCTTCCTTTGAGGAACTTGCCAAGGTTCCTGATATTAATGAGAAGGTCGCAAGGCAGATTTTTGACTATTTTAATCCCACTGAACAATAGTCCTTTGTGGCGGCAGTATTTATTTGAAGTGCAGTAATAACTATGGTATCATTTAGCTGTTTGAAGACATTTTTATCTAATGAAGAGGGGGATAATAATGGCAAGCGTAAGTCTTAAAACTATTATTGAAAAAATGAAGCTTGAAAACCTGACACCTGAGCTCGACATCAAGAAGATCAGGATCTCACAGCCGGATATCAACAGACCGGCCCTTCAGCTGGCAGGATATTTTGAGCACTTTGAAGCCACGAGACTTCAGGTAATCGGTTTTGTTGAGTATACCTACATGGAATCTTTTCCTCAGGAAAAGAAGGAAGAGATGTACAGGGAATTTCTTTCCTTTGATATTCCCGGTGTTGTTTTCTGCAGAGAACTGACTCCTGATCCTTTGTTCCTTAAGATAGCGACTCAGGAAAAAGTTCCCGTTCTTATTACCAAGAAATCCACTTCCGCATTTATGGCGGAGATAATCAGATGGCTTAACGTTAAACTGGCTCCATGCATTTCAATCCACGGAGTTCTGGTTGATATCTTCGGTGTTGGCGTTCTTATCACGGGTGAGAGCGGAATCGGTAAGTCCGAGACAGCCATAGAGCTTATCAAGAGAGGACATCGTCTTGTATCGGACGACGTTGTTGAGCTCAGGCGTGTCAGCGAGGAGACACTTATCGGTACAGCTCCTGATATAACCAAGCATTTCATCGAGATGCGAGGCGTTGGTATCATCGACGTTAAGACTCTCTACGGTGTATCAAGTGTAAGAGAGACCCAGACCATTGACCTTGTTATCAAGCTTGAGGACTGGGACAAGGATAAGGAATATGACAGACTTGGTCTGGAGGAGGAGTATACCGAGTATCTTGGCAACAAGGTGGTATGCCACAGAATTCCCATCAGACCCGGACGTAACCTGGCGGTTATCTGCGAATCAGCAGCCGTTAACCACAGACAGAAAGCCATGGGCTACAACGCAGCTCAGGAGCTCTACAACCGCGTTCAGAATTCCCTTGCGCGTCGTCGCAGTGAAGACGATGAAGATGATGAGTGATACAGGGATTCAAAGTCATGAGCTTCATGTGCTCGCACAATGAAGGTTATGACCTTGAAGACCGAACATACATGAGGAAGTAGCGCGGTAGTGCGGATTCCGAATGTATGTAGCACGGCGAGAGCGTAAGCGGAGCCATGCGGTATCACGGAGTAGATTACATCAATTATTAAATTAAACATAGAGGAGAAACACAAAATGGCAAGATACGTATTCGGAGCAGACATCGGCGGCACAACCGCCAAGATCGGTCTTCTGACTGAGATCGGTGAGAAGGTAGATTTTTGGGAGGTTCCCACAAGGACCGACAATGGCGGAGAGCTGGTTCTTACTGATGTTGCGGAAGCAATCAGAGGCAAGATTAATGAGAAGAACCTCAACGATTCAGATATCGTAGGTGTAGGTGTCGGTGTTCCGGGTGCGGTTAATGTTGACGGACTGTGCTATCAGGCAGTTAACCTTGGATGGGAGAACAGAGCCGTTGTCAACGAGCTTCACTCCAAGGTTAAGCTTCCCGTTAAGGCCGGTAACGATGCTAACGTTGCTGCTCTCGGAGAGTCCTGGAAGGGCGGCGGACAGGGATATGCCAATATGCTGCTTGTAACACTGGGAACCGGTGTCGGCGGCGGAATCATCAACGAAGGCAAGATCCTTAACGGTGCCAAGGGTTCAGGCGGAGAGATCGGACACATTCATCTTGTGGATGATGAGCCTGATACCTGCGGATGCGGTAACCATGGCTGCTTTGAGCAGTACGCAAGCGCAACAGGAGCTGTAAGAATCGCCAGGAGAGTTCTTGCAGAGACCACAGAGGACAGCGTTCTTCGCGGCGGTTCATTTGAGTGCAAGGATATCTTTGATGCGGCCAAGAAGGGCGATGCAGTAGCAACCATGATCGCTGAGAGATACGGTTATTACCTTGGAAAAGGTATTGCCATCACAGCCAGCGTAGTTAACCCTGAGATCATAGTACTGGGCGGCGGCGTATCCAAGGCAGGAGATATGCTCTTTGACCTTCTTATGCCAAGCTTCAAGAAGTACGTATTCCCGGGCTGTGCAGATGCTAAATTCGCTCTTGCCAAGCTTGGAAATGATGCAGGCGTATACGGCGCAGCTAAGATGCTCCTGTACTAATGCTATTTTGTTAACTGGATGGAGAACAATCTTTTGAAGGAAGAATTACTTACATCCCTTAGAGGGATACTTTCGGAAGAAAATATATTAATAGATGAACCCATGAGCAGGCACACCACGTTTAGAACCGGTGGGCCTGCAAGCTTATTTATAAGGCCGGCTTCACGGGACGAACTTATACGGTCCATGACGATTATTAAGGAGAGCAATAGTCCTTTTTTCATCTTGGGGAATGGCAGTAATCTCCTTGTTTCCGACAAGGGATATGACGGAGTGATCGTATCTGTCTCCGGTCTTAAGGGGCTGGAAACCTTGGGTGAGAACAAGATTGTCGCCGAGGCAGGCTGCCTTAATTCACAGATAGCGGCGGTTGCCAGAGAGAATTCCCTGACAGGCTTTGAATTTGCGGCAGGAATTCCCGGAACCATAGGTGGCGCCATGATCATGAACGCGGGAGCCTACGGCGGAGAGATGAAGATGATAACAGAGAGTGTTACACTTCTTTCTCCGGAGGGAGATATCGTGACCTATGACAACGAGGCCATGGAGTTCGGGTACAGAACCAGCTCTATTAAGAATAAGTGCTACGTTGTTCTTGAAGCTACTCTTTCTCTTGAAAAAGGCGACAGCGAACAGATTATTGCGACCATGAACGAACTTGCTCTTAAGAGAAAAGAGAAGCAGCCACTGGAGTATCCAAGCGCAGGATCAACCTTCAAGCGTCCCGAGGGCTATTTTGCCGGCAAGCTTATCGAAGATGCGGGACTTAGAGGCTATCAGGTGGGCGGAGCGAGAGTTTCAGACAAGCACTGCGGCTTCGTAGTAAATATGGGAGATGCCACATCTACAGATGTATACAGGCTTATCTGCGATGTTAGAGAGAAGGTTCTGAAGGAATCGGGAGTTACTCTCGAACCGGAAGTTATAATGTTGGGAGACTTTTAATCGTATTTGTTTAATTACAGTCAGAGAGAAAGGATCTTGAGATGAGATTCGTAATTGTTACAGGAATGAGCGGCGGCGGTAAGGCCACAGCTATCCATATGCTTGAAGATGCAGGCTATTACTGCGTTGACAACATTCCGGTATCCCTTATTGAGAAGTTTGCCGATCTTATTACCATGCCGGACAATGAGATCAATAAGGTGGTTCTGGGCATAGATGCCAGAGCCGGACAGAGCTTTGAAGAAGTTCCGGGAATAATCGACTCCCTTAAGCGCAGGGGAATCCCCGTTGAGATTCTTTTCATGGATGCCAGTGACCAGGTGCTCATCAAGCGCTACAAGGAGACGAGGCGTGTACATCCTATGAATGTAAATGATGTTGGCGCCAGAATTGAAGACGGAATTGATAAGGAGAGAGCTGTTCTTTCCGAGGTAAAAAAGCGTGCTGACTACATCATCGATTCCACGCAGCTTCTTACAAGAGAGCTTAAGGAAGAGCTGGATCGAATTTTTGTTAAGAATAAGGCCTACAATTCGCTGATGGTGACAATACTTTCCTTTGGCTTTAAGTACGGAATCCCTGCCGATGCGGATCTGGTTTTTGACGTCAGATTTTTACCTAATCCTTACTATATTGATGAACTGAAACATCAGACCGGCAATGACAAGGGAGTTCAGGACTATGTTAAGAGCTTCCCTGAGTGCGGACAATTCCTGGATAAGCTGGAGGATATGCTGAAATTCCTTATTCCCGGCTACGTTCAGGAGGGCAAGTACCAGCTGGTTGTGGGAATAGGCTGCACCGGCGGACAGCACAGAAGCGTAACCATCGCCAACGAGCTGTTTGACAGGCTTCGGGAGTCCGGAGGCAATATCGGAATCAAGCTTGCTCACAGGGACATCAAGAACAATAAGTAGGAAAAATATATGTCTTTTTCAGCAGAGGTTAAAGAAGAACTTGCTGCCAGGATCGGAGGACCGAGGCACTGTCAGCTGGCTGAGATTGCTGCGATAATTACCTGCGAGGGTTATGTGGAGTCCGACGAAAACGGCGTGGCTGCGCTGTTTTTGCAGGATGAGAATGAGCTGGCAGTCAGAAAGTTCTTTACATTATTAAAAAAAGCATTTAATATAAGAACTAGCTTTTTGGAGAATATCCCTGAAATTAAGGAAGGGGGCAGAGTTTATCGGCCTGTTCTTACTGACAGGCAGGAACTGGACTCAGTCCTTGGGGCCATCAGAATGCTTGACGGCGACCGTAAGGTCAGGGAATTTGACAATGGGGCAAGCCCTATGGTTACCAGGAATTCCTGTTGTAAAAGGGCTTTTTTACGTGATGCCTTTTTGTGTACCGGCTCCATAAGCGATCCAAACAAGGGATATCATCTGGAGTTTGTCTGTAACTATGAGGGACAGGCTAAGGCGCTTCAGCAGATGATCGAGAGTTTTGATATAGAAGCCAGAATAGTTCAGAGGAAGAAATACCATGTCCTTTATGTTAAGGAAGGTGCCGGAATTGTAGATCTTCTGAATATTATGGAGGCTCCCGTCAGTCTCATGAATCTTGAGAATCTTCGTATTGTCAAGGAAATGCGCAACTCCATCAATAGACGTGTCAACTGCGACGTGGCCAATATTGCCAAGACTGTTAATGCCGCCGCCAAGCAGATTGAGGATATCACTTATATCAGAGACCATTACGGATTTAACAAGCTTCCGGACGGACTCAGAGAGATGGCCGAAGTAAGGCTGGAACACCCGGAATCAACTCTTGGAGAACTGGGTGGCTATCTTGATCCGCCGGTGGGTAAATCGGGAGTCAATCACAGGCTCCGCAAGCTCAGCGAACTGGCTGAGAAGATCAGGCTCTGATACGTTGTAATGTTTGAAATACCTGCAGTTTATAGCTTACACAGTGTAAGCCCGGCAAGGAGGGGAATTATGATCACAAAATCTATCGAAATCAAGTTACCAAGAGGACTTGAGGCAAGACCTGTTGCAGAGCTTGTTCAGCTCGCATCCAAGTACGAGAGTACAATGCACATCGAGGCTCAGTCTAAAAAAGTTAACGCCAAGAGCATCATGGGAATGATGACACTTAACCTCAACACAGGTGAGGAAGTAACTGTAATAGCTGAGGGAAGCGACGAAGAGACAGCAGTAGCTGATCTTGAGAAGTTTCTTCAGGGAAATGCACAGTGATGACTTTTAGCGATTAGAAAATGGCATGTCGGAAACGACATGCCATAAAATTTGCTCTAAAAAGGGAGGATGCCAGGTAAGCTTCCTTACCTGGCATATTATGAAAAAGTTTTTTATTTGGTATTGTCTTAACTCATCTGACAATATTATATTAACAAGCCTATATGTCCAAAAGATGATTCTGAGTAAACAAGCTTTTAATTAATTGTAAACAAATTATGAACGCGCCCGGAAACCAGTAAATATGCGGGCTGCGTTTTTTTGTTGTTTAAAAAAACATGCCTGTGCCTTATAATTAAGTTTGAAAGTTTCTGTTTTTGAGGTGATATGGTGTTAAAAACGGTAGTTTTTGTTCTGAGAAGTGAATTCATGGACAGTGAGATCATAACTTCCCAGATTGGAGAGACGATTGAATATATTAAAGAAAACAAAGTGGATGCATCTGTGGTATATGCAGATGAGGAGACCAATATCAGTATTCCCGGAGAGCCCGGAGAGATGCTGGTTATCTGCGACAGCGGCAGTATGGCGGAGAAACTAAAAGGCCGCGGATATTATATTACCGGACTGTGGCATGAGTTTAATAAGGATGAGAAGTTTAAGGACCTTAAATACATTTTTTCAGAGCTTACCGAGATAGATTTCGACTCTTTTGTTAAGACCTATCAGAGATACGCAGGGGAGCCCTGGGAGGTTCTTAGGACTGAGAGGTTACTTATCAGAGAGACCACCCTGGAAGATATTGATGAATTCTACAAGATCTACGCGGATCCGGAAATGACCAGGTATATGGAGGGACTTTTCGATGATCCGGCGGATGAGAAGAGATATCAGAAGGACTACATTGAGAAGGTCTACGGCCTTATGGGCTTTGGCGTGTGGACTATCGTAAGGCTTATCGATGGCAGAATCATTGGAAGAGCGGGATATTCCGTAAGGAACGGATTTGAGGACATTGAGCTGGGCTTTTTGATAGGAACGCAGTTTCAGAGGCAGGGCTATGCCTTCGAGGCTTGCAAAGCAATCCTTGACTACGGCCGTGACATTCTTTTGTTCGATAAGGTCCAGACTCTGGTTAAAAAGGAGAATCTGGTGTCCATCCATCTGTGCAACAAGCTGGGGTTTGCAGTCAGCGAGCAGGTAGAGGTGGAGGAGAATATTTACGGACATTCCTACAACGGCAAGAAGGTGGAGCTTAGTCAGTGCAACTATGGCACATATATTAAAATGGTTAAACATTTGACATAAAAAGCATTTCTTTATGGTAATTTTTAGCTTAATACTGTAATATATAGCTGTAGCAATGAGAAGGATTTAAGAATATAGGTACTAAGGGACACTGGAGCCCCTCAGGAGAGAATACCTATCGGAGGAAAAATGACAGCACTTCAAATGTTCAGTTTGGTCGCAGGACTCGTAGGCGGTCTTGCCATGTTTCTTTATGGAATGAATGTTATGAGCGGAGGCCTCACCAAGGCAGCCGGAGGTAAGCTCGAGGCAGTTCTTGCCAAGGTTACGGAGCATCCTATCATAGCCTATCTGTTCGGAGTCGGTGTAACGGCTCTTGTTCAGTCATCATCTGCATCAACCGTAATGGTTGTTGGTCTTGTTAATTCAGGTATCATGACTCTCAAGCAGGCAGTAAGCGTTATCCTTGGTGCCAACCTCGGAACAACCTTTACCGCATGGCTTCTTTCATTAAACGCAATCAGCAGTGACAACTTTTTGATCAATCTGTTAAAGCCCGCATCCTTTACGCCTTTCCTGGCGATAATCGGTATCGGTCTCTATATGTTTGCCAAGAGCGACAAAAAGAAGAATATCGGAACCATTCTTCTTGGCTTCTCGGTTCTTATGTTTGGTATGAGCAGCATGTCCAGCGCTGTTTCGCCTCTTAAGGAAGTTGATTCCTTTGTGGATTTCCTTACAACTTTTTCCAATCCAATAATCGGATTTCTGGTTGGTATAATCTTTACCATGGTAATTCAGAGTTCTGCCGGAACCATCGGTGTACTGCAGGCTCTCTCATTATCAGTCAGCGTTAAATACAGCATGTCTATTCCCGTGGTTGTGGGCGCAGAGGTAGGAACCTGTATTACAGCGATCCTTTCATCCCTTGGTGCCAATAAGAACGGTAAGAGAACAGCCCTGATGCACCTTTACTTCAATATCATCAAGGCTTCACTCTTTATGATCATCTTCTATACAGTCAATTCCTTTGTACATTTTGCATTCATGGAGGAGCAGAGCGGAATGGTTGGTATCGCCGGAATCCATACGCTCATCAACCTTGTGGCAACACCTCTTATGCTGCCTTTTGCAGGACTCCTTGTTAAATTGGCTCTTAAGACTATTCCTATCGATGAGAAGGAGAAAAAGGAGCAGGAGGAGAACGAGGCTATTCGTACTCTGGACGAGCGCTTCTTAAAGAACCCGCCCTTTGCTCTTCAGCAGGCAAGACAGGCTGCGGTTGAGATGGCTACTATGTCAAGGGATGCTCTGGTTAAGGCAATCGGCCTTATCAATGAATTTGATCCAGAGATCGCGGATGAGGTTGACTATCTTGAGAGAAAGGTTGACCGCTACGAGGATCAGCTGGGAACTTATCTTATGAAGATCAACTCCCACCACCTTGGTGAGGAGGACAGCCATACACTTTCAGTTCTTTTGCACTGTATCACCGACTATGAGCGAATCAGTGACCACGCCCTCAATATCATGCAGAAGGCCAGGAATATGTCAGACAACAAGAGGAAGTTCTCACCTAAGGCAGAGATAGAGATGGGTGTATTTTCTGCAGCGGTTCAGGAGATTGTGGAGCTGTCACTTAAGAGCTTCGAGAATCTGGATATGGTTGTGGCCAAAGAAATTGAGCCCCTTGAGGAAACCATCGACGGAATACAGAAGGAAGTTAAGCGCCGTCATGTGAGAAGACTTCGCAAAGGCAAATGTACCATCGAGCAGGGATTTGATCTTAGCGACATCGGAACAGATTTTGAGAGGATTGCCGATCACTGCAGCAATATCGCGGTTGGTATCATTGAGGTTAACGACGATGCCTATGATGCCCACGGATACCTTGAAGCGCTGAAGGCTGACAAGCGTGAGGACTTCGACAAGGCAGTTGAATTCTATGAGAGAAAGTACGAATTGCCTGCGGTTAAGTATTGACACAGTTAGACATTGTCATTAAAAGGCTGTGAGACTCTGCGGGGTTCTCACAGCTTTTGAGCGTATTACAAGAATAAATTGGAAGGATTTGTTTATGAATATCAGGAAACTTGGCAGACTGACTACATATATGGAGGCTCAGCAGAAGCTCGGGAGAATCCAGGGCGCAGCTCTTGTTGTGGAACACAAGGGCAAAAGAGTCTATGAGAATCACCTTGAGCCCGACAGGGAGGATAGCATCTACAAGATTTTCAGTATGACTAAGCCCATCACCGCCATGGCAGCCATGATGCTCTATGAGAGAGGTGAGCTGGACCTTATGAGCAAGGTATCCGATTATCTGCCTGCCTTCAAGGATTGCAAGGTTGCTTCTCCGGAGGGAATCAAGAAGGCGGAGAATCCTATTTTGATAAAAGATCTGTTGAACATGACTTCCGGCATTGTGTATCCCGGTGATTTCGGTGAGGCAGAGAGATCTATGGGCAAGGTTGTGAAGGAAGCAACGGCCCAGAGACAGTCGGGAATCCTTAAGAGCAACGTGGATTTCTGCAACAAACTGGCGGAAGGCTATCTTGCCTTCGAGCCGGGAACCGGATTCAGATACGGTTATTCCGCGGATGTTATGGCAGCGGTGATGGAGGTTATCACAGGACAGAAGTATTCCGAGTTTTTGAAAAAGGAGATATTTACTCCTCTTAACATGGAGGATACAGGATTTAAGATTGACGACAGCAAGGCCTTCAGAGCAGCTGTTCTCTACAGAAGAGATAAGACAGGTAAGGCAGTGAGAGCAGAGGATGATGTCAGAAGACGCCTGTCCATGGAGCATCCCACAAGGGAGCCTTTATTTGAGAGCGGCGGCGCAGGGCTGTATTCAACTATCAACGACTATACGCATTTTGCCCAGATGCTACTTAACAAGGGCTCTTATCACGGCAAAGAGCTTATCGGCAAGAAGACCCTTGCCTTTATGACAAGCCCACAGCTCACACCTCTTCAGCAGGATGCGCTGGATCTGGACAGCTGTGTTGGCTATGGATACGGCAACTATTTCAGGATTCTGACGGATCCTTCCGCTGCCTGCTCAAACGGCAGTATTGGCGAATATGGATGGGACGGAATGGCAGGCACCTATTTCTTTGTTGATCCCACCGAGGAGCTGATCGTGATCTATATGCAGCAGATTGAGGGCGGTTGTGATTATAACTTTATCCGCGGAATCAGACAGATTGTGTACGGCGCTTGTTGATTTTTGGGTGACGAGAACGCAGAGAAGTCTATCGAAATCGCGGAGTAATGATGGAGAATAGTATGCGATTTGAATATGAGCGATATAAGGAATGAGTAAATACAATGCTGTGCGTGCACAAAGCGTTGTGTTTATGAAATGACTGAACGGACATGAGGAAAAAAGATGCGCGATATTTATGAGCACATCGATTTCCGAGTGGACGTAGCATGACGAGAACGTAGAGGAGTCATGCGATATCGCGGAGTAATGATGGAGAATAGTATGCGATTTGAATACTTAGAAAAGAAGGAGCAGGGCCATTTTATCACCCGCTATGACCTTCACTACAAAACAGAAGACAACATCGACAAAGTCTATGAGATAATCAGCAGAAATCCCAATCTCAAGGGCTTTGAGGATATACATAACAAGAAAGTGGACGCAGTTGTGCTGATCATGCATGACGAGACCGGAGAGAAGATCCTTATCAACAGGGAATTCAGAATGGCTCCCGGTGCCTGGGTCTACAATTTTCCGGCAGGTCTTATCGACCCCGGAGAAGTTCCGGAGGAGAGCGCAAGGCGCGAGCTTAAGGAAGAGACAGGTCTTGACCTTGTGGCTATTGATGACTGGATCGGAGAGAGCTACAGTGCTGTGGGATTTTCCAATGAGAAGAACGTGTGCTGTGTTGGAAGAGCCGCAGGGACTTTTTCCAAGAGCAGCTCTACTCTGGAAGAGATCGAGCCCGGCTGGTATACCAAGGAGCAGGTAAGACAGCTCCTTAAGACAGAACCTTTTGCCGCAAGAACACAGGCTTATTGCTATCTGTGGAGTAGATCATGAGCGAAAGAAATCAAAATATCAGAAACAACGGAATATATAAGAAGCCATCGGAAGGTCAGAACAATGCCTTGAAGAGGGGTATTGTAGGACTTAATATCTGCGAGGAATGCGGCGGCTTCTGCACAGAGAGCGTGCCTCTTATCGAGGGTCTTCCTGTCAACGCCCAGGTGAGCCTTATGGAGCACTCGGTTCATGAGACGCTCAAGAAGAACAGTTATCTCTTCAGAGAAGGTGACCCTGTTGATTCCATCTGTATCATAAGAAAAGGCAGAGTCAAGCTCTGCCGTTATGACTCCCTTGGAAGAGAGCAGATCATTACTATTCTTGCGGACCACGATATCATCTGGGAAGGAATGTTCCTGGATGGCAGTATTTATCCTTATTCTGCAGTGTGCCTTACCAATGCATCCATCTGTCAGATACACAGGGATGATTTCATCAAGGTGGTAAATGACCCTACTGCAGCCATGAATACCATCATTCTTCTCAGTAAAAAACTTCACGATGCCAACGAGAGAAACATGCTACTGTCTACCAAGGATCCCATGGCTAGACTTGCTGGATTCCTCATGTACAGAGTGGACCGAAGCGCCACTGATGACATCGTGCTCAAGCTCGATGATATCGCTGCCAGTGTGAGCCTTAGGACTGAGACGGTCAGTCGTAAGCTCAGGGAGATGGAGAAGATGAATCTTATCACCCGCACAGGCCACGGCAAGATTAAAGTACTGGACCGAGACGCCCTGAGGGAGATATACGTCTCACAGTGATAGAGGACGGACAAGCCGCTTTTCTGTCCCAGAGCACCTTGTCCTGTGCTATGACACCGGTAGAAGATGCGCTTGCAGAGTATAATCTCCCTTTTTCCCGGTCTATAGCAATCATGGATAGAAGGGAGATAGTGTATTATTTGCCGTTTAGAATATTGCGGGCGTTTTCGACGCGGTCGGCGGTGGGGGATTTGACGCCTTCCAGCTGGTAGGGAATGCCTAGGGCTTCAAACTTGTGCTGGCCAAGGGTGTGATAGGGCAATACATCAATTCTTTTTACATTGGAGAGAGTTTCGATGAACGCTCTGGTCTTGTGAAGATACTCGTCGTTGTCGGTAATGCCCGGAACCAGTACGTGTCTGATCCAGATGGGTTTGTCAATCTCTGAGAGGTACTTCATGCCTTCGATGATATTCTCGTTGGGAAGACCTGTGAGCTTAATATGCTCATCTCTGTCGATGTGTTTGATATCAACCAATAACAAATCCGTATATTTCATGAGCTCTTGGAATTTGGAAAAGAAGGGCTCCTCTTTTGTAAAAGGCTGAAGCGCTGTATCTATGCAGGTGTTTATGCCTTTTTCTTTTGCCTTCTTGAAGAATTCCAAAAGAAAATCAATCTGAAGCAGGGGCTCTCCGCCGCTGACAGTGATTCCACCGTCTTCTCCCCAATAGGTTCTGTACCTTTCTGCGAAGTCCAGCAGCTCATCGGCACTTCTCATATCCTCGGAATTGGGATCCCAGGTGTCTGCGTTGTGGCAATACTTGCAGCGAAGCTTGCACCCCTTAAGGAATACAAGAAATCTGATGCCCGGCCCGTCAACGGAACCGAAAGTCTCTATGGAATGGATTGCTCCTTTTATCATAATTATTTCCTCGTCTTTCTGTAACTATACTATCGTGTACTATACTAGCGGGGCGTTTTTATACCAATGGGGACGGTTCTGTTTGGTATAGTTTTGCATATCATTACATGCACAAACTATACCAAACAGAACCGTCCCCATTGGTATAAAAACGTCCCGCTGATGTAGTTTGCCCGATAATCTATGGTAATTATATCAAACTAAAACATTGCGTAGAATCAAAAAGAGCAGATTGCTTTGGCATCATGTAAATAAAAATGCGACAAAACATAAATTTCTTAAGGCTTTCTTAAGATTGCACCAAAGCTGTTTACATGACAGGCAGTTTATGCTACCCTAGTCGTGAGCTCAGTTCTGAGCCTTCAGACACGGCAATGATATTTCAGCCGGACATTTCCAAAAAAGTCATTAATAAGTCATAGGAGAAAATAATGTCACGAAAGCCACGTGCCGCAAGCTATTCCGGATACATGCACGTCATCACACGAGGAATAAATAAACAGCGAATTTTCGAGGATCCAAGGGATTATGGATATTATCTTAAAAGACTCAGTCAATATTGTATGGATACGGAAGTAAAAATATGCGCATACTGCCTGATGAATAACCATGTACATCTACTGTTGAAAGGCGAAAAGGATGCTATAGCTGTTTTGATGAAAAAGATAGGCGTTAGCTATTCCTATTATTTCAATTCCAAGTACAACCGTGTTGGTCATCTGTTTCAGGATAGGTATAGGAGCGAGCCGGTGGATGATGGCAGATATTTTTTTACAGTCTTCAGATACATTTTGAATAATCCGCAGAAGGCTGGAATATGCAGCGCATCTAAGTATGGATGGAGTAGTTACTGGGACTATTATAATCCGCCGGAGTATATGGACTTTAGCTACGTCAAAAAATATATAGATAACGGGGAACGTTATCGAAAATTCATTGGAACCGAGAATGACGATAGCTGCATGGAGTACGATGAAAAGCATGATGATACCTGGGCCGAAGAAATAGTAAGGGAATATGTGCCTGAAGATAAAAATCAAAAGGGACTAAAATCCATGGACAAGAACGAACGCTTTGATGTGTTGAAAAAAATTCATGGCAGAGGCGTGACACTTAGACAAATTGAACGACTTACCGGTGTTTCCAGGCCAACAATAAAAAAGGCTATAGGGGATAGATAAAGGAAGATACACCTGTGTGGGTGATTTTATACCAATGGGGACGGTTCTGTTTGGTATAAAATAATCAGACAAAAAGCAATCCAAATAGATAGTTTTTGACAAATAACAAAAATGTATAAATTATAGATTAAATGAACCTATAAAACTCAGACAATTCAAGGCTTTGGGAGGGGCTATATGTAACAATGATGAAAGAATTATTGACCTATGAATAGCAGTTCGATAGAATATGAAATATCCTAAAGAATATACTAAAAATACAGAAAACGGAGGAGAGTTATAATGAAGAAATGGAACACACCTGAACTTGCAGAATTAAACCTTACAGAGACTGCTGGAGGATTCTGGTGCGATGATCACGAGAGTTGCACATGGTATGGGGGCACACATGACCATACTCCTAAAGGCGATAAGGGCCAGGAAGAAAAGGGTACAGAATCAACTCCTGAGGAAGAAGAGTTTACTGATAAGTTATCATAATTCAGTCGTCTTAAATTGGTGTTAAAGAGCTCATCAAAGACATTTGATGAGCTCTTATTTTTGTATATGTCAGTTAGTATAATAATGAGATTTTGAAGTGGTTCATGGTGAATTATGAGTGGAATATATGGTGTAGTTTCAAAAAATAAAATCGAACAAACTAATTACATTGGATTGACTAAGTGGAATGGTCTGTACGGTGATTTGGAGAATCAAAGGACTGTTACAGAGACCTTTCTTTTGGGAATCAAGCCTGAGCGTTTGAGAGAAAAGGATTCAAATGCTGATAATTATCTAATGAAGAACGGAAGCATGCTAGGAGCCATTGATGCATTTGTATTTTCAGAGAATGAAACAGAACAATCTGACCATGATTATATTTTTTGTACAATAAAAGAAAAAGGGATTCAAGGCTTAAAAGACATAAATGGAGATTTCGCAGGAGCCATTTGGGATGATTTTGGAAAGCAACTTGTGCTGTTTAGAGATCACATGGGAATCAGGCCACTTTTTTACTATCAGGATGATAAGAGAGTGATTTTTTCTACGGATATCAGAGGCATTACTTCTGTAGAGGATACAGATGTTTCAGTTAATGAAGAACTATTGTATTATGCGATGATAGGTGCATCTGAGCATTCAGCAACAAATACTGAATATCGTAGAATCAAATGTGTGTCTCCCGGTGGTTATGTAAAGTTTGATTTTTCTGATTCTAAAATAACATGTAACGAAGGCTACTATTGGATTCCCGGAGAAAAAAAGATTCGCTGTAAGAATAGGACAGAGTATACTCGTGAACTTAGGAAGTTAGTAGAGAATGCTGTTGCTATTAGAGCAAGAGCATCATCATTTCGAATTGGAGCGGAATTGTCAGGGGGCTTAGATTCAAGCGTGATTGATCTGCTTTTGGCAGGATTGAGAAAAGACTGCGTGTATTATTCCTGGACTCCTGGGGAAGATTATCTACCTATAGTGGAAAAGGATGAGCGCCTTGTAATAAAAGATGTATGTGAAAAGGCAGGAATAGAATGTAACTATGGGGGGCTGAAAATACAGATTGACGGGGACGAGACTCTTAATCAACGTTTCTTTTTGGATACTGAAGGAAAATATAAAAATACCTATTATTATATAAAATATGCATTTCCACACTATATGAATACAGCCCAAATCTATGAGACTGCTTCATTTATGAGGAATCAAGGTGTTAAATTTGTTTTTACCGGTCACGGAGGTGATGAAGGCGTTAGTCACAGGGCAAATCCATATGAAATGCTGCACTATCATGAGTACTATCATTATTTGCGACTGATGTATTCAAGGAGTAGTGTTTCGAAATACAGACTTATTAAGACCATTGGGCTTATTAGAGATAATTTAAAATATGCCAGAGAAAAGTTGTTAAAGCCTTTTTTCCATGTGGATGCGGGTGCTAACCCTGTTATGAAGCCTGAGTTTGCTGAGAAAAATAAAACAAAAGCTTTACCTTTATTATATTTTGCATACGACCCTGTTAGGTATATTAGGCAAGGAGGCAGCAGAAACAGACTCGATGTTTTGGCTTTCTACGGGAGTTGTACCGGTATAAGATATTTGACACCATATCTTGACTATAGAGTAATTGATTTTGCACTGGGCATTCCCAGGTATTTATACCATAACTGGTACTATAATCGATATATTTTCAGAGAGGCTTTCAAGGATATTATGCCAGAGTCCTTGTACTGGCTGAAGTCTAAAGAGAGCATCAGCATGAAAAACACTGTCATGAATAAAAAGAATGAGAAAGAAGACGGCGGTTTAAAAGAGGAAACAATTAATAGCAGGAAAGAGTATCTTGAATGGCTTGATCGGGATTACTGGTCTGACTATCTTGACTTTGACGTCTTAAATGATTGGGTTTATTGCAAGAGCAATAAAGAATTTGATAGTAAGATTTATTCAACAATAATTCAATGTATTCAAATAGAGCATCTGGTCAAGCGTTCCAGAGAAGCGAATTTATCCTCTTGAATTCTTATACACCCACGTGTAAATCTTGTCATGTGACACCGCAACACGCTGCATTCCGTTTTTATCCTTGAAGCTGATGGTGATAGCGGTATCAGAATCATAGTTTATGGTGTACTCGGTTTTGCCGCTGCAGATATATTCGAGGTCTTTATCATCTCTGTAATCGGCTTCGTTCCAGCCATAGATATCACCGGTGATGTTGTCCCTTATAAGGACGGCATCACCTTTTTTGTTGGAGGCAATTACACAAGAATCCTTGAGATGACTTACCTTGAAGCTTGTCTCTGAATAATTGTCGTAAACATAGAGCATGCCGCCGTTTTGTCTGTCGCTGTAAAAAAGAAATCTGCCGTCGGAGGAAACCATCTGGGGGTAATGCTCACCTAAAAGGAGTGTCTGATACTCCTTTGAAGTGGTGATCTTGACGATACCGGTTCGGCTTCCGTTTTCTTTGGTGGCGTAGATAAAATGGGCATCGCTGAAGTTTTCGTTATAGTAGATGGCGGTAATATTGTTATCTGCAAGATAGGTCTCGTTGAAGCGGGTGTCGTACATGTACAGATCGCCGTCGCTTGTAAGGTAAAAGTCGTAAAAATCTATATTGCAGGAATCTACAAGATCCGCATCCTGTGACAGGGTTGTCACAGTGAAGGGGTGCTGCTTGTCGGTGACATCGGGACGACTCGAGAAACGGGCATAGCCGGCGATCAGTGAGAATACCACTAAAAATACAGCCGACACCTTTAGTATGGAAATCATGAAGGGGCCTTGTTTCCTTTGGCTACGAGAAGTGTGTCTGCTGTCGTCGCTATTCTTGGAAAAAGGATTCGCTGCGTCTGCGTATTCTTCCTGTTTGGCCAGCTGTTGTCTGATGTCGGAATCTATATCTGACTCAAGATACTCACGCTTGATGTTCGGATTGCTCTCCTCTAAAAGAAACTCGCCGCGAAGACGATCGTTGCGGTCTTTCAGCGCAGCTTCTGTGTCAAATTGCACGGGAGGCTGCGGATTATCCTGAGTTTCAAATGCTATTGGGTTTGAATCAGAATTATTATCTTCAAGATACTGATACATTTATTCTCTCCTTTGTCAAAAAAAGACTCTACTAATTTAAAAAAATATTGTGACCATTTTGTGAACAAACATAAACTTGATTACAATCAATGTTTACATAATGTCGCTTTGATAAGATAACCTTCGGAAAAATAAGTGATAAAACTTTAACAAGCACTTTGTTTTTTAAGAAGGAGAATATTATGAAAGAAGCATGGAGAGGCTTTAAAGGAAGCCACTGGCTGGATGACGTAAATGTACGTGATTTCATCCAGAATAACTACACACCCTATGACGGAGACGAGAGCTTTTTAGCAGATCCCACAGAAGCTACAGATAAGCTTTGGGGAAGACTTCAGGAGCTCCAGAAAGAAGAGCGTGAGAAGGGCGGCGTTCTTGAGTGCGAGACAGAGGTTGTTTCAAGCCTCACAGCTTATGGCCCCGGATATATCGATGAGTCTATGAAGGATCTTGAGACTGTAGTAGGTCTTCAGACAGACAAGCCCCTTAAGAGAGCATTCATGCCTTACGGCGGAATCAAGATGGCTGAGGAAGCTGCTGAGACATACGGCTACAAGGTAAACGAGAAGTTCCACAAGATCTTCACAGAGTACCACAAGACTCACAACCAGGCAGTATTTGATGCATACACACCTGAGATGAGAGCTGCAAGACACAGCCACATCGTAACAGGTCTTCCTGATACATACGGACGTGGACGTATCGTAGGCGACTACAGAAGAGTTGCTCTGTACGGTATCGACTTCCTTATCCAGAAGAAGCAGGAAGATTACAACAACTGCGGCGACGGAACAATGCTTGATCACATCATCCGTCAGAGAGAGGAGATCTCCGAGCAGGTTAGAGCACTTAAGGGCATGAAGGAGATGGCAGCTGTATACGGCTTCGATATCTCACAGCCTGCTAAGAATGCAAGAGAGGCAGTTCAGTGGCTCTACTTCGGATACCTTGCAGCTATCAAGACACAGAACGGTGCTGCAATGTCAGTTGGACGTGTTTCAACATTCCTTGATATCTATATTGAGAGAGACCTTCGTGAGGGTACTCTTACTGAGAAGGAAGCTCAGGAGCTTATCGACCACATGACAATGAAGTTCAGAATGGTTAAGTTCGCTCGTATTCCTTCATACAACAACCTTTTCTCAGGCGATCCCGTTTGGGCTACACTTGAGGTTGGCGGTCTTGGTATGGACGGCCGTCACATGGTTACTAAGAACGACTTCAGATTCCTTCATACTCTTGAGAACATGGGACCTTCACCTGAGCCTAACCTTACAGTGCTCTACACATCCAAGCTCCCTGCTACTTTCAAGAAGTATGCTGCTAAGATCTCTGTTACAACATCTTCAATTCAGTACGAGAACGACGATGTTATGAGACCTATCTGGGGCGATGACTACAGCATCTGCTGCTGCGTATCCGCTACACAGACAGGTAAGGAAATGCAGTTCTTCGGAGCAAGAGCTAACCTTGCTAAGTGCCTTCTTTACGCTATCAACGGCGGTAAGGATGAGAAGTTCCTTACAAAGGACGGCAAGCACATGCAGGTAGGTCCTGAGATGGCTCCTATCACTTCAGAAGTTCTTGATTATAACGAAGTAATGCACAAGTACGACATCATGATGGATTGGCTTGCAGGACTCTATGTAAACATCCTCAACCTCATCCAGTACATGCACGACAAGTACTACTACGAAGCAGCTGAGATGGCTCTTATCGATACAAACGTAAGACGTACCTTCGCTACAGGTATCGCAGGCTTCTCACACGTTGTAGATTCACTTTCAGCTATCAAGTATGCTAAGGTTTCTACCGTTCGTGACGAGTCAGGCCTTGTTATCGACTACAAGGTAGAGGGAGACTTCCCAAGATACGGTAACGATGATGAGAGAGCAGACGAGATCGCTGTATGGCTCCTTAAGACCTTCATGAAGAAGATCGAGAAGCACCACACATACCGTGATTCCGAGCCTACAACATCTATCCTTACAATCACATCTAACGTTGTTTATGGTAAGGCTACAGGTGCTACACCTGACGGAAGACCTGCATTCGCTTCATTTGCACCCGGTGCATCACCTTCCTACGGTGCAGAGAAGAACGGACTTCTTGCTTCACTTAACTCTGTTGCTAAGATTCCTTACGAGTACGCTCTCGATGGAATTTCAAATACACAGACAATGAATCCTAACGCTCTTGGTCACGACGACGAGGAGAGAGCAAACAAGCTGGTTAACGTCCTTGACGGATACTTCAACCAGGGCTCACACCACCTCAACGTTAACGTATTTGGTAAGGAGAAGCTCATCGATGCGATGGAGCATCCTGAGAAGCCTGAGTACGCTAACTTCACAATCCGTGTATCAGGTTATGCTGTTAAGTTCATCAACCTTACTAAGGAGCAGCAGCTCGACGTTATCGCACGTACATGCCACGAGGCACTTTAATAGCAGGACGATGAGAGGCAGACAACATAAAACAAGTATTTTTTATGTTGTCTGCCTCTCATCTGTGTATTGGCTAATGAAAGGTGACGGAGTCATATGTACGCACTCTACTTTGCGTCTCGCAACAATCTTTTTTGATCGGGTAAAATGTGAATTCTTTGTGTCTGAGATTGCGCAAAAATCGCTGCAAAGCAGATGGGCTCTGGATGTATTTTATTTCATTTCTATACGCCGTTAATGAATTATTGTTTTTTCGGATTTTGTATTTACAAGTATAAGCGTATCTGATATATTGTCACTTGTCGGAAACAGTTAATAAATTTTTTAGATTTAGTTTATACGGAGATAAGAAATGAAAGCTTTAGTTATTACTTTTACATCAGTACTTGTTGGAATGGTTATGGCAATCACAGGACACCAGAGTTTTGCTGAGGCAAACATCGAGCATGATACAAATAATGTATTTGTTGTAGAGTTCAACGAGTATGTTGATCTTGACAGCAGTGCAGTTGCTAATGTTGAGAATGTGGCAAATGCTACTGCAGAGTATCGCCCATATGGATGCTATTATGTGTTCACTGTAGAAGATGGTTCATACGAGAAGCTTCAGAGCATCTGCGAAAGCGTTAAAGAGCTTCCTGAAGTAAAGAATGCACACACAAGATGGGTTAAATAATTTGAATTATAAAAAAGAAAAGCTCGAGACTTCATTGAGAAGCCTCGGGCTTTTTTCCAATATATTCTGTGCTGCAGATTCATAATCCAGATCTTTTATGCTGTTAAGAATAATCATTTATACATCTTCATCAGATTTGCAATCTCTGTTTTATACCGCTGCCTGACATCTGCAGGCTCCAGTATTTCCACATTGGTGGCAAGGGAGAAAATCCAGCCAAAGAACTGGTCGCTGATGGCGACTTCCACGGTGGTTTCCGACCAGCCATCTTTTTTGGAGGGGCGAATGGGCATATCTTTGCCAAAGCGGTCTATCATGATGCCGACAAAGCTGTTGTTGAAGGCAATCTTCACCATAGTTTCTTTGCCGCCGAACATTCCGAAATTCATTCTTGCCCAGGCGGCCATGTCGTACTGCTCAAATTCTTCGCGGCCTTCACGCCTTTTATCTGTTATTGTGATGTTTCTTATTTTGTCCACGCGGAAAAATTTGATCTTCTGCTGGGGGGTGTCGTAGCTTATGAGGTAATAATTCTCATCATCCCAGGTAAGAGCCCAGGGGCTTTCCTCGTAGAGGCCTTCCTTTCTTGGAACCATCTTTTTTTCCAGATTCCAGGTCAGGTATTCGAAGGTGATGCGCTTGTTACTCATCATGGCTGTGTGAATCTCGTCCACCAGATAGTAGATACTCTCGTTCATGGTCTTGACGCGGCCCTGAACCACAACCTGGCGCTTCAGCTGCGCTGCTTCATGCTCACTGGCAAGGGCTGTGAGCTTTTTGATCAGATCCGAGGACTTGCGCTCGGTTATGAACTTGGAGGACTGGATGGCATCCACCAGGAGCTTTAATTCTGCCAGCTCGAAGTGCTTGCCTCCCACATGGTAGTAGTAGTTGCGGCCCCGCTGCTCGCCTATAACATCAATGCCAAGAACCCTCAGCGCTTCCATATCGTCATATAGACTCTTCCTGTCCGCAGTAACATCGTATTCTTCGAGAAGCTTACGAATCTCAGGCATAGTAAGGTAATGAGTGTCGTCCGTCTTCTGAACAAGAATCTTGGCAAGATAATAGAGCTTGAGTTTCTGATTTGTTCCCTTTGGCATAACCGCCTCCTGCAAAAAGTATTCTGCTACAATGATACCCCAATTTTCAACATGTTATCAATGAAAGGAATAAATATAAATCCATATTTAACTCGGGCCTATTTATCCCCAATATTACTTTTGCACAACCCACCCCACTGTGCTATCATTATAGTGCATGGAAATGCGATTTTCATGTAATCTCGAATGAAAGGTGGTGGTTTTTAATGAAGTCGGATACACATAAATGCGGCAGTGATCCTGCTCCCGGTCGAAGTACCATAAAAACCACATACAAAGGAGATTACCATGGAAATGGAAGAAGAAAAGACAATCGTTGAAGTTTTACAGGATCTTCTCTCTAGCAGGCAATACACACTGCTCCGTCAGACCATCTCAGAGATGAACACAGCCGATATCGCGGCTGCAATGGGTGAGATGGAAAATGAGGATTCCCTTAAAATGTTCAGGATCCTGCCCAAGGACATGGCAGCAGATGTTTTTGCCGATCTGGAACTCGATGCACAGCAGTACATCATTCGATCACTGTCAGATCGTGAAGCATCCAATATTATCGACAATCTGATGGCCGACGATGCTACGGACCTTCTGGAAGAGATGCCCGCCAACGTCGTTAAGCGTATTCTGGCTAATGCCAGCCCTGAGACCAGAGCTGATATTAACCATCTTTTGCGTTACCCTGAGGACTCCGCCGGAAGTATCATGACCGTGGAGTACGTGGACCTGCGTGAGGACATGACCGTTAACGACGCCATTGAGCGCATCAGACAAAAGGGTGTGGATTCTGAGACCATCAATATCTGCTACGTCGTAACCAGACAAAAGATCCTTGTGGGCACAGTTGCCCTCAGATACCTGCTGATAATGAATCCCGATGACACCATCGGAGACATAATGAACACCAACGTCATCAGCATCAACACCATGACCGACCAGGAAGAAGCGGCCAGAATGTTCCAGAAATACGGCTTTACCGCCATGCCCGTTGTTGACAACGAGACCAGAATGGTCGGTATCATCACCATCGATGACGTAGTGGACATTCTGGAAGAAGAGGCCACTGAGGATATCGAGAAGATGGCAGCTATCATGCCTTCTGACAAGCCCTATCCCAAGGTTGGTATATTTGAAACTTACAAAAACAGAATGCCCTGGCTCCTTCTTTTGATGATCAGTGCCACCTTTACCGGCGCCATCATCACCGGCTTCCAGGAAGCCCTTGCAGCCTACGTTGTTCTGACAGCATATATTCCAATGCTGATGGACACAGGCGGTAATGCGGGTTCCCAGGCCAGCGTATCCATCATTCGTGGACTTTCGCTAAAAGAGATCGAGTTTGACGACATTTTTAAGATCATATGGAAGGAACTGAGGGTAGCGTTTCTCTGTGGTCTGACCCTTGCATCCGCAAGCTTTGTTAAGCTGCTTCTTTTGGATAAGCTCTCAGTCCCTGTTGCGGCTGTTGTATGCCTGACCCTTCTTATCGTAGTACTTATTGCCAAGCTGGTGGGCTGTTGCCTTCCCATGCTGGCTTCCAAGGCGGGTTTTGACCCGGCTGTTATGGCATCACCTATGATCACGACAATCGTTGATGCACTTTCGCTGCTGGTATATTTCAATATGGCAACGAGACTGCTGCACTTGGTTTTATAAAACAGAGGTGACAATATGACCTATTTCACAGCCTTTTTCCTGGATAATGAAAAAGACATTATTGTGAGCCTGTACAAGGACCTGGACAGAATGCTCTACGTTCTGTCCACGCCCAACCACGGCACAGGCAATCTTATAAGGAATCTCGCAGCAATCGTGCGGCTGCCCCTCTCCCATGACGAGAACGGAATGCTGGTGATAAGAGGCGAGGTTCCTTGTTTTATTGATGCGCAGAACCATGAGAGCTATATCTTCAGCCTTGGTGACATCGAAGTTGCAAGGATATATCCCGACGCCCGTGTTGAGATGAAGGCTGCGATCCCGGCTATTTCCAAGACTCTCATGAGCCAGACCAAGGATTATCGCTTAGGCCTTGATAAGACTGTTTTTAAGACCTTTGTAAAAAAAGAATTGAAATTCCGCGCAGATCTCCACACCCATATGAACGGCAATCTCACAGGCGATATGCTGATTGCCCTGGGAATCTGCCATCAGATAAGATATCCCCTGTATTATGTCAAAAAGTTAGAGCTGCAGCTAACCGAAGAGCAGTGGATCCGGGTAAATGCCCAGAGATCCAAGGTTGCCAAGCAGTTCATTACATCAGAGCTTACCGGCAAATACCTAGACCGCAAGATCAATGACAACACATATATCAATTTTGCAGACCTGATCCTCAATAACCTCGGAAATGCGGAAATGAACATAGTCAAGATCCGTGGTTCGCTGGCTGTTATCAAGGATGGACAGGCCGTTTTTACCAACCTTGAGAAGGTCTACCTCTATCGATATGTCTTTTGCAAAGGAAAAGAGAGCGATGAGAAGATAAGGCTCCATAACGTGGACCAGATCCCCGACGAGGACGTTAAGCGCTACCTCAAGCAGATGCTGATAGACAGGGAGAATCCGGATTATTGCAATAATACTATTTTCCAGGACAAGCTCCTGTGGATCGCACGTTACTACAAGCGTCAGGGAGTCTGCTACGCCGAGATAAGTGATACCACTCTGGTAAAAAAATATGAATCCATCGAAATGCTGCGGCAGGTCCATGAGGTCATGCCAAGGATCTATCAGGAGACGGGTGTCATGATCCGCTTCCTGGCTGCGATGCGAAGGATCCCTCTTACAATTATCAAAGATGCGGTGACACCGGCGGATTATCTGGAGCAGAACCTGGCAGTTCTGAAGGCCACAGCTCTTGATCCGTATGTGGCGGGCTGCGATTTTGTCGGCGAGGAGATTAATGATATCAGCACTCTGAGACCTGTTTTCAAGGAGCTGGTGAAGATCGCAAAGGACGATCCTTCCTTTGTCATCAGAGTTCACGCCGGAGAGAATGACAGTTACAAGGACAATATTCTGGGCAGCATTCAGTGTGTACGGGATTTCCTTGCGCCGGGGCAGCAGATGCCGAGAATGAGACTGGGACATGGTCTGTACACCTACTCCTTAAGGTCTCTGAAGGGCAAAGAAGTCCTTAAGATGTTAAAAGAGAACAATGTGGTGCTGGAGTTCCAGATAACCAGTAACGTAAGATTAAATAACCTGAATTCTCTGGATAAGCACCCCCTGCGGCAGTACCTGAAACAGGGCATAAAGTGCGTGCAGGGCTCAGATGGTGCGGCTCTCTACGGAACCAATTCAATTGATGAGGAACTGTCGTTGGAGAGGATGCTGGAGCTGTCTGAGAAGGACCTTCGTCTTATGAAGGAAAACGAGGAGAGCATCATAGAATACAGCAGGGCTGCGTATTCTACCAAGAAAGCAGCTTACACGGAGATGCTCGGCGAAAGGGATATGGAGGAAGTTCTTCTTGAGAAGATGCAGACTGTTAAGATATCCCGTGGCAATACTAAGAGTGTTCCAAGGTTCGACGCCAACAGAGAGCTCAAGGAAGAGATTGAGGAGCTGTCCTGGGATAGATTCCCGGTTATTTTGCTGGGAGGAAGCTTTAATACTGAGAAGCGTGCTACCCGTGTGACACAGGAGGGCATCAAACAGATGAAGGAGCTGATGAAGTTCCTGGATCCCGAGGAGGTCTTTTTTGTCATAGGGCACAAGCTCTCAGGCTATGAGAAGTATATGCTTGATAATAATAAAAAAGGATTCAAGATCTACAGCGTTGTTCCTGCGGCCGTGACCGCCAAAGAGATTGACCGGCTAAAGAATAGCGGCGTTAAAATAAGAGTTTCCACAGAGACTGAGGGCATGGGCATCTACAAGAGCTTCAACTACGAGATCTTCGAAAGGCGCCCTTCCATGGTCGTTGCCTTCGATGGCAACAGCGCCGCCGCCAACCTCATCCAGGAAGCCAAAAATGGCAAAGGCAAAGCCGCCATCCTGGTGTGGAGCCGCTCCAAGACCCTCCAGCAGAAGGCCCGTTCCCTGCAGGGATACGTGGAATTCTTCGATGAGGAGAAGGGGATCGTGGAGCAGATAAGGAAGATACAGAGGGAGTTTGGGGAGAAGGAGAAATGATGAAAAAGAGATTATGCGCAGCATTACTCAGCTGCATGATGCTGTTTACGGGAATCCCTGTAAGTGCATCAGAGGGAGAATACACTGATTTTTCTGAGGAGATAGCGTTGGAGGAATCAGTGGATATTGAGGAAGATGGAGTTGAAACTGCTTCTTTTGAAGAGAGTACAGAAGACTACTCCGAAGAAATGTTGGAAGAATCGGATGAAGTAACCACAGAGGAAGTGGGGGAAGAGCCGGTAGAAGAGGCGGTTGAAGACAGAGCGACCATTGACACGGACCGGGAATCCGCTTGGCTTGAGCGTTATAACCTCACCAAAAAGGAAGACGGCAACTACATATCCGTTGATGAAAACGGCGACACCTGGTTCTACGATTCTGAGGATCCGGAACTTCTTAAATACTTTCCAATAGAAGAGGATCAGACAATTGTTCCCATTTCACCTCTTGATGAGGAGGAATTCACTTTCCTTGAGGCGCAGAATCCCGATCCACATGTATTCAAGCTCCATCCGCAGCTCAGGGTCAGATATCCCAAGTATTACAAGACCGATGATGACAGCAAAAGAGTTGGCATTCGCTATGGTATAGACATCTCAAAGTATCAGAAGAACATTACTAAAGATAACTTTGCCCGTATGAAAAAGGAATTTGGCATTGACTTCGTTATTGTAAGGGCAGGTGCCAGAGGATACGGATCTGCAGGAACGCTTATCGACGATGAATGCTTTGTAAACAATGCAAAGAATGCAGCGGCAGCAGGACTTAAGGTTGGCGTATACATCTATTCACAGGCTATAACGGAAGATGAGGCCGTTGAGGAAGCTAATTACTGTCTAAACAAGATCAAAGATTTCAAAAGTGCTATCACTTTGCCTATATACATAGATTACGAATATAGTAAAGACCCCGGAAGACTTCAGAAAGCTGGGCTTTCAGCAGAGCAGCACACTGCAATCGTCAACCGTTTTTGCACTACTATTAAAAACAGCGGCTTCCTTCCAGGAATATACGCCAATAGGGACATGCTTGAAAAAGACATGGTTCTTTCCCAAATCCCGAAAACGACCTACATCTGGATGGCCAATTTTGTCAAAAATCTTGATGGCGAATATGGCACCTCCTACGAGGGAAGGCTTGAGACCTGGCAGGTTACCAGTAGTTTCAGCTTCCCTTCGGGCATGGTGGGAAGTACATATGTAGATTTTGATTTTTGGTTCGGAGACTACTATCGCATCGCCGACAGCCTCAAATATGAAGCCAACGGTGGGCGCGGTAGCATGTCAGTTACCAAGGGCTATCAAGGAACAGAAGTTACCGTAGCTAATTGCAGCTATAACAACGCGGGTCATACTTTTGTAGAGTGGAACACCAAGGCCGACGGAACCGGCCAATCCTACATGCCGGGAGATAAGTACACCCTCACCCAGGATAACGACGTTCTCTACGCCATCTGGAAGATCCAGAGCTACACCATGACCTTCGACAGTATGGGCGGCAGCAGCGTCAGCAGCATAACTGCAGTGTACAACACTTTGATCAAAAAGCCCGCTGATCCCGTGAGACAGGACTATATCTTCACCGGCTGGTACAAGGATGAGAACTGCAATTATGAATGGGATTTTACAAAGGATACCTTAAGGCGTGACACCGTGCTCTACGCAGGCTGGAAGCTGGATGAATCCCTTGACTGGGGAGACCTTGATCTTCCGGAAAATGCTGATATCAAGGCCATGTACGCGAGCGCAGATAAGGTACCGCTTGAGATACTGGTTTACGGAGTACCTGAGAGCGTTAACTACGAGGGCAAAGCGATCACTTTCCCGGGGATAAGAGTTTTTTACGGCACCAAACAGCTTAAGCTGGGCTCGGATTACACCGTTAAATACAAGAATAATGTTAACGTCGGCAAGACCGAGATTGACAAAGCGCAGCTCATCATAACCGGCAAGGGCAACTATCAAAAGACAAGGATCGTGGAGTTTGCGATTCTTCCGCTTGATATCACTGACAAACTGATTGCCCCGGATGTTAAGCTGGGTTATACCGGCAAAGCGCAGAAGGCAGTTACCACCGTGTCCTATGTTAAGGACGACAAGGGCGGAACGACCCTTCTTGCGGCAGGTAAGGATTTTGATTACATATATGATGAAGCGCTGATCGGCAGCGCAGATGAAGATACAGAGTATACCGTTACTGTAAAGGCTAAGGGCAACTACACCGGAAGCGGCACATTTACAGCGGTTATTCTGAAGAAGGAGACCGAGAAAGTACCTGTTTCCAAGCTCAAGATCGGCAAGATCAAGGCTCAGAAGTTAGAGCTAGGTGCAGATGGCTCCGTGAAGGCAGCTGAGCCGGTACTGACCGTTAGCTACAATAAGGCTGCGGTTCCGCTTCTTGGAGACGGAGAAGACCCTGACGCTGACGGCTATGTGATCGAGCGCTACACCGACAACGATCGGGCAGGCACCGCATCGGTATACATCAGAGGAACCGGCAAATACACCGGCGAGCGAAGGATCACCTTCAAGGTGACAGCGCTTCCCATGAAGTCCGTCAAGGTAGAGGGGCTTAAGACATCTTTTGTTTTTGCCTGCAAAGCCATAACCCAGGAGGGTAACTACAAACTGACCTATACGGACGCAGCCGGAACTACTTACGAGTTAAGAGAGAATGAGCATTTTACGGTGTTATATCTTAATAACGTCAACGCCGGCAAGAACAAGGCATCAATTACTTTTACCGGAATCGGAGCATTCTCCGGGACTGTTAAAAAGACTTTTTCCATAGAGCCTGCTGTGCTAATAGCCGGAAAAGAGCCGGATCCGGAGGATGTTGATACCTATTATTTCACCAAGGGCGGAGTTAAGCCTGAGGTAAAAATAGCGTTCAAAAAAGACGGCGTGCTCTATGACCTCGTTCAGGGCAAAGATTACACGCTTAAGTACGCCGGAAACACAACTGTCACAAAGCCCGGCAAAAACGCCAGTGTCACCATAACCGGAAAGGGCAATTACAAGGGAACCATAAGGCGCGAATTCAAGATCAGCCCCGAGAACCTGGGAGCCCTTGATGTATATGCGGCAGATGTTACAGACAAAGACAAAGCCGGTAACTTCAAGACTTCTATGACAATCACAGACCTTAGCGGACACAAGCTTGCTGCAGGCACAGATTTTGACAAGACAATTATCTATACCTACGCAGAAGATAGAAAAATTGGCGGACAGCAAAAGCACGATGGCGATCCCGTCTTAAACGCCGACATCATTCCTGAAGGCACCAGGCTAAGGGCCTCTGTATATGGCAAAGGAAACTTTGAAGGCATAGGCAGCGCCGAGTTCCGCGTTGTAACCACAAGCATCGCCAAGGCTAAGGTTAAGATCGCCGATCAGTGCTACACCGGAAGACCCGTTGAGATCACGAAGAGCGACATTACTTCTGTGATGGTTGGAAAAAACCTTGTTTTACCTGAGAACTACAGGATCGTTCCCGGAAGCTATGTGGCCAATGTAGGCAAAGGAACAGCCAAGGTGACATTAGAGGGCATTGGTAACTACGGAGGAAGAGTGGTTGCGACGTTCAAGATAACGGCGAAGAATGTTGCCGGCAAGTAATTAAGCCAATGCTGGTTGCATCCTTGGTTTACACCCCCCGGCATACACCTTATAATATTGGTGTATGCGTGAAAAAAACCTTTTATTCTATTGTGTGGGGGTGTGATGATGAGAATAGCAGGACAGGTGTTATCGGTTATGCTGGCAGGCATTTTGGCAGTCGGAAGTTTGCCTTTTAGCAGTTTTGCATATGAAAACAATGAAGAACCATGTTCAGTGGAAGAGATTTTGCTGGATGATGGTTCTTTTTTGTGTGAAGAAGAGGATGGCAATTTAGAGAGTGTGGGCGAGGAAATAGAGATTGAGCCTGAAGATGTCGATGATACTGACATTGAGATGATAGAAGAATCAGCTCAGACTTTAGCTGTAGAAGAGCGAAGCGGCGTCATTGACAATCTGACATGGCAGCTTAGCAGCGAGGGTGTTCTTACCATTAGCGGAAGTGGTGACATGATGGATTTCATAGATAGTGAAGCTCCTTGGAGAAGTTTTTCAGATGCTGTGAAAAAAGTGGTTATTTCATCAGGCGTTACATCTATTGGAGCTCAGGCTTTTTATTGGTGCGAGTTTGATGAGTTTGATCTTCCTGATTCGATAACTAAAATAGGTTCTGCAGCGTTTTACTGTAGTCACCTTGATCAGATCAAGTTACCTAAAAATCTGACAGTTATCGGAGATAATGCTTTTTATCAAAACCATTTTAAGACCATCGAGCTTCCTGACAAGTTAGAAAGGATATCCAGTTATGCTTTTAGTGGATGCAGCAAACTAGAAGCGGTTGTCTTTCCCGCAAGCGTTAAATATATTGAAAACAGTGCTTTTGAAAATTGTAATTCGTTGACTTCTGTAACGATACCTGGGACAGTTGTGGGTATCGGAGATCGTGCTTTTGAAAGTTGCAAAGGCCTGGAGACAGTAGTAATTAAATCCGGTGTTGAAAGGCTTAGCAATTTCATGTTCTACGAGTGCAACTATCTTGAAAACGTTGTGCTTGAAGAGGGACTTAAGGAGATTGGAGCGGACTGTTTTGGCAATTGTATTAATATAACAAAGCTTACCCTTCCAAGTACTGTGACAACTATTGGAAGTAGATTTATTAAGGGGTGTCATGAGCTTAAGACATTGGAATTGCCTGAGGGACTGCGCCTTACCGATTTTGAAACCTTCAGTACTTGCGGAATTACAGAGGTGGTACTTCCTGAAAGTGTAGACTGGCTCCCTGCATACAGCTTCTATGCTTGTGCCAGCATGACAAAAGTGTATATTCCGAAGAGCATGAAGGTTATTGGAGACAATTCTTTTTACTTTGATGACAGGATTACTGATGTATATTACGGAGGGGATGAATCAGACTGGCTAAGTATTGAAATTGGAATAGGAAATGAGAATCTCAAAAATGCGACCATTCATTACAATTATGGAATAGACAACAGATGTGGTAAAAATGCTCTATGGGAATATGCTGACGGAGTGCTGACTATTTCCGGCTCAGGTGAAATGTATGATTTTGTGTATGATGATGGAGAGGACGGAGATTTGACAGTTCCGTGGTGGGAATATCATACGCAGATTAAGAAGGTTATTGTAAAACAGGGTATTACCAGCATTGGTGCATGTTCTTTTATCCATCATTATGCTCTTACTGATGTATATATACCTATCAGCGTAAAAGAGATAAGACCATCCGCATTTTATTCAACATTTGTTAAGGACATATATTATGCCGGTTCGGAGTTGGAGTGGAAGGCAATAACGGTTGGCAAAGAAAATGATGCGCTTAAAAACGCGACAATTCATTATGGTGAGGAGGAAGCGCCGGAGGAAGAAGACCAAACTGTTAGCTTATCATACTGTGGGAACGACTTTACCTTTAAGTGGACTCCGGGGATTCTTTTGGACAGTAAAACTGTTGTAGATGCCAAACTCGCTCAGATAAGCCTTATTCTTAGTGCCATGGCTGAGTATAAGCCAAGAGATGCGATGCGAACATTGGATGATTCGCTTATTAAACTAGGGCTACTGGAAGAGAGCGAAGATTTAAATGAAATGGAGGCGCAGTATCGTTGGCATAAGTCTTATGGTACAGAGAACATGGATAAGCCAACACCTGCCCACACATTTGCGTTAAAGACCTATAAATCCGGGAATAGAACATATAAGATTGTGACTATTATTTGTCGAGGAACAGATCTTGAAACAGATTTTGTTGAAGATGGAGTATTGGATCTCTCAGATGAAGGATTTATTACTTCAGCTCAAAATGTTTATGATGATCTAATAACATTTTTGGCGGGAAATGGAATTCATGTAAACGATAGAGATGTCAGGTATTATATAACCGGGCATAGTTTGGGAGGTGCTACTGCCAACCTTTTGGATGTTTTTCTTGTCTCAAGTGGATGTTACTTGAATGATATTACATGCTATACATATGCAAGTCCGTTAACTGCTTGGGATTATGATTATCGACATAAGCTTTGGGGAAACTCCATGAATATTATCAAGCCATTAGATGCTTTTGCGAAGTTTTCAAATGATTATGATTCATGGATGTTGGATTTTTTGGATAAGAGGAACTCTTCGAATCCGTTCTATATGATGTTGGAAAAGTTAGGACTATATTCTCCGTTGGATCTCAAAGCGATGAGATATGGAACTGATATTATTCTAAATGTTGAAGCAGATACACTATTTTATTACAACAAATACACAGGAAAAGACAGACTTGAATCTGATCTGATAGAATATCACGTTTGTGAGGCATACATGGCCTATCTTCAAGGGGCTATTGCAAGTGGTACTTTCCGAAGGATACAAGAAACAATGAGGACGGGAAGGGTTTTGACTATATATTGTCCTGTAGATATTTCCGTGGTGGATCAAAATACAGGAAAGGAACTGCTTGCAATTAATGATAACAAGATAGTACACAAGGAAAGTGATGATATTAGCGCGTGTGTATTTGGAGATAAAAAGATTATTACCTTGCCACTTGAGGGGCAATTTAAGATTATACTTACCGGAACTGATGTAGGAAGCCTAAGATATGTCATACAGGATCAAGAACAAACTTCGGATGGTATAGTACTGACGAACACGATGACATTTGAGAATGTTGAGCTGACCAAAGGAAAAGAAATGATCAGCGTTATAAATAATGAGACTAGTAACAGTGATGTACAGTTATTAGTTGTAGATGAAAATGGTGTTCCTCAAAAAGAAATTCTCGAAGACGGCAAAGAAATAGACTACAGTAAATACGGCGATATCCTTCCCGAAGACATCCCCGAAGACGGCATAATTCCCGACGGAATCTGGCTCGGAGGAGTATCTAATCTCACTTATGACGCAGCCAAGCAGACCCAGAATATCAGAGTCTATGACAACATGAAACTTCTTGTTCCAAACGTGGATTACAAGGTTAGTTACAAGAATAATAAGAATGCGTACGTTCTTGAGAATTCGGAGAATCCCACTGCCAAGGATAAGAAGTCCGCACCACAGATTGTTTTGTCCATGAAGGGAAATTACAGCGGCAAAGAGATATCCTACTTCTCAATAGAACCGCTCACAATCGCTGACAATCAGGCTTTTGACACATACATGAAGAAGTCCGGCAAAGCATCTAAGCCTGCACTTGCCTGGAATGGTAAGGAGCTTAAGGCTGGCAAGGATTACACTCTGGAGGTGAATGATAGCACTGCGACTTTTACCGGCATTGGAAACTTTACCGGAACAAGAGCGATGGACCTTGCTGCGGCAGAGAGAGCGGTTAAAAAGATTTCAATCGACAAGGTCAAGATAACAGCAATTCCCGATCAGCTGTATATGGGTGAGGCATATACGCTTGAAAAGCTTAAGGCCAAAGATGGTGTTACACCGCTTGATTTTTCTCTGACCTATAACAATGTGAAGCTGATTGAAAACGTCGATTATAGGGTGGCAAAGATCATTGATGCCAAGTCCGCCGGTAAAGCGACAGTTGTTCTGGAAGGCTTAAATGCAGGAGGAACACCGGGGGCTAACACGGACAGTTTTGTCGGCGAAAAGAGAATAACATTTAAGATCAACGCATATCCTATCGCAGGAGACCTGATAAGTATTACTTCCACAAGCGGAAGTACTGAGCTATCCGCAGCTTACAGAAAATCAGGGGCGGCTGCGCAGATAAGAGTTATGTATGGTGAGAGTCTTCTTAGAGTAAACAGGGATTATACCGTGAAATATTCAGGAAATACAGGTTATCCTGCATCCAAGGCTACAGTTGTTGTAAGTGGAAAGGGAAATTATTCGGGCAAGATTTCAAAATCATTCACGGTTTACAGACGTGCTTTTTCTAAGACCGATGGAATAAATGTTATAACCACCGACGTTCCTTACTCCCCTAAAGCCGGCAAATACACCACCACCGTTAAGGTCTTCGACAACGACGGCAAACTTCTCAAAGCCGGCACAGACTACGAGAAGAAACTTGTATACCAAAAAGAAGGAGAGACACTTGATTCCAAATCCCACCCGGCAGCAGGCGATGTGATAACAGTCCTGGTAACAGGAAGAGGCGGCTACAGCGAGGATACAGTAGAAGCCACTTATACCATTCTTCCTGCGGGAACCGTTAACGACATTTCCAAGGCGACCATCAAGATCAAGGATCAGAGCTATAACAAGGGAAATCCTATTTGCATTACCTCACAGGATCAGCTGCTTCAGGCGACCATCGGTAAGGGAAAAACACCGCTGAAGCTTAGTACTGACGGAGGTGAGACCGGAGACCTCATGGTTGTCCCCGGTAGCTATGTGGCAAACAAGTACAAAGGAACTGCGCAGGTTACTTTCATGGGAATCGGAAATTACAGCGGAACCAAGACAGTGAAGTTCAAGATCGGCACCAGATCCATTCTGGACATATGGTTTGGATGGGCCAGGAAGAATTAAATCATTAGAGTATAAAAAACAGCGTCGGAAGTGTATGGAAGCCTCCGGCGCTGTTTATTATTTGCATGATGCTTATGAATTTGCGAAAGTTATATAGTTTCCTTCATGCTTCTTACTCTCGTTCATGGCCTTGTCTGCGGCGTGATAGAGAACTGAGAAGGCATCCTTATCATTTTCACCAAACAGAACGGCCCCGATACTGAGTCTGATCTTCCAGTCATTTATGCCCTCGAAGGATACTTTGTCTAAATTGTTAAAGAGTCTGTTGATGGTGATGCAGCCAAGGTCTTCGCTGTCGACGCCTGCGACGAAGACTACGAACGCGTCTCCGCCAAGCCTGAATAATACGTCTGTTTCGCGGAAGGTATCCTTGAGTACATTGGCGAGGGTGATGATGACCTCATCGCCTTTGTCGTGGCCGTAGGTTTCGTTGACGTATTTGAAGTGATCTGCGTCAATTACCAGCAACATACCTCTTTTGCCGTCAAGAAGAAGCTCTGAGATAACATTTTCTCCGCCGCTTCGGTTAAGGGTATGTGTAAGAGAGTCAGTTTCGGCGAGAGCCTTGAACTGCTCTTGTCTTTTCTTGTCTTCGTCTATGGGCTCTGTAGCCCAGATGATCTGCTGGGCGACGCCATTTGAATCTTTTTCGGCAACTATAAAATGAAGACGTGTCCATTTACCATCGTTGTCAACGTATTCATAGGATATGTTAGATAGACCTCCAATGCGCTCCCGTATTGTATCCATGCTGATAAACTGAGCAAGGGATTCTCTGAAGGGCTTGGCGGCAAGGTGCGCTGCGAGAACCCTTTCTTTGCTGGGGACGAGGGTTCTCTGCCCCTTAAAAACCTGCTCGTCAATCTCGCCCGGGTTAATAGGGATGACTAAGTTTTGGCTAAGATCGATCAAGGCAAGGGAAGAATATGTATCCATAATGGCATTTGATACAAGGCCATAGGCCTCTGCTTTTGTGTGCTTTTTCGAAAGAATTGCAGGTAAAGCGCATAGAAATGCCAGTAACGCAATAATTAGAATAATTATGGCAATGTCAAATGGCGAATAAATCATGCTTTGCATCATTTCTCCGGAGTCATACGAGACGTCTTAGCGATGAAATGTAAACTGTATACCATTATGATTATACTATGTTTAATGGGATTCGCTCAAATTAAAGCTTTATAAATAACTGAGGGGTACGAGTTGATGTTTTTTATGGTATATTAGAGGTTAAGTTTACATAAGTTTGGGAGGTTAAGTGTTTTGAAAAAAGAAAGAGGGTCTTTTTCGGGTAAAATAGGATTTGTACTGTCGGCGGCAGGAGCATCCGTGGGACTGGGAAATATCTGGAGGTTCCCATATCTGTGCGCCAAGTACGGCGGAGGAATCTTTCTGCTGGTATATATTCTTCTGGCGCTGACCTTTGGCTATACCATGATCGTGGCTGAGACCGCCATCGGCAGATATACGAAAAAAAGTCCTGTCGGAGCTTTTCATGCTCTGGGGAGCAACAAACTCATGGGCTTCGGAGGCTGGATAAATGCCATAATTCCGATTCTGATCGTGCCTTATTATTCGGTTATCGGCGGATGGGTTACCAAGTATCTGTTTGAATATATCAGAAGCGATGCGGAGTATGTGGCCACTGACGATTTCTTCGTGAATTTCATCACCGACGGAACTGCTTCCGAGATATGGTTCATCATATTTACAGCACTGGTTCTTGGGGTTATCTTCATGGGAGTTGAGCGCGGAATCGAGAGATTTTCCAAGTTTGTTATGCCCGTGCTGGTGGTGCTGGCTCTTGGAGTCTGCGTCTATTCCGTAACAAGACCGGGAGCGCTGAAGGGCGTGAAATACCTGTTCATTCCTGATTTTGCACATTTTTCCATTATGACGGTGGTAACGGCCATGGGCCAGATGTTCTATTCCCTGTCAATTGCCATGGGAATTCTGATTACTTTCGGATCCTATGTCAAAAAAGAAGTCAGCATTCATGAGTCCACAAGACAGGTGGAGTTTTTTGATACAGCAATCGCTGTTATGGCCAGCCTTATGATCATTCCGGCGGTGTTCTCTTTTTACGGAGGAGATCAGAGCAAGTTAAAGGCAGGACCATCCTTGATGTTTATTACTATGCCTAAGATTTTTGCAAGTCTGGGATTTGGTAAGATTATCGGAATCATGTTCTTTGCGCTAGTGCTGTTTGCAGCGGTGACAAGTGCCATCGCCCTTACTGAGAGCGCAGTTTCCACCTTCTCAGATGAGTTCGGATGGAGCAGAAGACGCGGCGTAGTGATAATGGCACTGGTTATGATCGTTCTGGGAAGTCTCTCTTCACTGGGTAACGGCCCTCTGGCTGATGTCACCATTATGAAGATGCAGATCCTTGATTTCTTTGACTTTTTGACCAACTCCATCATGATGCCCATTGCGGCGCTGATGACCTGCATTCTTGTTACCAAGCATATGGGAATCGATGTCCTCACCAAAGAGGTGGAGCAGGATGGTCATCCTTTCAGAAGAAAGAAGATCTTTTCCGTGATGATCACGGTGCTGTGTCCTATATTTGTAGTGGTTATCCTGGTGAGCGCTGTATTAAATGTATTAGGAATAATACAGATGTAACGGAGTAACAACAGGACCCATTAGTCAGTCATTGACAACGGTGCTGATAACAGCACTGTCTGCGGAATCAATAACATATTCATATTCAACGAAGCCTACTCGGAATTCCACCGTGTAGGCTTCTTTTCCGTTTACGAAGACCTTTTTGGCATAGGTATAGAGGGTGTCTTCCTCATCGTAGCCTGCGTCTTTAAGAGCTATGCAGGTGGCCTGGTCTTTGCTTGCGCAGGGAGAGGGTGCTGCCAGAGTTGTCATGGATGCGGTGGATAATGTGAATATGATCATTGCTGCTGCGAATACTTTTTTCATAGTGTATTCTCCTTTTTTCTTTGATTGATGTTATTATGTTAGCATTTGATTCATCACAGAAATATCACAGTATATTTTGCCTTTTTCGGCATTTAAGAGTAGCGTTTATCGCTCTAGAATAATAGAAAAATACGTCAGATTGACAGAGAGATATATGGTATGAAAAAGAAAATAATAACGATAGCGGCAGTTGTGGCGGCAGCAGCTGTTTTCGGGGGAATATGTTTTTTTAACTGGAAGAGCGCAAAGGATTTGCCCAAGGAAAGAGCCGAAACGGTGGAATTGAAAACAGATGAGAATCCGGCGCAAAATTCCGGTGATGACAAGGGGAAGAGTGATAAGAAAGCCGGAAAGGGAAGCCTTTTTAAGAAAAAAGAAACCGCTGAGGTGCCGACTTTTTCTGATAAATACTACGTTGCTTCATATTACGGCGGCAGCAGTTGGGGAATATGGTATGACTGCTTCAGCCTTAAGGTAATCGTCAGCTCAGACAAAGAGCTGCTTGTATATGTGCCTTCTGACGGAGAGCATAACTATATTTATATGACATCTTTACCTCTAAGCGATGCTCAGTACAACGGGATTACCCGCGGAATTGACAGGAATAAGCTCTATACGCTGGACCCGGAGTTGGAAAAGGATGTCTGTGATGGCTATTCCGACTTCCTTATCTTATATGATGAGAACGACTACGAGCTGAAGGCCTGCGGCGGATACATGCCCACCAACAAGGATTTCAATAAGATGCTCAGCAATCTGTTTAACAATGTTCCGAAGGATGAGCTTGCCAAGCTGTGGGATATGTGGCGTGAAGAGCTGATAGCGAGGGAAGAGTCGGTTAGGTACAAAACGGATTATCAGACAAGAGACTATTTTTGCCTTGATTGTCACAGACAGATCATCGATACATTTGAGGAGTATGTGATCCTTGATGAAAATGAGTATACAAAGGCTAAGGAAATAAACAAACTGATCAAGAAGGACATGATCTCGGAGAGGCCTGATGATATTTACGACAACTCGAAGGATGAGTGCGGCACCAACGATGGCGACAATGCTACATATCATTACTCAAAGGTAAAAAACGTATGCCTTATAGATGATCACATCCTGGCTATAACTGTCAGCGCAGAGACGGACATTCATACAGCTCCCCATCCATGGCTCTCCGAGAAGCAGTTTCTCTATGACATGAATACAGGAGAGAGACTGGATCTTCAGGAGTATCTTGGCAAGGATGAGGAGGCTTTCAAGAAGCTTGTGGCCGATGCCACTTATGATTTCTATACTAAGAATCCGGATGCGCAGCATGGTTTTTATGGGTGCAGCGAAGAAGATATTCATGAAAAAGCTTATGAGTACGCAGGGTATGATACGACCAAGCTTTTCCTGTATCCGACACATATGGAGCTGATCTATATTGATGATGGCATGGTGCCACATGGACATGGTGAGTATGTAATATATATTCCTTATGGCGAAATTGGGGTCTGACCCCAATTCACAGTTTAGACACAAATAGAAAAAAATGAAATGCAGATAAAATCAAGGCTTGAGGCTTGTCGAGAAAAAAATTGGGGTCAGACCCCAATTTCATAGGTTAATGTTAATTATACAAATTTACCGAAAACGTTTCCGAAAAATGGATGAGTTTCAACAATTGACGCAGAAACCCCAGTAAAATTATAATTTTATTATAAATGTTAATCGGTTTATCACATTGTAACTATCAACAGGCAGTGCAAACTGCCAATTCTTTAAAGGAAAGCAAGGAGGAAGTATGAGAAGGGGTAAACTATGGGGCAGAGTGGTATCTGCGGCAGGCCTTGGCTTGTCTGTTTTTTTGAGTTCTTTCGGAAACGTTTCCGGAGCCTATGCGGCTGAGCCGGAGGATGAAGTAATTCTTCTGGAAACCGTAGAGGAGACGGAGGAAGATACCGTAGATGATGCGGTAGAAGCTGATGTGGACTCAGAAGATGAGGCAGAAGAAGCAATTCTCCAGGACTTCGGTGCAGACGAGGATACGGATGATGTGGAGCTTCTTGAGGAATATGAGGTCGAGCCTGCAACTGCGGCTGTGGCAGAGCAGGGAACCTATGCCGTTGCACCAAGGGATAAGAGAGAGGCTGACAACAGTCTCATAACAAGAGACAGTGTACATGACGGTGCTATACTTCATGCTTTTTGCTGGAGCTTCAACACCATTGCAGAGAACATGGCGGATATTGCGGATGCAGGTTATACTGCGGTTCAGACTTCGCCTATAAATGAATGTCTTGCCACCGATCCGGGCATGAATCTTCACGGCCCCGACGGAATGTGGTGGTATCATTATCAGCCCACCGATTGGGTTATCGGTAACTATCAGCTGGGAAGTAGGGATGAGTTCAAGCACATGTGCGATGTGGCTGATGAGTATGGTATCGCAGTCATCGTTGATATTTTGCCAAACCATACAACACCTACCTACAGCCAGATTGCTGATGCTTTGTACGAGGCAGCAGGTGGAAGCGATGCTCTTTACCATACAACAGGTAAGACAGCGGGTGGTTACACCGACAGACTGGAGCTCACTTACTATGAGATGGGCGGCCTTCCGGATGTGGATACCGAGAATGCAGGCTTCCAACAGTATTTCTACGAGTTCCTTAAGGACTGCGTATATCTGGGAGCTGACGGTTTCAGAATCGATACGGCCAAGCATATTGCGCTGCCTGACGATCCGGTTCCTTCAGATTATGCATCAGATCCCGGCAGAAACAATTTTTACCCAAATATGAGAGCGGCAATTGATGAGTACTCTGCGGAGGTCGGAACCAAGAGCTACGATGAGCTGTTTGTATACGGCGAGGTTCTGCAGGGAACCAATGACAGACTGGCAGCTTACCAGCAGTATATTGGCGGAACAACGGCCAGCAACTACGGTGCAAGCATCAGATCTGCTCTGACAAGCACCAATTTGTCTGTTAACAGGATTCTGGATTATCAGATCTACGACGATACAGCTTATGGCAGCACATACAAAGCAGATGCAGAGCGCCTTGTGACCTGGGTTGAGTCCCATGATACTTATATGAATGACGGCGACAGCTGCTGGAAGTCTATTTACGACAGAGATGTCATCCTTGGCTGGTCCATCATCGGCGCAAGGAAGGCCGGAACACCTCTTTTCTTCAGTAGGCCCAATAATTCTTCGCCTGAGAGCCCATATGGTGACAACCTTATCGGCGAGGCTGGAAGCGATATCTACAAGGCTCCTGAGGTCAAGGCTGTTAACAAGTTCCGCAGGGAAATGGGAGATGTAAACGAGTATCTGTCTAATCCCGGCGGCAACAACAAGGTCCTTATGATCGAGAGAAAGGGCGATGCTGTTGAAGGCGCGGTTATCGTTAATGCAGGTAGTGAGAAGACGGCTGTAAATTGCAAGACGCAGCTGACTGACGGTATCTATCGTGATCAGGTTGAGGGCAGCAGTGCTATTTTCCTGGTAAAAGACGGTGTGATTTCCGGAACTGTAGCTGCCAGAGGCGTTGTTGTTCTTACCGATAGAGTGGATGGAACCGGCAAGGTGGTTTCTTTCTACAATGCAGATAACTGGTCACAGGTTAAAGCAAGAGTAGATGGCGGAGAGGCGCTTGATACCGAGGATGAGGGCGATGGCTGGTTTAGTGTTACCGTTTTGGCAGAGGAGTTTGGCATACGTTTCGAGAATGAAGACGGAACCCTGGTTTCACCTGAGTATGTGATTACTGAGGACAGCGGAACTTTTGCAACACCCAGGTCATCGGAGCTGTTTTATTCGAAAAAAGAGGCTGAGGAGTCACTGGGAATCCACAGCTACAGCGTATATTTCTTTAATACAGAAGGCTGGAGTGCGGTCAATGCCTATGGCTGGCTCGATGGCGGTGAGCAGATTTTTGGCGGATGGCCGGGGGAGCCTGCGGTTAATGAGGGAGAAGGCTGGTGGAGAGCTGATATCAAGTCGGATAAAGTTCTTGATGCCTTCAATGTGATTTTTAATAACGGAAACGGCGTTCAGACAGTAGATATTACAAATATTTCTGCAGGCGGAAAAGAGATCTTTTTTGCAGTAGATGCGGAGAATAGCGGCAGCCAGTTATCGGTGCTCAGGTTCACGGACAAGGAGTCGGCGGAGAAGGCTCTGGGAGTGTCCGGAGAGTATACAACTGCTTACTTCTATGACACTGAGGGCTGGGGCGAAGTAAGCTGCTACATTTGGGGCGCTGCAAGCTTTGGCGATTGGCCAGGACAGGCCGTTAGTAAGGATGAGGACGGATGGTACAAGGTTGTAGTTCCTGCGGGAGCCTGCGATGATCTGAACATCATCTTCAACAACGGCGGCAATGGCAAGCAGACACCGGATATGAAGCTGTCTGATATGAAGTATCGTTTCTTCATGCACGATGGCATAACCTATCGTAAGTTTGGCTCCAAGAAGGAGGCCATGGAAGCTATTTCGGGACAGGAAGAGGTGACCTACAAGACGGTTTACTTCTACAACGAGAAGGCCGACGACAGTGCATGGCAGGATGTTTTCCTCTATGTTTACGGTGGAAATAACGGCGAGTACAACCACCTTGTGGGGCAGTGGCCCGGGAAAAAGATGGTGAGAGAAGAGGGTAGTAACTGGTATAGCGCCGAGGTTCCGGAGAAGCCGCTTAATACAGGCACTCTGACATATATTTTTAACAACGGAAACGGAACGCAGCTGGGCGACAACAGAAATATTACGGCGGAGAAGTGCTATTTTACCATGAGCAGTACTGACAGCTTTGAGAGCAAAGAGACTGTATACGAATTCCTGGGCTATAACCCCGAGGAGCCGGAAGTGCCTGAGATTCCCGAACCTGTCGGAAAATTTGTGACAAAGTGGGGAACAGTCAGCTATGTTCAGGAAGATGGAACCAAGGTAACCGGATTTGCAAGAATCGATGGATACATCTACTACTTCAAGGCCAACGGATCTATGGTAAGGTCCGACTATGTAACTGTTGATGACAAGATCTACTACCTTGATGCCAGCGGTCACAGAGTAACCGGATTCTACACCAAATGGGGCAAGACCTATTACTATGATGCTAACGGCGTGCAGGTAAGAGACTCTCTGATCGAAGTCGATGGTGACACTTACTATATCAATGTCAGAGGCGGCAGGGTTACAAGCTCCTTCGTCGATTTCGAGGACGGAAGACGCTTCTTTGACTCCCAGGGCAAAATGGTCCGCGGCCGCACCATCACTCGCTGGTGCAAGAAATACACCTTCGACGACAACGGAATACTCATCGGCTAAACTTTGCCTAACTAAAGTGACAGGCACTTCACTATGTTGAAGTGCCTGTCACGTTATCATAATGCAGTGCCTGTCACCTTATTGAATCCCGGAAAATTCTTTCTAACAATCGAGATCGCCGCCAAAGCTCCGAAGGAAGCCAGCGCCTTCTCAAGATTGTCTCCGGCGGGTGCCCCGCCTGCTATATTTTTGTTTCCGTTCTTTTCACAGATATTTGTACCCATTTTTCTATACCTTCTTTCACACAAGAATTCGTTTTTGTTTACAAATTTATACTATCACCTCTTCTATCACACTTTTGTCACACAAAAAATTGGGGTCTGCCCCCAATTGGGAATTTAATTCTCTTTTTGTAGAATCGCCCGAAATCTGCTATGATGTCTCCACTTTATTACAAACTGTTGGGAGAAATATGGACTGACAAGATTGGGAAAATCGGCTGCAATCATTGCCCTTACTGCGATTCTTACTGCAGGAAGTGCTATGAGCTGCGCAGCCACTGCGTTTGCAGAAGAAGTCTGTAACGCCACCTGGACCTATGATTCCAAGCACCGTCACAGAGATCGGAGACTATGCTTTTTACAAGATAATGACTGGCAAAGACTTAAAAAAGCCTGTTATTCCGGACTCTGTCACTACTCTTGGCAAGCATTGTTTTGAAAAAAGTGAGATTTATAGTCCGATAGTATTGGGAGATGGGATCACATAAAAACCTTACAGGTAATGTTGAGCTCCCTGGAGTTTATAAACTGGGAGATTGAGCTTTTAGATCCACTTACATAGACTCTTTTACTCTGGGAAAATATGTATATTTCTATTATTGCCATTTTGCCTCCTGCTTTGGCAATGCGTATTCAAAAGTGACCTTCAGGGGAGCGCAGTGGGAGAAGAAGATCAGCGAGAACACCTGGAAGAACCTTAAGTTTATTCCGTCCGGTGAAGTATATACGGAATACGATGAGGAAGAATGGGGTGATGTGACACCGGATATTCGTGAGGCCTGTCATAAAGGTGAGCCTTGAAGGCGGCGACTTCACCCTGAAGGAGGGCCGTGACTATACTCTTACCTATGAGAATAAGAAGAGCGCCTTCAAGGTCCCCGGCGAATATAAAATAACCGTCAACGGTAAGGGCAATTACCGGGGAACTTTGCCGGAAGCGTAAAAGGAACGTTCATAATTAAATAATGAAATTACGGCTGCGCCGTAGTGAAATTCATTTGCTTTAATTTGCCTATTCCACACTATAATGCCTCAGTAGTTTGGCATAGAATTAATCTGAGGTCTGACCTCAATCTAGATTATATGAAGAATTGGAGATTACTATGAAAAAACCAATTGCAGGTATTATGGCAGTAATGATGCTGACCGGCTGCGCATTAAATGCCCCCAAAGAAGAACCGATAATTATGGAACCCACCGAAGAGGCAACATCAGCAATTACTCAGGTGGAAATATCAACAGATGAGGCGAAGGAGAACATCACAACTGAGGAAGAGGCCGCCGTAGCTACCACTGCCGAGGAACCCAAAAACGGCATGACCACCACCTTTCGTGACACCCCCGATCTGACTGCCTTCCCCACCTTCGACGCCTTCTTAAAGGACGAAGCAAAGGCCCATTTTGCCGACTCTGCAGATTACCGCATCAAGGATCTTGAGGATGCCTTCGACCTGACCGCCGATTACACCCTTCAAGAGCTCATTGAAGCCTTTGAAGGTTCATCCTTTGCTCTTGATGGCACCAATGATGCCCATGTAGATGCTCGTCTTCTGGACTGCGGCAAGGACGGAGCTAATGAGCTGGCGGTGGATGTGGCTTTTACAGAATCCAAGTTTGATGACCATGCGATAGAGTTCATCTTGAAGGACACCGCCGATGGCCTTACGATTGGATATTTCAAAGAGAACATGTTTAGAAATGAAGAGGCTGTAAGCTCCGATGGAGCAGTTTCTCCCGCCGGTGCAGCATCCCATGACATTTGGGGTGGCGATTACGGATATCTGGACGCTGAGCTTAGATGGCATTATCTTTACACCGAATACTATTATCTGGAGATCAGCGGCTATGCGCATAGCATGGAATCTGTGGGTATCAACCTGGACGTATCCGGCGCTGAATGGAAGGGGATTCAGGCCACCAAATATGCCTTTGAGGAGGACCCGGCTGACAGGACCTGGTACACAATCTATACTCTCTGCGACGACAAGGGTGCTCACAAGGATCTTTCTATTTACGACGAGGGAAGCTATTACAAAAACGCTTTTGACGCCGCTGGAATCGCAACCTATTCACCTTATGAGATAAAAGAACTGATGGTGAAAAACATTCTCAGAGGAAATAAGTCTCCCATCACTCTCGAGGATGTTACATTCTCCTATAACGGAAACACCTTTGGACCCTCTACCAATTGGAAAGAAATTGTGGATGCCCTTGGCTACCCTGAGCGCTATGAGGAAAGCAACTACGGTTTTGTTTCAGCTGAAGCCGGCTATAGATGGAATTTATGCTATCCTGAGGCCATGGCTTCCGATTATGGATTTGAAGCGGTTCTTGTCAACGATGATATGAAAAGAGAAGGCCCGGCAACCTATATCGATTTTTACCTATTGAACACCACCCCAACCGCCAGAGGAATCCAGGTGGGAGACAGTATTGTTCTGCTAAAAGAAAAATACGGTGAGCCTGACAGCATAGAACCTTTTTATAATACCCCTGACTGGTGCTATGTGACCTACGACGGAGGCACCGCTAAACTCAGATTCGCAATTAACAATTACAATGAAATTTTCAGCATAACAATAGATTGGTGATGAAATTGGGGTCTGACCCCAATTCACAGTTTAGACACAATTAGAAAAAACTGAAGTGCAGATATAATCAAGGTTTGAGGCTTGCCATGAAGTAAATTGGGGTCAGACCCCAATTTTTTCAACACGGAAAAGTAGATGCGGATGATCGGGAAATGGTACAATGGTAGTGGAGGGTGAGCCTATGATTAAGACTGTGATCATTCAGGATATGGACCACCTGTACGACCTTCTTAATGAGCAGGAATACAGGAATGACCTAAAAAGAAACAGGAATCTCTTTGTGTACCGGGGGCAGCCGGACGCGGAGTTTGAGCTGACCACGAGCCTATCGAGGAATTGCAAGGACAAGAAAAAGGAGCTGGAGCCCTGCATGCTGCGGAACTTCACCAAGTACGCGGTGCTGGAGGAGCCGTCGATTGAGAATTCAGTGTGGCGGCAGATGATCTTCGGGCAGCACCATGGACTGCCAACAAGGCTCCTGGACTGGTCATTTTCGCCGCTGATCGCGCTTCATTTCTCCTGTACCGAGAACGATATGGAAGATATGGAAAAAAGAGACAGCGTCGTGTGGCGCACGGACATCCACGAACTTCATGACCTCCTTCCGGAGAAATACCGGAAAATCGCGAAGAAGTACAACACCACCGTCTTCTCCGTGGACATGCTCTCGGAAGCCTGCGACAGCCTTGACACCTACGACCGTGACATGGGCTCCTCCTCAATGCTCATGATTGAGCCGCCGTCGGTTGACGTCAGGATCGTCAACCAATACTCGTTCTTCTCCGTCATCCCCAATGACATGGCAGACATTCAGGGCTTCCTTGACAGATGCACGGACAAGACAGTCAAATATGTGATAAAAAAAGAAATCCGCTGGCAGATACGTGATATGCTTGACCACCAGAATGTCTCAGAACGCATTGTTTACCCGGGCCTTGACGGCCTGTCAAAATGGCTGGGAAGACATTATTACGTAAGATAACACCCCTAAGATCACATCATCCGAGACTGTGATTCTTCTGTGATACTTGCTTTGATAAGATGCATTATATCGAATACAAAGAGAGGGAAAAAACATGAAGAACACAGTAAGAAAAATAACAAAAACAATGCTCAAAATAACAACAGCCCTGGCAATCACAGGAACCGCCATGGCTGATGTAAAACTCTGTACATTGATCTGACATACAGATCACTTAAATTCTGCAGAATAATAAGGAATAATAAGACTTTCTCCCGCCAGAATGTTACAATTCTCCGGGAGATTGTTTATGCATGAAACCTCCGCCACATAGGAAGCAATATCGCTGTAGTGGTCGTAGGAAATATTCTCAGCCGCGATATCCCAGAGCGTGTCGCCGCTGTGAACCGTGATCTGCTTGTAATATTTAAACTCAGGAGCATACTCATCGCTCTGAGCATCAAGTATTAGTGTTGACAGTAAAAAAGAAAACACGAAAACCACTACTGCAGCTGCCAGCGCCAAAGCAAGTTTCTGTCTGCGAATAATTCTCTCACGGCGAAGCTTGTTTTTATAAATGCGGATCTCGCTCTTAGATAAAAATCTGGGATCATCATACATCTTTGCTGCGGCCAAAAGTGCTTTACTCATATCGCGTACTCCTCTCATTTGAAATCACTTGGAATCATCCGAAGTCATTACCTCATTCTTACATCCTAATAATCCCAAATAAGGAGTACAATAAAAACACCACCTCGCAAACCCGCACCAAAACTGGGCTCGCGGGCTAATTATAACTCTTTTACCACCTCAACCATATGCTGGAAATAGCACATATCCGTCAGCAGATCAGCGATGGCAATGCACCTGCTTTTACCTTCAGGGCCGGGTTTTTCTGCCTCAGTAATGGCTTTGATATAGTCAAAATCAAGATATTTGCTCCGCAAGTCTTGGTAAAAAGATACTCTGGATTGATATTTCCCGGAACTGCCGGGAGGTTAATCAGCCCGCAGCCAAACATTACAGTAACGCAATGAATCGCTAAAACAACCGCTGCACAAACCGCTACAACCCGCATAAAACAAAGGAAACTGCAATTCCCTTCATCCCCCTGCCATATTTCAGAAAACGTTTCAGAAAATTTGTACAAAAAAACCCCGATTTTATCGGCGGTTTTGGCATTTTCAGACAAGTCCCCGTAAGTTACAATGAAAATAGCTATAGGGGGTGATGCCTATGACGAAGAAAAGTATTCTGGGTCTTATTTTATCGGGACTTTTAATAATGTGTGTTGGATGCAGCGGTGCTCCGGCGGGAAATGGCAGTTCAGATGACTGCGCTACGGGACAGGATCTCAAGCCTGTAATTTACCTTTATCCCGAGGAAGATAACACTGCTGTTTCAGTGCGTTTGGATTACAACGGAGATCTTACCGAGCTCATACCTGAGTTCAATGCAGAGAATGTTTGGAACTGCACCGCCAATAAGAACGGCAAGATAACCTTCGAGGGCAAAGACTACGATTATCTCTTCTGGGAGGGAGCTCCAAAGTGGGAATATGATTTCTACTCAGGCTTCTGCATCAGAGGGGCTGATACAGAGGCGTTCCTCAAGGAAGCACTTCCTCAGCTGGGACTTAACGAGTCCGAGGCCAAAGAGTTCATGGAGTTCTGGGTTCCGCAGATGCAGGGCAACGCTTATAACATGATAAGCTTCCAGGGCAGAACCTATAACAAGAACGCCAAGCTTACCGTAACTCCCGAGCCTGATTCCATCATCCGTGTATTCATGGCCTGGTATCCTACAGAGAGGTTCATCAAGATCAACCCTCAGTACTTAAGCGCACCTGAGCGCAAGGGCTTCACCGTAGTAGAATGGGGCGGCAACAAAGTTAAATAACCCAATATCAGTTTTTTCTTGCAACAAACATAATCATGTTCTAAAATGTAATGCGTGATATCAGACCTTCATCCGATATCACGCTACTTTTTTGTCAGCGTAACCCAGCGGTTATCCCATTAACTACGCCTTATCATCCAGACCGGGATTGTAGGCCGACATTACAGTAGCAGCTATTTTACAAATATTGGTTAAAGGAATGCATGACGTCTTTGTCAATTCCTATTCCTTTGGCTATAAGTGAGCAGCCATCATTTCAAAATATACATAAGGCGCGATTGTAGTGCTACGGAGTAAAGACCTATATCGTGAGTGCCCTTGCACGAAACGATATGCTCAGGGCTTTACGCAGTGTTCAGCACTATGAGCAACGTTGTATATTTTGAAATGATGACTGCGGATTAAATTAAAGAAATGGAGTAACAAATTATGATGCAGTCACGTACACATACCTGTGGTGAGCTGCGCATGGCAAATGTCGGCGAGAGTGTTAAGCTTGTTGGCTGGCTTGAGAACATGCGTGAAGTAGGATCCAACCTCGGCTTCGTAGTCCTTCGTGATTTCTACGGCACAACACAGATCGTTCTTGAAACAGAAGAGATGGTCAAGACAGCCAAGGCCATCACCAAGGAATCCACAATCTCCGTTAAGGGCGTTGTAAGAGAGCGTAGCTCCAAGAACCCCAAGCAGGAGACCGGTGATATTGAGGTTGTTCCCGAGTCCATCGAGATCCTCGGAAGATGCCGTTACAACGAGCTTCCCTTTGAGATCAACCACTCAAGAGAGGCTGACGAGACAGCACGTCTTAAATATCGTTATCTTGACCTTCGTAATCCCGAGGTTAAAAAGAATATTATCCTTAGATGCAACGTAATCGCAGCCCTTCGTCAGTCAATGACAGAGCACGGATTCATGGAGATCACAACTCCCATCCTTACCGCTTCTTCACCTGAGGGCGCAAGAGATTACCTTGTACCTGCAAGAAAGCACCCCGGCAAGTTCTATGCTCTGCCCCAGGCTCCTCAGCAGTTCAAGCAGCTTCTTATGACAGCAGGCTTTGACCGCTACTTCCAGATCGCACCCTGCTTCAGAGATGAGGACGCTAGAGGCGACAGAAGCCCCGGAGAGTTCTATCAGCTTGATATGGAGATGGCTTTCGCTACTCAGGAGGACGTTTTTGCAGTATGTGAGGATGTACTTCCTCCCGTATTTGAGAAGTATGGTACCTATGACCGCGCTTCCAAGTCTCCTTTTACCAGAATTCCTTATCTTGAGGCTATGGAAAAATACGGTTCAGACAAGCCCGACCTTAGAATCGACCTTACTGTTACAGATGTAACTGAGGCTCTTAAGGACTGCGGCTTCGGACCTTTCGCTACTAAGGCTGAGGACGGTACAGATACCAACGTAAGAATCAAGGCAGTTGTTATTTCCGACTTCAAGGAGAGCCGCAAGTTCATCGACAAGACCATCGGCGATGTAGAGGTTCAGTCCGGAAACAAGGCATACTGGTTCAGAATGGATGAGAACGGCGAGCTGGTTGGAGGAATCTCCAAGTTCGTTGCACCTATAAAAGACGCAGTGGTTTCAGCTCTTTCACTTAAGAGCGGCGACCTGGTTGTTCTTTCTGCCGGTAAGCTTACAGCAGCTCAGAAGACAGCCGGCGTTATCGTTAAGACCTTCGGCGCAGCAGTTCCCGGTCACATGGACAAAGAAAAGTACGAGTTCTGCTGGATCGTTGATTTCCCTATGTACGAGATCGGCGAGGAGTCAGGCGAGCTTGAGTTCTGCCACAATCCTTTCTCAATGCCTTCAGGTGGTCTTGAGACCCTTCTTAAGGCTGAGAGAGGCGAGATAGATCCTCTTTCCATCACAGCAGATCAGTACGATCTTGTTGTTAACGGAATCGAGCTTTCCTCAGGAGCTGTTCGTAACCATGATCCCGAGATCATGATCAAGGCCTTCGAGATGGTAAGACTTGGTGAAGAGGACGTTAAGGCCAAGTTCCCTGCCATGTACAACGCATTCTGCTACGGAGCACCTCCGCACGCAGGAATCGCACCCGGCGTAGACCGTATGGTAATGCTCCTTGCAGGAGAGGACACAATCAGAGAGATTATTCCTTTCCCTATGAACAAGAACGCGCAGGACATCATGATGGGTGCTCCCGGATACGTAACAGACAAGCAGCTTGAGGAGCTTCACATCAAGACTACAGCTGATGAGGAAAATGAATAATTAAGTATTACCCGGACAGGTCATTTTGACCTGTCTTTTTTGTGAAATAATTAAAAACTTCATAATTCACGGGGGCGGTCAACTCGCTATTTAGGTGAAAACAGATGTCCTTATTTTTCCGAAAAGTGTGTTTTATGGCTTGAATGCCGCTAATATACTGAATTTATAAACATTCCTATAAAGATGAAAACGGCAGATTTTATAAAAAGGCTAAAAAAGAGCATAAGGATCAATTCACAAACTAATGATTAGGAGTATGAAATACAGTGAATAAATTAGCTAGAGCCATAGAAATAATCATGGTAGCCATAATAACAGATTATATTTTCCTTCTATCTATTTTTACGTATGGAATCGGATCTAATTCTATTTTCCATATACTTCTAATCCTGCTTCCGTTTTTATGCAGTATTTTGTTTTATATGATCATTCAGTCTCCATCGCGTAAAGAGAAAGTGGCTTTCAATTTATTTAGGATAGTATTATTGCTTGCTTTGGTGAAAACTATGGCTATTAGATTTCAGGGAGGCGACTCACAAGTAATGTTCTTAGGTTATGTTTTGTTAGTTGTTTTCCTGGATGCAGTTTTTTCGGTATTGATTTTTTATCTAATCGGATGGTGGATAAAAAGAAAACAACTTAGTGTTACTTTGGGTATTCGTTGCAAAAGAGTCGTAGAGGTCTTGATGACTTCTTTTATAATTATTACAAGTTCCGTTTTGATAATAGGCTATTGGCATTATTTTGATGGCTCGTGGTCGGGAATTTATATTGGCACATATAGTAATGATAAGGTGGTTCTTGATCAGCATTATTTTTGTTACAACGACGTAGTTGAAGCTGATTTTAAGGTTAGAAACAGATATGTAGTATTGGATATTGATTCTATTCGAATAAAAGAGAATTCATCAGATCTTTATTCAGATTCTCAAAAGCAGCGAATGTTAGACGAAATCATTTTCTTAGCTGAAAACAATCGCATTAGCCTGGCATCTTCGAATTCTCAAATGTATTTTGTCCATGACCTTACAAATTTTGATGAAACCCTGTTAGAACGAGTATTTGACCCAGTTCCGGTCTCTGGCAATTCTGATGGTTCGTATTCGCAAACTTTTGCTAGTAGAGATAGTAATAATAAGGTGGTTCTTGATAAGCATTATTTTTGTTACAACGACGTAGTTGAAGCTGATTTTAAGTATGGAGACGGTGCGATAGTATTGGATATTGATTCTATTCGAATAAAAGAGAATTCATCAGATCTTTATACTGATTCTGAAAAGCAGCAAATGTTAGACGGAATCATTTCCTTAGCTGAAAGTAATGGCTTTCACCGGGGACCTAATGGTTTATACCTATACCACAACAGTACACATTTTAAAATCTTGTATCCAGTAGCCGGCGTGGCCTTTTTCTATGGGTAAAATAAATTTTTAAAAAATTCTAAATAAAACATTAAAATTTTCTGAAAACCGCTATGGATGCGCACTCGCGCGATAGGAATATGTTGCCTTCAGCAACCGCGCTCGGCGCGAGAATGTCGCAAGCGACATTCTTTATTGATTATGTGCAAAAAAATCTTCGAAAAATGCCATTCATCCCATTTCAAGTGTCATTCGTCGGAAAATCAACATATGTGGAAGGACATATGATATAGTACTTGCATCGAATTAATAAGGAGAATGTTATATGGGGAGCTTTAGAATTAATATTTCCGGATGCAGGCAAGCGTCACAGGGGTTCATAGGCGCCAGTACGAGGCTGGAAGCACTGAGCAGAGAGACTGAAGATATTGCATGCGAATTGGAAAAAATGCCTAGCTTTAGTGAATTGGTGCCAACTGTAAGAGGGTTTGAAACTACAATTGCCGATGAATCCAGGAAAGTACAGGAATTAAAGGAGGCTATTGATAAGATACTGGATTATTATACTCAGGCAGAAGACAATATACTGCAATATATAAGGCCTTCAGGAGGCGACCAACAGGCAGTGATTGAAGGTGGCGGTGGAACGAGTAAAAAGTCCGGAAATGACCTTATGCAGACGGACCCTGCGGAAATGGAAAAATTCATTTCAGACTTTGAAAAAATTCATCCCGAATATGCCAAGGCTTTTGAAGATTTCTTAAAAGGCGGCAAGAATAATAATTTAACCGAAGATGATATAAGGAACATAAAATATCTTGCATACAATGCACCGGAACCATATAGATCTATGTTTCTTAATAATTTGGATAAATACTGTATAGTAGACTGCAACTATTATACCATTGATGAAAACGGTAACAAAAAGCCGGGAGCATGTTTTAATTATACTAAAGGCGGAGAGTATGGCGGATTATTTTATAATCCGAATAGTTTCGAACCGGATCCGAGAGGCCCGTATACAACTTTGTTCCATGAAACAGGCCATTGCCTAGATTATAATAACGATATGTGTAATTTTTCCGGATCTGATACTGAGACCTATACTTACTATAGCCATGCAATGCAAAAAGAAGTCACACTAAAAGAGGCAATATGGTACGATGTATACGATAATCCTAATAACGAGCATAGTGTCCATAGTATAGGAGAGCAATTACAAGCTAATAACCAATATCCTGCTGCAGACTTGGATAAAGTTGTTGAAGCCATGAAAAACGGAACCAGAGATAGTCTTCCGAGGCGTGATAAGGCTTTATATGACAAGATAGTAGAGGAAATGAAAACAAACCACATAACCGGTGGACCATTATATGAAGCACCTTCAGATGTATATGGCGGAGTTTCTCGAAATGAATTGCGAAATGGATACGGACATGATCAAGATACTTACTGGGGATGTGATGCTGACGGTGTTAAGCCTGGTAAAGAACTATGGGCCGAATATTTTTCATATCAAATGGCAGGTGATTTGGAAAATATTGAAATCTTAAAGGAGTACTTTCCTGAAGCGAGTGATATGCTTGAACAGTATGCTAAAGATATGGCAAATAATTAATACAAAGGAGCTAAAAAATGAAAAGACGGCTGATTTGCCTTAACTTTTTATTAATACTTATATTATTGGTTGGATGCAGCAATACAGGAAATGGAAAAGGAGAAGAAATAAGCATGGAACATACCGAAGCAAATAAGGAGCAGGAATATATTCAGTATCTGGTTGAACATTATGATTTCAAAAAAGAAGACTTTGACGAGATGGACGTAGTTGCCTTTGTTGAAGCGTACGATCTGGTCGCTGATGATTGTACCTCAGAGGAGGCCCATGAAATATATGAGGGCTCTGCGGACATGTACAGATATACGGAAATGGACAGGTTATATGGCTTCATTGACAAAGATACGGACTATGCTGTGAAAAAAGATGACAAAATCGTGCGAATTGGAGTTTATCTTAATGAAGGAGTTTTCGCACAAAAAAAGGTATTTGATCTGACTCAGAAGGCATATTACACCGATGATACCAATTCTGTTGCTCTATCAGCAGAAGCTATTGAGAAACTAAGTACAATTGTATCGAGATATGAAGTTGATGCTTGGGAAAAAACACCTGAATTTACAGGGACAGATACTGATTCGACCGCAAACTATGCATGGCGTATTGTCTTTGTTACGGAGGATGGCAGGAACTGCTCTTACTATGGAGGATTGGGGTATAATGACCCGAAACATTCAGCAGAAGTGATTGAAGAGCTTATGAAGCTTATTTGATAGAGTGCACCAAAGCACGAGGGACTATTGAGATCAGCTAAGGATAATCATGATTTTTGATAATTATATAAAAAATAATCGCATACAAGCTGATGATGACCTGCTGAATATCCATGAAGCATTAGATCTAATTAGTAAAGATGCCGGTGATCTTTTAGCGGAAGAAGCACTCATAACTCCTTATTACATCGATGGCCGAAAAAAATACGAACTATACCAATATGAGTTTTGCCTTTCTGGAGAAAGCTTTCAAGAGTTTCTCGAACGAAAAACGGGCAAAAAAGCTGAACTTGTCGATAAGGATATTATTATACTAAGGGCAATGTGTTTTGCTAATTTGCATGACGGAATGGAAGTAGTATCAAAGAATATCAAGAATTATTTTGAATACTTGCTTTCTAATCCTGAAATTCAAGAGGAGATATCCGAAATATTTGGTTCCTATGATGAAGAAAAAATGTTCATGGAAATATATTGAGATCAGCTAAGGATAAGTATGAACAAGAAAAAGATGATACCGGCAGCCGCTGCTATTGAGGCAAAACTCGACCCATACCCAAAAGGCGAAGAAGTCTTCGATGAGATTATTTCACTTGACGGAGCAAGATATAGGGATGTCGATTGGATAAGGCCTTTATTAGACTATCAGGAGAAAACCTACGTCAAGGAAAATGGTAAGATCATACGAGCCAAGTACAGCTATGACCCACAGGAATACGGAACCTATAACTCCTCAGGAACACTGTACTACGATGGGCAGGAACGCCCTTTTTACAAGAATTATTATGTAACCAGTGGATCAAGATATACATTCTACCAATATGAACTGCCCTCACCGACTCTGCGTCGGAAAGGGTTTCTGTTACGCCGCTTCGCGGCATGAACCTGC
>NZ_ATVS01000008.1 GCF_000420845.1 Butyrivibrio sp. AE3009 | reverse complement strand
GTTTTTATACCAATGGGGACGGTTCTGTTTGGTATAGTTTTGCGCGCAAAACTGTACCAAACAGAACCGTCCCCATTGGTATAAAAACCGTCCCCGTGTCATCTTAATTATATTGGAAGTTCATAAACTTCGCTGCTCCGCCAAAGGTCTTGGTGCTATATGCAAACAGTCCAAATCGCGCACCGGTGAAGTGATCCAGCTTGAAATACAGTTTTTTCCCGGGGCCAAGAGCTGTGAAGGTATCTGATCCGACCGCTGCGTAGCTGAAGCGAACTGTGTCTTTCATGTCAGTGAAATCAACGTCTGCTCTTAAACGAATAGAGGAAGCACCGGGAGATACTTCATCAAGGGCAATTGAGGCCAGTTCATTGGGAGCCTCATCGTCTTTTCTTTCACCCCAGATTCCTGGGACATTTATTTCTCTTGAACACATAACTATATAGAGCCTGCCGGATTCTTTTTTGAGGCCAATGAAGCCGTAGGAGCTCTGAAGAAGGCTAAGTCCTGCGTAGTCGCCGTCATTTAAGGAGGAACCGTCGAGGGTGACTTCACCGGAGCAGCAGGGCATAAGGGTGCGCTGGGTCAGGGTGTTCTGGGCCTGTACCAGATTGGAGGAGATCTTGCCGGTTGTGATCTTCAAAAAGCCCTCTTCAGTATCATGCTCTATCAGGCTAAGCTCAGGCTCGTGGTTAAACTGCCAGAAGCTCTTAAAGCCAAAGGAAGCTTTGTTCTCTGACTCCTTGAAGTCATCGGAGCCGTAGAGAGGATCATAGCTATAGCCCGGCTTAAGGTCTTCAATCTCGAAGTCTTCAGGCAGGTATGCACCAATGGTGGAAACAGTGTTTTTGGAGGTTTCAGAAACGCCGTATACAGGGAAAACGTCCCTGAATTCCACGGGAATAAGATAGGGAATCCTTCCCACCGCGCCGCTGTCCTGAAAGAGGATGGAGTACCATTTTCCTGAGGGAGTATCTACGATGCCGCCCTGAGCAATGCCGCTGTTGTGATAGCCGTTGTCGTCGTCAAAAACATCTTTTCCCACAAATTCACCTTCTAAGGAGTCGGCCACAAAACAGCTCTCGGTGCGTCTTCCGGTGGACTTCAATATATGAATGAAGAAGATATAGTATTTGCCGTTTATCTTGTAAATGTGAGAACCCTCGTAGCCAAGGTAGTTCTCGTCAATATCCTTTACCACAAGCCTATTGAGGCCGCCCTCCTTGGGGCCGGTCAGGTTCTCATCCAGCTCGGTCAGATAGATTTCTCTGTTGCCGTAGACAATATAGACTCTGCCGTCGTCATCAAATAATATGGAATTGTCGTGATAAAAGCCCTTGATCTCGCTCTTTTTCCAGGGACCGGTCACAGAGTCTGCGGTATACAGATAGGTCTTGTGGGTGTCGTTGGCGACAAATACCACGTAGAATCTGCCGTTATGATAGCGAAGGCTGGCTGCCCACATTCCCTGGCCGTAGGCATTTTCTTTCCCTGCAAGCCTCTGGGCATCGGTGGAGTCAAGTCTGTCATATACATAGGCGCAGTGCTCCCAATTCACCAGGTCGTGGGATCTTAAGATCTCGCAGCCCGGAAAAAAGTACATTGTAGTGCTGACGAGATAGTAGGTGTCGCCCACGCGGATAACGTCAGGATCAGGGTAGTCCATTCTTGTAAGCGGGTTGATGGTAGGATGATTGGCCATTGTGATATCTCCGTATTTGCTGTGATTAAGGTTTTTATTCATTATATAGTCGGGATTTGGCTGCGTTCTACGTAGATATTGCTATAATAAAAAATATCAATCAAAATGATTAATATTACCATGATGTAATTGCATAAAAATGTGGTAACATAATTATTATCAACAAAAAAGAGCAAATTTAACATTTTTATCTATAAATTTGTCAATAAAATCGACCGATATTAATATTGCAGTTTAAAAAAAATCAAGAAAACAAAGGGGAGCAGCATTATGGAAAATTACAAGAAGTACCAGCGTCAGTATTTTATGCCACCTAAGTCTACCTACGATTGGGTTAAAAAAGACTACATCGACCATCCGCCCATCTGGTGCAGTGTTGACCTTCGTGACGGCAACCAGGCCCTTATCGAGCCCATGAGCCTTGATGAGAAGCTGGAGTTTTTTACAATGCTGGTTAAGCTTGGTTTCAAGGAGATTGAGATTGGCTTCCCCGCAGCTTCAGAGACGGAGTTTGAATTTGCCAGAACTCTTATAGAGAAGAACATGATTCCCGATGACGTTACGGTTCAGGTTCTTACCCAGGCCAGAGAGCACATCATCAAGAGAACCTTTGAGGCTGTCAAGGGCGCTCCTAAGGCCATCATTCATCTGTACAATTCAACTTCTGTAGCTCAGCGTGAGCAGGTGTTCAAAAAGAGCAAGGAAGAGGTTAAGAAGATCGCTGTTGACGGTGCCAAGCTCCTTGATAAGCTGGCAAAAGAGACAAATGGCAACTTCTCCTTTGAATATTCCCCGGAGAGTTTCCCGGGAACCGAGGTGGACTATGCTGTGGAAGTCTGCAATGCGGTTCTTGATGTGTGGAAGCCTACCAAGGACAACAAGGTTGTCATCAATATTCCTACAACAGTTGAGATTGCTATGCCTCACGTTTTTGCAACTCAGGTTGAATATATCAGCAAGAATCTTAAGTACCGCGAGGCCGTAACTCTTTCTCTGCATCCTCACAACGACAGAGGCACGGGCGTATCCGACGCTGAGCTTGGCTGTCTTGCAGGTGCTGACAGAATTGAGGGAACACTTTTTGGAAACGGTGAGAGAACAGGTAACGTTGATATTGTTACCCTTGCTGTTAACATGTACTCCCACGGAGTTGATCCGGGACTTGATTTCTCGCATATCACAGAGGTGGGAGAGACCTACGAGAGACTTACCAGAATGCGTATCTATGAGAGACAGCCCTATGCAGGCCAGCTGGTATTTACCGCATTTTCAGGATCTCATCAGGATGCTATCTCCAAGGGCTTTGCCTGGCATGATCAGAAGAAGGACAAGGGCATCTGGTCCGTTCCTTATCTTCCCATCGATCCCAAGGACCTTGGCAGAGAGTACGATGGAGACGTTATCAGAATCAACAGCCAGTCCGGCAAGGGCGGCGTAAGCTACATCCTCAAGACCAACTATGGCATGATGGTTCCCAAGGAAATGCAGGCAGATGTATCCTATACCATCAAGGATATCTCCGACAGAGAGCATGCAGAGCTGTCACCTGCAAGAATCTATCAGATCTTCGAGGACAAGTACGTTCACAACGACAATATATTCAGGATTCCTGCATGTCATTTCAAGCAGATTGACGGTATTCTTGCAGAAGTAACCATTGCCCATGCGGACAAGGAACACAAGGTTGAGGCCAACGGTAACGGTCGCCTCGACGCTGTAAGTAACGCCATCAAGCAGTACTTCAATGTCAGCTACGAGCTCTCTGTATATGAGGAGCACGCCCTTTCAAGAGGTTCGTCCTCCAAGGCCTGCACCTATGTTGGTATCACCTTTAACGGCAAGAAGTTCTGGGGCGTTGGTATCGACGAGGATATCATTAAGTCCTCCATCAATGCGCTTGTTATCGCCGTTAACCAGATAGATGATGTAAAAGAGAGCACCGGCGGCAAGGATGAGAGGATCAACTCCATCATCAACTATATCCAGGAGAATTACCTGACGGTAACGCTGGATGACCTGTCAAGCCAGTTCTATCTTTCCAAGCCGTATCTTTCCAAATATATTAAGGAGAAGTCGGGAATGACGTTTGGGGAGAATGTGAAGAGGATCAGGCTTAATAAGGCTAGTACGCTGCTGAGGAATGGAAATATGAAGGTGGAGAAGGTGGCGGAGGCTGCCGGCTATCAGAATGTGGAGCACTTCAACCGCCTCTTCAAGAAAAAATATGGGATGACTCCTGTACAGTACCGCAGCAGCACCAGGTGATTGGGTGTTCCAACCCGGACGCCGTCCCTCCCCGGAGCCTTCTTCCGGGCCAGAATAACATAAATACTCGCCAATCCAAAGAGCCTTCTTCGGGCCAGAATAACAGAAATATTCGCCGCTCTTTCGCTTGAATTTGTGGCATTCCATAAAGACCCTGCCGGGTCTGCAACTCAAAACTCCGTCCGGATTATAGTGACATGGCTTCCCGTAGGGGACATGGCCGGACGTCAGACATTGAGCTGCGAACAGACCTGGCAGGGTCTTTCTGCAATGCTCACAAATTCTGACGCTCCCTCACAGGCTCACATTTCTGTTATTCTGGCCCAAAAGAAGGCTCCGGGGAGGGACGGCTGCGTGTTGGCAACATGATCTGGTACTACTGAAGGTACATGTACAGGGGACATTAAGGGGCTGCAATCAGGGGGAGAGGAGAGAGTCGGTTTTGTACTCCGTGGGCAATCTAATTGGAGTTTGTAAGTGAAATTATAAGGATACGCAGGAGAGGGGGGATTGCGATAGTTGGGGTGTGAACATTTGGAGGGATGCAGTTCTGAGAGCTGGATTGTGAAGTGGGAGTTTCGGATGTTTTAAGGCTTTTTTTAGAAATGGGGAGAACGGTAAGAAGTATAATTAATGTATGAAAAAACATACATTAAAGCGTGTAAAAAAATATGATAGAGCAAAAGCGGTTAAGGCTGTTATGGCTGTAGCTGTGGGCTTTTTTATGATGCTCTCTGTATCAATCACAAGCCGTGCTAGTGGCTTTGATCCGGAGTATTATGCCAGGAAGTATCCGGATGTGGTGAATGCGGTGGGAAGTAGTACTTCGGCACTGGTAAATCACTATATCAATTTTGGAATCTATGAAGGAAGATTTCAGAATGAAGAGGAAGAAAAGGCCGGAACACCGCTTAATACCTATGTTGACGTGGACATAGAGAATCAGACGGTGACCTTTGTTCAGGATGGAGTGCCTATCTTGTCGACTCCCTGTGTGACTGGAGATCTATCGCAGAATCGTGGTACGCCTACAGGAATATATGCTGTGTATGGGCATGTTCGAGGGAAGTGGCTTACAGGGCCCACATGGCACAGCTGGGTAGAGTATTGGATGCCTTTTACCAAGGGCGGCTGCGGACTTCACGATGCCAACTGGCGTAGCAAATTCGGAGGTGAGATATACAAGACTGCAGGATCCCATGGCTGTGTGAATCTGCCGCCGGAAATAGCGGCCCAGTTCTTTGAGTTGGCCCAGATTGGAACTGTAGTAAAAGTACATTGATAAATAAAAGTGCCTGTCACTTCATCAAACGAAAGTGCCTGTCACTTCATCAAACGAAAGTGCCTGTCACTTCAATATGCTAAAGTATCCTTTGAGACACTTTAGCATATTGAAGTGACAGGCACTTTCGTTTGATGAAGTGACAGGCACCTATAGGTTGGAATCGAGCTCATTTCATGATATAATATGCTGCTATGACTTTGTGTTATATAGGAGGTTATTTATGGCAAGAGACGTAGATGTCATCATTATCGGCGCAGGCCCCGGCGGCATTTTCTGCGCATATGAACTTATGGAGAAGAGACCCGATCTCAAGGTCCTTATGATAGAAAAGGGACGTTCCATCGAAAAGAGAAACTGCCCCAAGCGTGTAACCAAGACCTGCGCAGGCTGCCAGCCCTGCTCAATCACAACGGGCTTTGCAGGCGCGGGAGCTTTTTCAGACGGTAAGCTGTCTCTTTCACCGGATGTGGGAGGCAATCTTCCCGAGATTCTGGGATATGACAAGGCTACTGAGCTGATTCATGAGTCCGACGAGATTTATCTTAAGTTCGGAGCGGACAAGAGCGTATACGGTGTGGACAAGGAGAATGAGATTCGCGAGATCAGAAGGAAGGCCATCAACGCCAACCTTAAGCTCGTTGAGTGCCCCATCAGACACCTTGGTACCGAAGAGGGCTACAAGATCTACAGTAAGCTCCAGGAGCACGTTCTGTCCAAGGGCGTTGAGATAGAATTTAATACCATGGTGACAGATATCATTGTGGAAGATGGAACCGCTGTCGGCGTTAAGACCGACAAGGGCGAGGAATACAGAGCAAAAGAGATCGTCAGCGCCGTTGGACGTGAAGGCGCTGACTGGTTTAAGGATAAATGCGAAGAGATCGGCATTGAGACCAAGCCCGGAACAGTTGACGTTGGTGTCAGAGTTGAGGTTAGAGATGAGGTTATGCAGTTCCTTAATGAGAATCTCTATGAGGCCAAGCTCATTTATCACACACCAACCTTCGATGATAAGGTAAGAACCTTCTGTACCAATCCTTCCGGAGAAGTTGCGACTGAGTACTACGAGGGCGGACTTGCAGTTGTTAACGGACATGCTTATAAGGGAAAAGAGTTTAAGACCAACAACACCAATTTTGCCCTTCTGGTATCCAAGAACTTCACCAAGCCCTTCAAGACACCTATTGAATACGGCAAGAAGATCGCTGAGCTCTCCAACATGCTCTGCGGCGGCAAGATCCTGGTTCAGACCTACGGCGATTTCAGAAGAGGCAGAAGGACCACAGAGGAGAGACTGTGCAGGAACAACCTGATTCCCACCCTTAAGGATGCGGTGCCGGGCGATCTGTCCCTTGTTTTCCCTCACAGAATCATGGTGGATCTGGATGAGATGATCCAGGCTCTTGACAAGGTAACACCGGGAATTGCTTCTGACGAGACACTTCTCTATGGTGTTGAAGTTAAGTTCTATTCCAATAAGGTTATCGTCAACAAGGATTTTGAGACCAGTATCAAGGGACTTCGCGCCATCGGCGACGGAGCAGGTGTAACCAGAGGACTTCAGCAGGCCAGCGCCAACGGACTGTCCGTTGCCCGCAGCATCATTAAGACATTGGAAGCATGAGTAAAAGGCGTGATAACTCCAAAACAAACATGATCACAAGGAAGGCTCTTGCCCTGGTGGGAGCCTTCGTTCTTGCGTCTTCATCTCTTGCGGGATGTGCTGCTCCGGAGCGTAAGATCGTTTTTACCACGGGATTTTCAGACGATGAGGTGTTCAGAATAGAGGACAGTGTCTGCAGTATTCAGGAGGCCTTCGTCTATCTTGTTAATACACAGGTTGGTTATGAGAATTCCTTTGGCAGCGATATCTGGAAAAAAGAGACCGACAGCGGCAGCGTAGAGGAGAGGCTCAAGGAGTCGGTTCTTGCCAAGCTTGCCCAGATCAAGGCAATGAATCTTCTTGCCAAGGACAACGGCATAGAACTGGACGAGGAAGAGGAGAGCAAGGCCCTCGCCGCTGCAGAGGAGTATTATTCCTCTCTGTCACCTGCGGATATAGAAGCCATGAAGGGCGTTACTATGGATGATATCCTTCAGATAATGAGGGAGCAGGCCATTGCGGACAAGCTCTATGAATATATCATTAGGGATATCAATCCTGAGATCAGCGACGACGAAGCAAGAACCATCACAGTGGAGCAGATACTGATAAGGACCTACGAGCTTGACGGCGAGGGAGAGAAAATCCCTCTTTCCGAGTCTGACAAAAAGAATGCCTACCTTAAGATAAGGGAAGCAGCTGCAGCCCTTAGGGACGGCGAAACAAGTTTTGAAGAGGTATCCGCAACCTATAATGAAGCTGACGATTCTGTCCTTTCTTTTGGTAAGGGCGAAATGGAATCGATATACGAAGAAACAGCCTTCAATCTGGGAACGGAAGAAGTCAGTGACATCATCGAAACCAGTGAAGGCTATTGTCTGATCAAATGTATTAGTACGTTTAACCGTGAAGAAACAGAAGCAAATAAAGTTAAGATTGTTGCCAAGAGGAAAAGAGAAGTCTTCGGTCAGCAATATGACGCCTTTGTCGCAACTCTCACCAAGGAACTGAACGAACCGCTATGGAATTCGGTCAAACTGGTTTCTGACGAGAATGTCACAACTTCTGATTTCCTTACAGTCTACAAAAAGTATTTTAATTCTTAACATCACCTTTCCAGTACATGTTTTTGAACTCCGTGGGGGTACAGCCCTTATGGAGTTTGAACATGCGGATGAAGGATGATATCGACGAATATCCGCAGCTGACCGCCACATCGGTGACGCTGCTTCTTGGCTCAACAAGCAGTTCCTGAGCCTTGGCAATCCTCTTTTGATTAACATATTTATAGAAGCTCATACCGGTGAAGCGCTTGAAGAGTCTCTCGAAATAGAACTTGCTAAAGCCGCTGAGACTTGCAAGCTCATCCAGCTTGAGATCATCACAGCAGTGCGTGTTGATATAATCGCAGATCTCCGTGAGCTTGACTGCGATCTCATCCTGACTGCGGAGCTTCTCATCAACGGATCTGGCAGCGGTTTCTGCCTTGTTCCTGCCAATAAGTACCAGCATCTCCAGGAGCATGCAGTAGATATTGATCTCCGAGCAGGTGGTGCTGTGGAGATATTCTTTTTTGATGGAAAGAAGAAGATCCCTTACTTTGCCGTGAATTTCAGGGTAATCCTCCGGTGTGATGACAATATAAGGATAGATTGCGGACATAAGATCCTCAATCTCAGTCATAAATCGAAGATGGGAAGTGTTGGGCTGGAAGATGATTCTGCGACCGGTTTCGGGAGCAATGATCGCATGAATGCAGCCCGGACAGATCAGAACGATGTCATATTCTCTGAGTCTTACGAGCTTGTTGTTGAAATTCAGTGTATAGTAATTCTCCAAAGGCATAATGATCTCAATGGCAGAGTGCCAGTGAGACGGATAGTCTTCGTACTCGTTGTTGTCATAGAGCTTAAGGGTAGTACTGGTCTTGCAATTGACGGTCTCAATAAAGCCATTCAAAGTCTCTATCATATTCAGTTCCTCCCATAATACTTTTCATACCTTCCCCGTGTTAATTGTTGCTTTTTTTCAGCAAAAAATCAAGAGAAAAAAGCAATATATTTTATACTTTTTTTAGAAAATAGGATGAGTTTTGTTAGATGTTCCTAAACTATTTTAAAGATAACGAAAAAATTAGTGAAATGCTACATGAATTCGGCTTTTGCGGAGGGCAAGAATTAGTAACCGGTCAACAACAATTTTGATATGTGAATTTCCTGTGAAACATCGCAGGATTTTATTGTATTCTCCATCGCAAAATGTTAACTTTTTTGTAATTGTTTTTTTCAGATCGCAGGTTCAATGCGATTTTTTTATGGGGAGAAATGAAAAAAATCGGAGGAAGTAATGTATAAGAAGTCAAAAGTATTTGTTGCTGCTTGTCTTACTGTCAACATGTTGGGGAACAGTTCAGTGGCAGTTCTTGCGCAGGATTTCCCTGCAGATTCAGAAGAAGTTTTATTAGAAGATGACATCCTTGAGGAAGAGGCGGAAATATCCGAAGAAATCCCGGAAGATATCGAGGTTGAAAGCGAGGATGCAGCGGAGATTGAGGAGACTTACGAAGAAGAGGTTCAGGCCGAGGTAGTGCCTGAGGAAATGTCGGAAGAGGTTTCGGATACAGGTATGACCCTCACATCCGCGCAGAAGTCCATCAAGGGTAGACTTAGAGAGCACGCAGTGCAGCTTAACGTGGAGTCTCTTGATGAGGGCAAAGATTATGTATCAGACGAAGTTATTACTCTTGCAGATTCATTGGAGCAGGCACAGCTTATAGCGAAGGCTTACGGGGGAGAACTGGAGAGCTTTATGGGCGGTGTTGCCACCATCAGTCTTGCAGGCTCTGACTTAAGCGTTGCCACAGCCTATGAGCTTGGCATGGATGCAAACAGTGATCTTCCTGCTGTAGTTCCCAACTACATCACTGCTTTGGAGCAGCCCATCGCAGACGTCTACGGTGAAGGTGCTGATTTTACCGAATATTACGGCAATGGCTGGGACAGAAGCTATTATGAATTCGGATATAACGATCCGTATCTCAATCCCAATTCAGCTTATGACAAATATCAGTGGTTCCATGATGCCATCCATTCCTATTCAGCCTGGGGTCTTACCACAGGTAATCCTGATATAACAGTAGCGGTAATTGATACCGGAATACTTGCGACTCATGAGGACCTTAGCGGCAGGCTCATTCTTCCTGTGGATTTTAAGATCAATCTGGACAACGGCACAGACAAGGTTGGTCGAGGAACAGCCGTTGCAGGAATCATCGCCGCCAACGCAGGCAACAAAGCAGGAGGAGCAGGTGTTGCTCCCGGTGTAAGTGTTATGGCGATCAATGCTTCATCTTATGATGAGCAGAGCAAAGATTATGTCATCAAGGACAGTGACCTTATAACTGCCATCAATTATGTGGCAGGAACCGATAAAAGTGAGGTTTCTCCAAAGAAAAGAGCGAATATTATCAATATGAGCTTCGCTTCTTCTTATTATGATCCCTTTGTGGAGCAGGCTGTTAAAAAAGCCCATGACGCAGGTGTTACCATAGTGGCTTCCATGGGAGATTCAGCATCCAATGACTGCCGCTATCCTGCATGTTATGACGGAGTTATCGCTGTAGGAGCAACGAATGAGGGCGGAGAGAGGGCTTATTTTTCTTCCTATGGTGCATCCTGTGATATAGCAGCACCGGGACAGAATATTACATCAACCGACAGTTCTTCCAAGAACTCTTATAAGACAATGTCAGAAACTGCCATGGCAGTGCCTGTGGTTTCCGGAGCCTGCGCTCTCTACATGAGTGTATACGGACATCAGGATCCTGATACCATGGAGAAGGTTCTTAAAACCTCGGCAAGTAAGATCTCTGCCAAGGGATTGGGTGCAGGAATGGTGGATCTGGCCAAAATGTTCGGCGCAAATGTGACACCACCCACAGTAACTCTTGCCAAATATGTTAAGGGGTCAAAAGAGATAGTGGCCAAAGCTTCCGGCAACTCCGTCACTGCAAAAGGAACCCTCGACCCGGACCTTCGCGTTGAATTCGATTCAGACTACCTTGGCGGCGATGAAAAACTTAACAAAGAGACCAAGATCATATATACCGTCAACGGCCAGAACCCTGCGGTTAAAAACGGCGTTGTTACAACCGGTGAGGTTCTTGATTATGACATGTGGCATGACGCAATGCCCTCAATACCGGCTACTACAGCACTTAAGCTGTTCTTCTATGATTACAGTAAGCCCCTTACCGTTACTCTCAAGGCCGCATTCCTCTCAGGTACCGGCGTTATGAGTAAGGTGACCACCGTTAAGTTTACAATTGTGGATGAATCCATAGTTGATGCCCAGAACAGACAGCAGATTGAAATAACAGGTCAGGATGCTATTGTTCCCGGAACAAGTGCTTCCTTCAAGACAGTTTTTTATGAGAATTACACACATACCAAAACAGTTAAGGCAAGACCTGTGGACTGGCAACTTGATAATGCGGCAGAGGCTGCAGGCGCTGTGATTGCACCAAACGGCAAACTCACCGTTCCCGCAGGATTCAAGCCAAAGAGCATTGAAGTAAGAGCGGTCTGCAAGGACAATATCACACTTGTAGGTTACAAGTCCATAACAGTGATGAAAGAGAAGGCAGACAGCGTTAAGATAGATGTTACTTCTCCCGGTGAGTTTAACGACGTTAAAAGAAATCCCAAGACTAATTCGGTAATCAAAGTGACGCTCTTTAGCTCAAACATCGACGGCACCGGCTTTGCAGGCGATGAGACCGAGCTTGTGGTTAGGCCTGAGGTCTACACCAAGGCCGGCATCAGAATGGCAATAGATATGAAGACCTCCTATTTTACCTGCACTTCAAGTAACAAGAACGTTGTCAGGATAGATAGGGATTCAGATACAGGCGCATTTGTAGCTAAGGCAGTATCCGCAGGAACCTCAACGGTAACCTTTACAGCAGGAGATGGCAGCAAAAAGAAAGCAGCCGTCAAAGTAACCGTTATAAATCCCGCTTCCGGAGTGGCTCTGTCGATTGCAGGCAATCAGGTTCATAATATCGCCTACGGCAAGAGCGCTACAGTCAAGGCTAATCTTGGAGATACCTATGGTAAGCCTTCTGTTAAAAAGGTTGACTGGTCCTACAGAATCGGATTTTATAACAGCGATCTTAAGGAAACTTTCGTATCCGATGCAGATGCGGCAGCACTGATTAAGCTCAAGGCCTTCACCTTCTCCAAGGGCAAGATAACAGCCGGCAAACAGGCAGTACTTACCAATGCTATCGCACAGTATTCACCTTACAGCGCAGCTGATACCAAGGGGCTTCTTTTTGAGGTAACAGCGGGGACCACGGATGGAACAGGCTATAAGGCGACAGACAAGTTCTACGTGGATTCACCCAGAACAAGGCTGGTGATCAGCGCAGGTGCATCATGTGAGATATCTGAGGCCGATGCCGAGAAGATCATGGAGTTTACCATAGATTCCGACGGTGTCCATGCCTATGAAGTAATCAGCAGCAATCCTACCATTGTATCCGGATATACCGGCGGGCATATTCTGTATGTCGTGGCATATAAGAAGGGTTCTGCCACCTTGACCGTCAAGGCACTTGACGGCTCCGGCAAGACCGCCAAATTAAAGGTCAAAGTAAACTAATATCGTTATATTCCATGCAGGGCGCTGAACTTGGCGCCCTGCAATTTTGTTGCGAAAACTATCATCTTTTTTTAATGAAAATTTTAGTGACTTTCGAATCGTAGTGACATATAGTTATGGAAAAGCGTGCAAAGCTTATCATTATTGAAACTCGCAGTCTTAAAAATAAGGAGGTTTTTAATGATTAAGAGATCAAAAGTGTGGGTGGCCGCATTACTTGCAGCTAACATGGTAGTTAGCCAGCCGGCCCTGGTTCTTGCGCAGGATGTCCCTGCAGATTCTGAAGAAATTTTCCTTGAAACTGATGATGAAGAGTATTTTAGCACAGATGAAGATGTGACCGAAGAGGCCGATTTCGAATTCGATATGGATTTGGAAGAGGAGGCCTTGGAGGATTCTGTGCTTCCGGAAGAAGAGGTTATAGAGGAAGATGCTGAGCTTCAGGAAAGCAGAATCGGCGGCATCGCTCTCACCGCGTCCCAGAAAGAATACAAAGCAAACTTAAGAAAAGCCGGGAAGATCGATTTTAGCAATCTGACCGCAGGTGTTGATTACGTAGCAGGAGAAGCTATTGCTCCCGCAGCTACATTGGAAGAAGCCAAGGCTATTGCAGCTGCTTACGGTGCCAAGATTAAGAGCTTGTATTATGGCATTGTTGTACTTGATCTTACCGAGACGGATTATTCTGTTGAAGATGCCTATCTTGCAGGAATAAGTGAAGCCAATTATAACCTTCCGGCGGTAGAGCCTAACATTATGACAGTCGCTACCGAACCTAACGTTGAAGATGAGGCGGAATTTGCATCCGAGCCATATGGATGGGACAGAAGTTATTATAATTTCGGATATAACGATCCCGGTCTTAATCCCGACAACGGAGAGAACTATCAGTGGCAGCATGATATGATCCATACCTATGCAGCCTGGGGCGTTACAACCGGAAGCTCAGATGTTACGGTTGCTGTTATTGACTCAGGCGTACAGGCAAGCCATGAGGATCTGAAGGATAGAGTTAAGCTCGCAAATGACTTTATTTCGAATTATGCACCTGATGATGACAGGGAAGGTCATGGAACTCATGTAGCGGGAATAATTGCAGCTTCCGTTGGAAATGGCGTCGGAGGAGCAGGAGTGGCTCCGGGCGTTAATATTCTTGCTGTTAATGCGGTTACGGTAGAAGGTGACTTATCATACTATACAATTGCAGATGAAGCCAGGGCAGTATTCTATGTTGCGGGATATACTTCTAATTTTGTTTCAGATGAAGAGGGTTATATAACCGATTATCATTTTGATAAAAGCACAGAGAGAAGAGCTGACATCATCAATATGAGTATTGGCGGTGCAGGATACTATCAGGCTGTTCAAGATGCAATTGCAGAAGCTTATAAAGCCGGCATTACTGTTGTAGTAGCAATGGGTAACGAATACTCTAATGCCAGAATGTATCCGGTTGGATATGAACATGTACTTGCGGTAGCTTCAATCAATGAAGCCGGAGAAAAGTCGAATTTCTCAAATTACGGTGACTGGTGTGACATAGCAGCTCCCGGTTCAAATATCTATTCAACTTTCAGGGATATTAAAAATAATCCGAGCAGCACCAAGGAATACGAAGTAATGAGCGGCACTTCCATGTCAACTCCTGTTGTTGCCGGTGCCTGCGCTCTGTATATGAGTGCGTATGGGCACGTAGCACCTGACAAGATGGAGGAAATCGTTAAAGCTTCTGCCAATAAGACAGTCTCCAAAGGAATGGGAGCCGGAATCATAGACGTAGCCAAGATGCTTGGCGACACAACTGCGCCTACTGTTACGGTAACAGATCTCGAAGGCAATCAGATAGCAAAAGCCGGCGGCGATAATGCTACCGCTACGATCAGCGGTGCACTGCAAGATGCAAAAGTGACAATTACGCCTGAGAATTATGGCGGTGATCCTAAGCTGCTTACTGGTTCGAAAATCGTATATACAACAAACGGTAAGAACCCAGTTGTTATTAATGGAGTGATCCAGGCAGGCTGCACATATTATGAGTATGATCCTGACAACAATCAGGAGCGTTACATCAGCTGGTTTGGATATGATGAGAAAAAGAATAAGAACATGACCGTTAAAATTGCGGTATTAACAGGAAGTGGAGTACTTAGTAAAGTAACTACGATTAAGTACACAATCAAGCCGCAGACGGTATACAAATCCTTTTATTGGTATGCTTCAGGACCATCTTATGTAGTGCCGGGAGCTAAAACCAAGTATTCAGTTGTTACTAATTACAAGAGTAAAGCTGCTACCTGGTCTGTAGATGAGAAATCAGCAGCCAAGGGCATAACTATTGATGCTAAAGGTAATCTCTTAGTTCCCAAGACTGTAACAACAGGAAACATTGAGATAACTGCTACAAGTAAAGACATAACGGATCTGTACTACGTAACCTATGTAAGTATTATTGATGAGATTACCAAGCAGGTTAAGCTTAAAGCTGATGATCCCAAAGAACTAAATTCAGTGGTTGTTAAGAAAGATTCTGTAACATCATTAACTTTGTTTAGCCAGAATATCGATGAAGCAAGTGGTGTAGATGAGACAACTATTCATATTACTCCATCGTTCCTTACCCAGTCGGGAGCAGATCTTCGTGGAAAAGTGTCATATTACTGCACATCCACAAATTACAGAATCGCTTCTCCTGAAAATGAGATGATGGATGGATTCGATATTATTGCTGACCAGCCCGGAACAGCGACAATCACTGTATATCCTCTCGATGGAAGTAAGAAGAAAGCGACCATCAAAGTTAAGGTAATCACTCCTGCATCAGGTATTGCAATTACAACCAAGAATAATCAGGGTGATTATATAGGCTATGGAAAGAGCGCCACAGCGGTCGCTGCCATCGGTAATGCTTACGGTAAGCCCACTGTTACCAAAGTTAAATGGAGCTATGATATAGTTGGTATATATCAGGATGAAGATACGACTGTAACTACCGATCCGTTGGATGAAGTAACCAAAAAAGCGATCATGAAGACAAAAGCTTTTTCATTCTCAAAGGGCAAGGTAACAGTTGGAAAACAAGCTGCTTATGGGAAAGCAATTGAATATCTTCCGTATGGTTATGACTTCGGATTTGTTGTTAAGGCAACAACAACGGATGGTACGAATTATACTGCATCCAAGACATATCGTGCTTCGATAGCGGATGAAGGTCTGGCGGTTTGCTATCAGGATGATTTGTATGGCGACTTCCATCAAATTACCGTAGATTATTATGATGACAGTGAAATAGGTAGTTATGGCGGGTACTTTTTGCTTGGCAAAAATGGATATGTTGGTACCAGATTTGAGGTTACAAGCAGCAAATCGTCTGTTGCTACGGCATATGCTACTATTGAGAAATACGGAGAGAGTTATGTTCCAAGATTATATGTAACAGCGCATGGGCTTGGAACAACGACAATTAAGATAAGAGCCCTTGATGGCAGCAATGCAACAACGTCAATAAAGATAATAGTAAAGGACTACAGATAAAATTTCAGAGAACCTTGAGCTTTGGATAACATAGCTCAGGGTTCTCTTTTTTGGGAATTTTTTATCAAATGCAGATATAATGTGGATTTCACGTCATGTATTTGTGATACAATAATCTTGTGCGCATTGTGCGCGGTTTTAGGGGTGTTTGATTGAAAAATATATGTGCGAAAGGAGAAATCTATGAAAAGAAGGTTGATTGGTAAGATGCTTAGCATTACCCTTTCAGCTGCAATGGCGGTGTCCATGTTATCGGTACCTGCCTATGCTGCGGAGACAGAGCCTGAGGAGGCTGTTTTCGAGGAATCAGCAGAAGAGATCCTGGAGGTGGAAGATTCGGAAGAGGACACCGAAGAGTACACTGAGGATGAGTATTATGATGAGGACGGATCCGAAGAAGCCCCCGAAGAAGGCATCGCAGAAGAAGATGCTGAAGCCGGAGAGTTCTATACCGGCGAAGAACCTGCCGAAGATGTAACGGTAGAAGAAGTTTACGAAGATGTTGAGAACTTAACTGAGTTTGAAGAGATTCTTCCTGAAGAGGTTGAATCCGTCGAAGCAGAAGATGAAACAGAGACTATTAATGTGAAATCACCCGGTCCTTCACAGGGCACCTACAATGTAAAATTCAGGCTTGGTAAACCTGAAGGCTGTCTCCAGGAACATCAGTGGGGATATATTGATGGCTACACCATGCAGGTTGAGCTGGGTGAGCCTGTCGTTCTGTACGGCGATGAGATGCAGATTCCGGGTTATGAACTGGTTGGTTGGACCTACAAGGACGCGGCAGGCAAGACAGGCAAAGTAAATACTGCCGCTGCCAAGCTTCCCTGCCTTGCAACCAAGGAGGGGGAGTATGCAGAAGTTACGCCTATCTGGAAACTTGGCACCTATACACTTACCTATAATTTCAACGGCGGAACATCCAAGAGTAAGACCAAAGTAACCTACAAGCTTGACAGTAAAACCGTCAACAGACAGCCGCTTCTTAATTATGTTGCAGATGAGTCTGCCGAAGATGGCTTCTCTATCAATACTGTCAATCCTGAAGTTACAATGCCCGGCTACACCTTTACCGGATGGAGCAGCTATTATTACGATGAGAGATATTACGGTGATGATGTATTCCGCGATATGGAGCTTAGAGCTCAGTGGCAGGCAATCCGCTATGAACTTGTACTTGATTTTGAAGATGCTTCACTGAAAGTTGGTGACATTTGGTACGATGATACTTATTCCTTCAAAAACTATACTATTTACGGCTGGATCAGAAATTACAGACCTGTAAAAGAAGGTTATACCTTCAAAGGATGGGCTGCTAAGGTAAAGGGAAAGGATAAGCTTTTCAAACCCGCAGATAAGATTGTACTTAATACTTTTGATATTGACACTGATGGCAAATACAGGATCAAGGCTGTATGGACACCTGATACCAATAAGCTGACCTATCAACTTAGCGGCGGAAAAATCAGCAAGGCACCTAAGACCTTCAAGACAGGCGACGGAACAGCTATTCCTAATCCCTCAATGCCCGGATACAAGTTTAATGGATGGAAAGTCTGGGCACCCATCGATGAGTACGATAACATAGAGCTGGTTGATGCCGTGGAAGCCGGTTACATCAAGGGCGGCAAGTTAACAGAACTGGCTACGGATGATCTGCTATTGGTGGCAGATTGGGAAGCACTTCATTACGTCATTACAATCAAGAACAATGATGGTTCTGATCTTGTGGACGCTGACGGAAATGTTTTGGAAATGCCATGGCGCGACGACGTATTCTATGATGAAAACCTTGATTTTACAAGTGCTGCATATTTCGTAGAGAATTACGGTGCTCTTGGAGAAGGCAAGAGTGTAGCAGGCTTTGCTACCGCACCCGGCGCCAAGAAAGCTACTTATAAGCTCAACACCGTTTATTCCAAGTTCCTTCCTAAGACAGCAGAGGGTAACAGCCTTGAAGTGCCTGTAACTCTTTATGTTGTTCCTCAGGATAAGGTATATCGTATTTCATATTATGCCGGAGGAAACGTAAGCAAAGCTACATATACATTTACTGCCAAGAACGTGACCAAGAATCTTCCGATTAAAGCAGTTGCAACCTCTAAGGGCTGGAAATTCTTAGGCTGGAAAGCAGCTCCAGGATCAGAAGAATATGTGGTTACCAATGCTAACGGATATGTAACTGCAATCAAGGCAGGTACTTTGGCCAATGTTTATCTTGAGGCTGATTTCGGTAACGAGAATACCTATACCATCACTCTTTTGCCCGGTGCATCCGATGTTAAGAATGCAGAGGGTAAAACAGTTGATCCCAAAAAGGGAGAGCTGTATAAGGTTGACGGTAAGACAGCCTTTACCTATGAAACTTATGATTACTACATCGAAAATCCCGGATGGACAAGAGACGGATATGAGTTTGGGGGATTTTATACTGATTCCAAATTGACTAAGGCAGCAATATACACAACCAAGCTCGGAAGCGGCAAGGATACTAATATCAAAATCTATACCCGCTGGGTGCCTACAGAGCATTACATCACCACCTCAGATACAGCAGTTGTAATTAGGGGAACAGACCGCACACAGGTAAGTCAGAGCTACATTGGTACCTCTTATTACTTCTGGCAGAGGGTTTCATATGGCACTAAGGATGTAACTCCTAAGGCTGTTAAGGCAACAGGTTTTGTATTCAAGGGCTGGACGATTGCAAATGATCTTACTGATGTCTCAGCTATCGAATATACCGATACTACCGAGACTTATGTTAAGAAGATCAAAAAGACCAACAAGCAGGATGTTGTGCTGAAGCCTGTTTTTGAAGAAATATCCTATAAGGTATATGTGAATCCCAATGGTGGTACCTATAAGGGCAGCACAGCAAAGACTCTGGTAGCTGACAAAGTATACTACAAAGATACACTGGAAAACGTATATAACGAAGTATCCCCTTATGCAAAGAGAAGCGGTTATAACGTTAATACACTTTCAACCACAAAGGATTATAAGGGAAGCATTTACGCTACCTATATAATAAATGAAAACAACATCACAAGGTATGAAAAACGCTTCTATAGCGGCTTTGGTACCAAGCAGGATGCCTCTGTTGTACTCAATGTTATCTGGTATGCTGTTTCACCCGGGGTACCTAAACTGTATGTTTATGGCGATGATGTCAACGGTGATGAGCTTACTCTTCATAGCGATTATTCTCCAAGCCAGGGATACAGCAGAATCGTATTTGAGTATTCAACAACCTCTGATTTCTCAGATGATGTTAAGACTGTTATATGGGATAAGGCAGTGAGAGACAGTGGCGATAATTACAATTATCCAAAGGTGAAGCTTACTTATGGCAAGAACTATTACATCCGCTTAAGACAGGAAGTAATTGATTCCACTGGTGATTACTTCGCAGGACAGTGGAGTAAGACCAAGATGGTTCACCTGACTAAACCAGAATATTAATGAAGCTATGACAATCTAAAACAGGCCCGGTACTATTCGGAAAAAGCGCAAAGTACCGGGCTTTTTCTATGCCCTGATATAAAGGACGGTGAAACTATATTTATGTCCATCAGTCAGATAATTGAAATTACATTGATAAAATGCCGTGATTTTATACTTTTTTAATTAAATACCAAAAATCACACTGCTAAAATAAATCTTGCGTTCGGGACAACGCAAATATGAATGAAAAGTGTATATGTGTGAAAGGAGAAACACATGAAAAGTAAGTTGATTGGAAAACTGCTTAGTTTTACACTGTCAGCTGCATTGGCAGTAACAGCATTTTCAACACCTGCATATGCTGCAGAGACGGATCTCGGGCAGGCAGAGGAAATCGCATTCGAAGAAGTTGTTGAAGAAGAGAGTCTCGAGGATGCGGTTGATAATACGGACGAGACTTTTGAAGAGACTACTGAGGCAGAGGAGACTGAGGAAGTTTCTTTTGAGGAAGAGTTAGTAGAAGATATTGACGAAGTAGAAGAGCAGGCAGAAGAAGCAACTACCGAAGCTGAAGAAGTATTTGCAGTAGAGGAAGAGGACGCTGACTTTGAAGCTGTTTCAAGTAACAATTCAAATACAATCACTGTTATTTTTCATTCCAATTATCGTGGAAATGATACAACAGTTAAGAGATTTTTTGACAAGACCAATCTTGATGAGAATCCCATTAACTACACATCACTGTTTACTGTAGGCTACGATAAGCTGTTCATCGGCTGGGAGCTGAACGGAGAGTTCAAGGAAACCGTTACTGAGAAAGAAGTAGTTGATTACGCGGTTGCCAATGCACTTAAGACAGTTGATATTTATGCTCAGTGGGAGTCTTTTGGAACCTATAATGTAACATTCAATCTGGGTGAGCCTGACGGTTGCCTCCAGAAAAATCATTACGGATATGGCGACGGAGAGATTGTAGCATTAGAGATCGGTGAGCCCATTATCCTTAGCGGCGATGAGTTCCTGCTTCCAGGTTATGAGCTTGTAGGTTGGACTATCAAGGATTCAACAGGCAATACAGTTAAGACTCTTAAAAAGGCTTCCGGCACTATCCCCAGTCTTTATGAGAAATATGGTGATTCCTTCACGTTCACTCCTGTTTGGAAACTTGGAACCTATACCATTACCTATGATTTCAATGGTGGTACATCCAAGAGCAAGAACAAGGTTACATACAAGCTTGACAGCACAACAGTAAATGCGCAGCCTCTTCTTAACTATGTGGCTGATGCTGACGACAAGTACGGATTTGTGATCAATACTGCTACTCCCGAAGTTACAAGAGACGGATATACTTTTACCGGATGGAATGGCGGATATACAAGATCTTACGGTGGAAACAGTTTCAATAATTTGACTTTGAAAGCTAACTGGACAGCTAATAAATACACAGTTAACTGGGATGCTAACGGCGGTTATCTCTTCGGAGAGAGCGTATATTCATCTAATTATAGTATTAGTACATCATTCAATAACTATAAGCCCTATAGAGACGGCTATACTTTTAAGGGCTGGAAGACCAAGGTTAAGGGTAAAGATAAGACCTTCAAGGCTACAGATAAGATCGCACTTAAGGATATTGACAGAGGTACAGATGGCACTTATTCACTGACAGCTGTATGGGAAGCAGAGAAGAACAAGATAGCATATTACCTCGCCGGAGGAACAATCAAGAAAGCACCTAAGACCTACAAGAGCGGTGAAGAAACAGTCATTCCCAATCCTACCATGGACGGATATAAGTTTAACGGTTGGGTTGTTGAAGAGTACGATTATGAAGCAGAGGAGTATATCTACATTGACGCAGAAGAAGCCGGAATAATCAAGGACGGCAAACTTACAGCAACTAATACAGGATATATTTACTTAGAGGCTTCATGGTCACCACTTTATTATGATATTACTTTCAAGAACAATGATGGCACAGATCTTACAGATACAGAAGGCAATCCTGTTACCGTATCAGGCTTTACCGGCGTTTATTACAATCAGACACTTGATTTTGCCAAGGCAGCTACACAGATCGAGGCTACAGGAGCTCTTGGAGATAAGGGTATCGCAGGCTTTGCTGTTAAGGCCAATGCCAAGAAGCCTACGTACAAGCTTAATGTAAATTATTACAGGTTCCTCCAGAAGTCCTATAACGGAGAGGGAACCACAGTTCCTGTAACACTCTATGTAGTAACTCAGGAAAAGGTAAATCGTATTACCTACAACCTTAATGGCGGTAAAATCAAGAATGCCACATATACTTTCACAGCCAAGAACGTAGCAAAGGATCTTGCTATCAAGGCAACTGCAGCTAGGACAGGCTGGAAGTTCGTAGGCTGGACAGCAGACGAAGCTTATGATGCATATGTAGTAAAGAATGCAGACGGCTATGTAACTGCAGTTAAGGCAGGTACAGCAGCTAATATCGTTCTTGATGCAGTTTATGCTGATCAGAACAAATATACCATCACTCTTATGCCAGGAGCAGCAGATGTTAAGAATGCAGCAGGACAGGTTGTTGACAGCAAGAAGGGTGAGCAGTTCACTGACGGAGAGACCACTGAATTTGGCTATACGGATTACACACATTATCTTGATAGTGTCGTATGGACCAGAGAGGGATATTACTTCAGCGGCTTCTACACAGACAGCAAATTCAAAAAGTACGCTTATTCCACAGCAGGACTCGGCAACGGCAAGAGCACCAATGTTAAGGTATATGCAAAATGGAATCCTATCCAGGTAGAAGTAGAAATTGACGATAATGCACTGGTATATAGAGGAACAGAACCACGCACTGTATATGAGGGCTATTTGAATGCTCGGTTCTCAGGTTATAATTTCGTTAAATACGGAACTAAGGATCTGACTCTTAAGGCAGTTAAGGCTGACGGATACATCTTCAAGGGATACAAGATCATCAACGAGATCACAGATGATTCCGGCATCGAGTATACAGATACTACCAAGACCTACGTAAAGAAGATCAAGAAGACCAACAAGGTAGATATCATTCTCAGACCTGTATTTGAGGAGATCACCTACAAGGTAATGGTTAACCCTAACGGCGGTAAGTACAACGACAGCACAGCTAAGGCTCTTGTAGCTGAGAAGGTATACTATACACAGACTCTTGATGAAGTATATGCTGATATCACAGCAAAGGCCAAGAGAAGCGGATATACAATAGGCTCTGTATCAACAACTAAGGACTATAAGGGCAATATCAGACAGACCGGTATCAACAGTGACGAAAGCCGCTTTACATATTTCAAGGCCAGACTTGCAACCAAGCAGGATGCAACAGTTGTACTCAATGTTCTCTGGAATGCGGTAAGTACTGATGCGCCTGTTATAAAAGCACAGAATACCGGTGCAGATGGAGATACAATCTCTCTTTATTCCAGCGCCAGCCCAACTGAGAACTACCGCAGAGTAGTATTTGAGTATTCAACAAGTGCAGACTTCTCAAATAATGTTAAGTCTTATACATGGGATAAGCTCAACTATACTGAGGAGGGCATATATGAATATCCTACAGTAACCGTTACTCCCGGCAAGAACTATTATGTTCGCGTAAGACAGGAAATCATTGATTCCACAGGCGAGTATTTCGCAGGCAAGTGGAGCAATACAGTAATGGTAGCAGGCAAGTAATTTTAAATTATAATAATGGTGACAGGCACTTTCGCCCGCGAAAGTGCCTGTCACTTTTTTGCACTAAAGTGCCTGTCACCGAATAATTACTCAATAACATGCGCTAATATACACCATCTGCGGGGATTTGTCTTGGCATTTTCCCGGCTGATATGAAATTATTGCTAAAATGTGTCAACTTTTGTAAAAAAGTTGTCTAGTTTCTCTTGAAAGATAGATACATCTTTGGACACTCGCTATAATAGGGTTAAATAAAACGTCAACTTTGTTGTGGAGAGAAAAGAGAGGAGGTAATTGGGTGAAGAAAGGCAAAATTAAGGCATTGCTTCTTGCAATGCTGGTGGGTGTTTCCATGCTTACACCTTCAATCAAGGCACAGGCAGGAGCAACCTACTACGACAACAAGACCGGACAAGAGGACGGTTACGACTTTGAACTGTGGAAAGACTACGGCAACACCAGCATGACACTGAACGGCGGGGGAACCTTCAGCTGTCAGTGGAGCAACATCGGCAACGTTCTGTTCAGAAAGGGCAGAAAGTTCGGTGGCAACCAGTCATATCAGCAGGTGGGAAATATCTCCTTTGACTATGGCTGCGATTACAGACCAAACGGCAATTCATATCTCTGCGTCTATGGTTGGACAACAAGTCCTCTTATCGAGTATTACATCGTAGACAGCTGGGGATCATGGCGTCCACCCGGGGGATCACCTAAGGGTCAGATCACCGTTGACGGAGGAACCTACGACGTATATGAGACAACACGTGTAAATCAGCCTTCAATCCAGGGTAACACCACATTCCAGCAGTACTTCAGTGTTCGTACTTCCAAGAGAACCGAAGGAACCATCAACGTTACCGAGCACTTCAAGGCTTGGGAAAAAATGGGTATGAGAGTTGGTAACCTCTACGAGGCAGCTCTTAATGTAGAAGGCTATCAGAGCAGCGGATCAGCCAATGTTTACAAGAACAACATGACCATCGGCGGATCAGGCAGCAGCCAGGGCGGCAACCAGGGTGGAAACCAGGGTGGCAATCAGGGCGGCAATCAGGGTGGCAACACCGGCAGCCAGACTTCAGGCAATGAGACCATCGTTCAGTGTGAGTCAATGACCAAGGCAGGTCAGTACACAGGAAATGTTAACAATCCTTTCGGCGGAGTAGCACTTTATGCCAATAACGACAGAGTTTCCTATACTCAGTACTTCGCTGGCGGAACCCATGATTTTACACTTCGCGGCTGCTCCAACAATGACAACATGGCAAGAGTTGATCTTAAGATCGGCGGACAGACCAAGGGAACCTTCTATTACGGCGGCTCTTACCCGGCAGAATACACCATCAAGAATGTAAGCCACGGAACCGGTAATCAGACCATCGAACTTGTAGTGACAGCAGACAACGGACAGTGGGACGCATACATTGACTACCTCAAGATCGGCGGAGCCGGCGTTGGCGGCAATGAAGGCGGCAATCAGGGCGGTAGCGAAGGTGGCAACCAGGGTGAAACTACACAGCCTGACCCTCAGCCCGAGCCAACACCTGAACCCGAGCCTGAACCTGAGCCGGAACCGGCACCACAGCCTGAGAGCAGTGAGACTTTAGTTCAGTGCGAATCAATGACCAAGGCAGGTCAGTACACAGGAAACGTTAATAGTCCCTTTGGCGGCGTAGCACTTTATGCCAACAACGACAGAGTTTCCTATACTCAGTACTTTGCCGGCGGCACTCATGACTTCACACTTCGCGGCTGTTCCAACAATAGCAATATGGCAAGAGTTGATCTTAAGATCGGTGGACAGACCAAGGGAACCTTCTATTACGGCGGTTCTTATCCTGCAGAGTACACCATCAAGAATGTAAGCCACGGAACCGGCAATCAGACTATCGAACTTGTTGTAACAGCAGACGACGGACAGTGGGATGCTTACATTGATTACCTTAAGATCACCGGCGCAGGTGTAGGAGATAACACCGGAAACACAGGCAACAACGGCGGAAACAACGGTGGGAACAACCAGGGCGGCAACTCCGCTAACCAGAAACTCATCGCCCTCACCTTTGACGACGGCCCCTCAAGCACTACAAGCGATGTTCTTGATGTCCTTGAGAAGTACAACGTTAAGGCTACCTTCTTCCTTATCGGACAGAACGTCAACAACAACACACTGTCAATAATGCAGAGACAGGTAAGAAACGGACATGAGCTGGCAAGCCACTCCTATACACATCAGGATATGACAAGAATGAGCGCACAGCAGATCCGTAACGAGATGGAGTGGACATCTTCAGCTATTAAGAATGCAGTCGGAGCTGAGATTAAGTTCTTCAGACCACCTTACATTTCAGTAAATAACACAATGTACCAGAATATCGACTATCCTTTCATTCAGGGGCTTCTGATCAACGATTGGGAGAACAGCACCTCAGTTCAGCAGAGAGTAAACAATGCTCTTGGCGGAGCTAAGGACGGTCAGATCATTCTTCTTCATGATTTCCAGGGCAACAGTCAGACAGTACAGGCTCTTCCTCAGATCATCGAAGGTCTTCAGAACCAGGGCTATACTTTTGTAACAGTAAGCGAACTCTTCAGACTTAAAGGTGTTAACGCTAACGTCGAGTACAAGATCTGGTCCAACGTAAATAACTGATAATATAAAAAAACTATACAGACATCCAGGCAAGGCATAAACCACAACAAAAAAGTTTTTGTTAGCACTCGTTTCTAACGAGTGCTAATTTTTTATTGACTTTTACTTTTCAGGGGTTAAAATATATTTTGTACGATGAATTCGTGCGGATATTATCTTTATGAGAAGGAGTGAGAGTTATGGCTTCCAAAAAGGGAAATTTATCAATTAACAGCGAGAACATGTTTCCGATCATCAAGAAATGGCTGTATTCGGATCATGATATTTTTTACAGAGAAGTAATATCCAACGCCTGCGATGCGATCACCAAGATCCGCAAGATGGATATGATGGGAGAGTATGAGCTGCCGGAAGGCTTTAAGCCCCGTGTGGACATCATCTTAAATGACAAGGAGAAGACCATCAAGATCGTCGATAACGGTATCGGTATGACAGCTGAGGAGGTTGAGGAGTACATCAATCAGGTGGCTTTTTCAGGTGCCACAGACTTCCTTAATAAATATAAGGACAAGGCCAACGCAGATCAGATTATCGGTCACTTCGGTCTTGGTTTCTATTCAACCTTCATGGTTGCAGAGAACGTAGATATCGACACACTTTCTTATAAGTCAGACGCAGCCTCTGTTCACTGGACCTGCGACGGCGGCTCTGATTTCGAGATGTCAGACGGAGACAAGACTGAAGTTGGTACCACCATCACACTTCACCTCTCAGAGGACTGCCTTGAGTTCTGCAACGAGTACAAGGCAAGAGAGGTCATCCAGAAGTATTGTTCCTTCATGCCTTATGAGATCTACCTTTCAAGAGAAAACGAAGAGGGCACAGAGACCATCAAGGCTTCTGAGAAGCTTGAGTCAGATACAGTTATAGAAGAGGTTCACCCTGAGAAGAAAGAGGGTGAGGAAGAGGAGCCCGAGCTTCAGTACAAGATTAAGAGAAGACCTCAGCTTCTTAACGACACACATCCCCTCTGGGCCAAGACCCCCAAGGACTGCACAGATGAGGAGTACAAGGAGTTCTACAGAAAGGTATTCCGCGATTACAAGGAGCCTTTATTCTGGATCCACCTTAACATGGACTATCCCTTCAACCTCAAGGGTATCCTGTACTTCCCCAAGATCAACATGGAGTTTGAATCCATCGAGGGAACCATCAAGCTGTATAACAACCAGGTATTCATCGCAGATAACATCAAGGAAGTTATCCCTGAGTATCTGATGCTTCTTAAGGGCGTTATCGACTGTCCCGATCTTCCTCTTAACGTATCAAGATCGGCCCTTCAGAACGACGGCTTTGTTAAAAAGATCTCCGAGTACATCAGCAAAAAGGTTGCTGAGAAGCTCGCAGGCCTGTGCAAGACCGACAAAGAGAACTACGACAAATACTGGGATGACATCAGTCCCTTCATCAAATACGGTTGCCTTCGCGACGACAAGTTCTGCGAGAAGATGACAGACTACATCCTCTTCAAGAACCTTGACGGCAAGTACCTCACAACACCCGAGGCTCTTCAGATCAACAAGGAAGCCGAAGAGGAAGCAGCCGAGGAAGAGGCAGTAGATGAGAATGGCAACAAGGTCGAGGCAGAGGTAGTTGACGATGCCAAGACAGATTCCGCAGACTCCAAGGCTGACGATAAGGAAGAGGACAAGGAGCCCCGCACCATCTACTATGTAACCGATGAACAGCAGCAGAGTCAGTACATCAACATGTTCAAGGCCCAGAAGATGGATGCCTTCATCATGAACCACAACATCGACGTACCTTTCATGGAGCAGCTTGAGCGCAAGAACGAGGGCATCAAGTTCCTTAGAATCGACGCTGACCTCACAGATTCATTTAAGTCCAAGACCTCCAAGAAGGCTGCAAAAGAGCTTGAGGAGCAGGAGAAGGGCCTTGCAGAGAAGATCAAGAAGGCTCTTAAGAACGACAAGCTCACCGTTAAGCTTGAGAAGCTCAAGGACAAAAAGGTATCTTCAATGCTCACCGTATCAGAGGAATCCAGACGTATGGCTGAGATGATGAAGATGTATGCCATGAACGGCATGAGCATGGGCGACTTTGGAAATGAAGGACAGACTCTTATCCTCAATGCCAACCATCCTCTTGTACAGTATGTTCTTGAGAACGAGGACGGCGCCAACACAAGAATGATCTGCGAACAGCTCTACGATCTTGCCCGCATCCAGAATGCACCGCTTGAGGGCGAGGCCATGAGCAAGTTCGTTATGAGAAGCAATGATATCATGATGCTTCTTGCAAAATAATATTTCTGTAATCGCATAATACAGCTTAGTAATTCGCCAAGAAATTCGTTGAATTTCCTGGCGAATTTTTTTATATTAATTGAAGCTTATTTGAACAAGAAAAAAGTATTTATTTGGGAGTAACAATGAAACAGTATTTGGAAAGATTATTAATGGGCACATTCAGGAGAGTTCTGTTTATAGGAAGTTTGCCCGTAGTATTTATTTCAGTAATTAGAATCATAGCAGACTGTAACGTGCATTTTTCAGCTGCAGGAGCCGACAGATTATCCAAGCTTCTGCTGGCTGGTCTCATGTTTTACATCATATTTGTCGTGACCAATTTTTCCAACGCAATGGACGCTCTTTCAAGCGTTCCCATATGGCAGAAGATCCTGGGCAGTGAGCAGGTGGATGCTTTTCTTACGGACGAAGAATTTGTTCCCTATGTTTATTCTGATAACTCGGAGAGCGGTATTGTCAAGATCAGTAAGAGCCGCAAGTGGATCAAGGTGTTCGGAAGATATTATCCGGTTGCTCTTATTGCAGGTTACAAGAGCTTTGGATCACAACTTGTAATGCTAAACGGCCAGACCGCATATTTTCAGTTTATGATGGGGCATCCCGATGTTAAGAGGGCTCTTGCCGAGCTCCATCCCAATTCAGATTATTATGAGGAACTTCTTACCCAGCCCCGCAGCACAGGTATCCTTCAAGAAACCTATGATAAAGCCCTCAGAGCCTGTGGGACAGACCTTGAGAAAGCCGACTGGGAGGATCTTCGTTACAGATTTGAGATTGAACTTTCACGGGTTTGTTCTTCGGGAATCGATGCCGTATCAACGATGCATAAAAATGTTCTTAGTGAGAAGCAGCTTGAATATGCCATAGAACAGATCAAAAAAGTTGAGCTTAAGAGCACCAGCACTGTCCTTGATTTTAAGAGCTATGAGAATGAGTACTGTGTTTGCAACGGTGTGGCAGTTCTTGAAGGCATAGGCTATCCCGCCAATAAGGAAGGCATCGATTTTCTTTTCAAATGCCTTGGAAGTGTGGATGCACCTTATTTTGTACATGCTGTAAAGGTGCTTAAGGAATTTGATACAGAAGAGCTTCACAGGAAGATCGACTATGAGATAAAGAGAGCTTTCATCAAGAGAGATGCTGTTTACCTGGCAGGTATCATTTATCTGGCAAAAGAGATCGACTACGACATTCCTTTTTTGAAGGAGCAAAAAGAAAACCTGCAGGCATCATCCTCAGAGTCTGAAGAAGAGCTGCAGGTTGCAGGAGCGCAGTTCTGATAAGATCAGTCTTTTAAATATGCTACATAGTAGGCGGCGCCGACACAAAGGCTTCCGCCTATTATATTGCCTATGGTTACCGGGATCAGGTTGGTGATAAAGAAGCCAAAAAGCGACAGGCCTTCAGCGGGAACACCGTAAACAGCAGAGGTGATAAGGCCCGCGGGAATGAAGTACATATTGGCTACGCAGTGTTCAAAGCCGCAGATGATAAACAGCATAACGGGAAGCCACAGAGCCAGTACCTTGCCTGCCAGCTCATCAGCAGCAAAGGAACACCATACCGCAAGGCATACCAGAACGTTACACAGTATTCCTCTAAGGAGTCCGTCGCCAAAGGAAATATTTGCCTTGGTAACAGCAGTGTTAACGACCATAGTAGCGAGATTACCGCCATCAAAGGAATAAATGTGGCTAAAGGCTGCGCTAAGGGCGATGATAAGTCCGCCCACCATATTTCCGAAATATACAAGGACCCAGTTTCTGAGCATGCCTGTGAGCTTAGCCTTGCCGGACAGAACAGGGATGATAATAAGACAGTTGCCGGTAAAAAGCTCAGCGCCTCCTATAAGCACCATAAAAAGACCTATGGGAAATACAACAGAGCTTACCATTCTTGCAGCGGAAGGGTCAGCGGCGCAGCAGCTTGCAATCTGGCTTCCAAGGCCCCCGAGAGCAATATAGGCTCCGGCCAGGATGCCAAGAAGAAATGTCTTTCCGGCAGCCAGCTCTGTCTTCCCCTTTCCTGCAGCTTCATATCTGCTTGCGATTTCAGCAGGTGATTTCATAATATAATTCCTCCAAAAAACATTTTTCACGGTTAAAAAACCTCTATAATCATACAATATTGACCATATCAGTGCAAACCGGGGCCAAAATTGGTGTATTTGGACAAAAACGCACAGGTATGGTTTATAATTTTTTTATATCTGACAAGATTAAATAGCTTTATTTATTTTTGGAAACGTTATATACTACAATAGGTTGCGTACAATTTTATTAGCGCGATATCAGACAGGGGCTTGGTCTATTGGGAGGCTTTTTCTTGGAAACTGCCCTGTCTGCTTAAGAGGAGAAACATGAAGAAACTAGTTGAGATAAAGGATGTATGCAAGATATACAATCCGGGAGAAAATGAAGTCAGGGCCCTTAATCATGTGACTCTGACCATCGGAGAGGGCGAGTTTGTCGCCATCATCGGCCAGTCCGGCTCAGGAAAATCCACACTTATGAACATGCTGGGATGCCTTGATACACCTACCAGCGGCAAATATTATTTGCATGGACAGGATGTTTCCCATATGACCGACGATGAACAGTCGGATGTAAGGAACAGAGAGATCGGCTTTATATTCCAGGGCTTTAACCTGATACCATCACTTACGGCCCTTGAGAATGTGGAGCTTCCTCTTATATACAGAGGTGTTGGCAAAAAAGAGAGAGAAAGGCTTGCCAATTCTGCACTTAACAGCGTAGGTCTTGAAAAGAGAAAGACCCACAAGCCCAATGAGATGTCCGGAGGTCAGCAGCAGAGAGTTGCCATAGCAAGAGCTATAGCACAGGCACCGCCCATTCTTCTTGCTGACGAGCCTACAGGTAACCTGGATACAGCCTCCACCAAGGAGATCATCAGGATCATCAAGAGGCTCTATCACGAGGGCAGAACGGTCATCATCATCACCCATGACCCCGGCATAGCCAAGCAGGCCAAGAGAATAATAACGATTTCAGACGGGATGATACAGAGCGATATCATCAATCCGGATTACAAAGAGTGATATAGGGAGGAAGACAATGTCAAACAAGGAAAACAAGAATAGTGCAGAGAACGCGCAGCAGGAAGAAAAGGTGACAGTAGCCGAGTCCTCCGCAGAGATCAGAGAAACCACCGGATCCACAGTGGAGATCTATGATGAGGATGACAGCATCGATCTTCATGATACGCCCAAGAAGAAAAAGAAGCTTAAGAAGAGATGGATCGTTCTTGCAGTAGTGGCTCTTCTTATTGCATTTTTCGTAGTAAGAGGAATTAACGCAGCCAAGAACGCAATAGTTCTTGTTGATACCTGCGAGGCAACCATGGGAGATATCGAGAACATTCTCTCTATTTCGGGAACGGTTGAGAGCGCTGAGACCAAGACCTATTTTTCAGATGTTACAGCTCCTATTGATGAGATCAATGTCAAAGTGGGAGATAAGGTTACCAGCGGAAGTATGCTCTATACCTACGATCAGGAGTCAATCGAGCTTGCCAAGAAGACAGCGGAGCTTAACATAACACAGGCCAAGGGTAGCTACAACAGTCTCTACTCCGGAACCGCCGCTGCCGACAGAAAATATGCTCAGGGCATGAATGCAGAGCAGATCAATGCAAGACTTGATGCCATCACAGCTGAGATCGATGCCATCAACAACAAGATCACCGAGAAGACCAACAGGATCAATCAGACCATCAAGGACATCCAGAACACCATGCAGGATGTTAACCAGAATGGTATCGGTGATAATTATGAGCAGTATTTTGAGAACGGCAATACAGGCTTTATCACAAGAACCGAGGACAGCTCCGATGACAACAAGGATGCTTCTCCCGAGAACAGACAGGCCAGCCTTGCTCTTCAGCAGACTTTGACAGACGTTCAGTACAAGCTCAACACAGATGAGGAGATCCAGGCCTGGAAGAATCAGATCACAGCCCTTCAGGAGGAGCAGAGCCATCTTCAGTCCGCCAAGGCTTCACTGGTGAACCCCGGAACAGCTCAGTCTTCCAAGGCTCAGTATGAATCCACAGAGCTTACACAGAATGATACCATTGCCAAGCTTGAGAAGGCAGAGGCAGGAGTTAAGGCTGATTTCAACGGCGTTGTTACAGCTGTAAGCGCCGTAGAAGGTGCTACCGTAACAAGCGGAACCCAGATCCTGTCAATGGCCAACCTTGATGATGTTCAGGTTTCTATTTCAGTATCCAAGAGTGACCTTCCCAAGATTGCCATCGGACAGAAGGTTGATATCACAATAAATGGCAAGGCCTATAACGGCGAGATCACACAGATCTCCGGTAATGCCACCAAGAATAACAACGGTGTTGCAATTGTTGCCACCACCATCAAGATCACCAATCCTGATTCAGACATTATTCTGGGAGTTGAGGCCAGCAACAAGATTCACGCCGAGAAGGCAGAGAACACAATGGTCCTTCCCTATGAGTACATCCAGACTGATTCTGAGGGCGATTACGTATATGTTGTTGAGAACAATACCGTGGTAAGAAAGAACGTTACCATCGGAATCGCCACCAGCACAGATGCCCAGATCCTTGAGGGAATCAAGTCCGGAGACAAAGTTATCACCTCCGACGTTTCAACTCTTACTGAGGGAATGGTGGTAGTTGACAGCTCACAGATGAACGGCTGATAGGAGATACTTTTTTTACAGATGGGTAAATTTGGCGAGTATTTTAAAAGTGCAATTAAACAGATAATAGGAAACGGCTATCGTACTGCCATGACCATGCTGGGTATTGTCATCGGAATCGCTGCGGTTATCGCTGTTGTTTCTCTCGGTAACGGAATGAGTGAATTCGTACAGAGTGAGCTCAACGGCATTGCAGGTAACTACGGACAGATCTCCATCGATTCTTCCAAGACATCGGAGACCTTTGGACTTGATGATATCGAACTATTGGAGGAACAGCTTCCGGATATTAAGGGTGTGTCTCCCGACTTTATGACCTATGGCAAGGTAAAGGGCCGAAGAGAGACCTTCGAAGCTCAGATCACAGGCGTTGCTCCGGCCTACAGATATGCCATGAGCAACGACATCGTCAAAGGTCAGTATTTCAACAAGCAGCAGCTTGACAGTAATCAGAAGGTCTGCGTTATGCTAAGGGACGATGCCAAAAAGATCTTCGGAACCGAGGATTGTATCGGCATGGAGCTTGAGATGACCATCTGGGGTAAGACAGCGACTTACACGGTAATAGGCCTTCGAGACAGTATGAACAGGCTCTACGAGTTCATTATGGAGGGGCAGGATTACTACGCTACCATAGAGATCCCCTATACTTCCATGGGCGTAGACTACGATTTCAATGTTGATACCTTTTATTCCATGATGCTTTTTGCAGATCAGAGTATCCTTACAGAAAACATTGATAAGGCAAGAGACATTCTTACCAACAGGCACGGACTTCGCGGAACTAAGGCTTTGACAGCCTATAGCATGGCGGATATCTCCGAACAACTTGATCAGATCCTGGGATATGCCAGAACCTTCCTTCTTCTGGTATCTGTAATATCCCTTGTGGTAGGCGGAATAGGTGTTATGAATATCATGCTTGTTTCCGTTACTGAGAGGACCAGGGAGATCGGTATCCGCAAATCAATCGGAGCAAGTACAGGCGCCATTCTGACACAGTTCCTGGCAGAGGCTGCGATCCTTACGCTTCTTGGAGGAATTGTGGGAATTTTTCTTGGAATGGGAATGGCCTACATTATCTGTACACTTATAGGATTTAAGGTAATAATCACACCGACTTCGGTTATCGGAGCGGCGTTTTTCTCAGTACTTATCGGACTCTTTTTCGGAATCTATCCCGCAAGAAAAGCAGCGAAGATGAAACCGATAGATGCCCTCAGACTTTGATGTTGTCAGATCAAATGTCTGAAGCGCAACAATTTTGCTACTGATCAGGAAAGGCAATAAATTGGGAACCTTTGGAGAATACATAAAAAGCGCAGTATCAAGCATACGCACTAATAAGGGCAGATCTTTTCTTACCATGCTGGGTATCATTATCGGTATCGCAGCTGTTCTTACAGTGCTTATAATAGGCGATGGCATGAAGGCTACCGTCAATTCTGAGATGGATTCAATCGGTGCCACCACCATCTCCATAAGTCTTGATACAACCAAGACAGACAAGACTGTCACAAGGCAGCAGCTTAGGGAAATCGAGAGCAATATTCCCAATATTTACGGCATTTCACCTTCTATGTCAGGATGGGGTACCGTTAACGGCAGGAAAGGCACTGCGGATCTGTATATCACCGGCGGCAGTGAATCCTTGGTGGAGCAGGGCAGTGTTAAGATGCTTCACGGAAGATATTTCTCCAAATCCGATGTGGAGGATGACAAAAAAGTCATCGTTCTTAGCCAGACTTCAGCCAATTATATCTTTGGATATGAGGAAGTTGTGGGTGAGACCTTCGAAGTGGACTGCTATGGTCTGACCGGAGAATTTACCGTGGTGGGTGTAAGAGAAGACAATACTATGGACAAGGCTTATGCCATGTACGGTGGCGATAACATTATCCTGATGGCAGAGGCTCCGTTCACGGGCCTGGGCGATGTGATGGAGTACGATCTTGATGATTTCATAAACAGCTTCACCATATATCTTGACAGTGAGAACAAAGATGAAGTTCTCTCCAAGGCACGTTCTGTTGTTGAGAACATACTTGGACTTCGCGGAGAAAATGCGGTCAAGGTTTCTGCAGGCTCAGGTTTTGACCAGACAACAGAAACAATCCTTAATATCATCACTTCCGTAATTGCAATAATCGCAGCTATTTCTCTGCTGGTTGGAGGAATAGGCGTTATGAATATCATGACCGTATCGGTTACGGAGAGAACAAGAGAGATCGGTATCCGCAAATCTCTCGGTGCAAGAACCAGTTCCATTCTGACCCAGTTCCTTGCTGAGGCTGCTATCCTTACCTTCACAGGAGGTCTTATAGGAATGGCGCTTGGAATGACTATTTCCTTCATCATCTGCAAGGTAGTGGAGTTCTCTTTCATTGTTAAACCGGAGCTGGTGGTTTTGGTTGTGGCAGTTTCCACGGGAATAGGACTTTTCTTTGGAATTTACCCCGCCAAACGTGCAGCCAAGCTTGACCCCATCGAGGCTCTCAGGACGGAATAAACGGCAGGGGACAGTCCCCATTAACAAATTGTGAACTATTAAAATTACCGGTAGACTATGTTGTTCACAGTTTGTTGATGGGGACTGTCCCCCTTAGCTACCTTTATGATATACTATATAAGATTATTAGGTTTATTGGGGTGAAGTTTTGAGAGAGATAATTGACCAGTTTTTAAAGGGGAAATTTGAATATACAGAGAAAAAATTAGACTTCTCTACTCCCAGAGTGGAGCTTTCTTTAGGTACCGGCGAAACAATCGAGGGTACCTTTACTGTTTTCGGTCCGGAGGGAAGGCTTACCGAGGGCCGTATAATCTCCAGTGATGTCCGCATGGACGTTCTTACACCTGAGTTTTCGGGATCACCCTTTGAGGTATCCTACAGATTCAATGCAATAGGCTTAACTCCCGGAGATGTTCTTCAGGGAGAATTTCGCATTATCTCCAATCAGGGAGAGTATCTTCTGCCCTTTGTGGTGACCGTAAGACTTGACCATATAGCTTCGAGCCTGGGAGATATTAAGAATCTTTTTCATTTTGCCAACCTTGCCAAGACTGACTGGGCAGAGGCGGTGAATCTTTTCTATTCCTCTGATTTCATAACCATATTCAAGGGAAATGACGGGCAGTACGAGAGCCTCTACAGAGGTCTGTCTCAGATTCCCGGAAGTGAACAGAACGTGGAGGAGTTCCTGATCTCCATCAACAAGAAGCAGCCTGTGACTTATATACCGGATCAGCAGGAGATCCTTCTTGATTTCACAGGATTGTCCCATGACACCACCTTCATTCTGTCAAGAAACGGCTGGGGCTATACACAGCTGACCGCCAAGGTGGACGGAGACTTCATATCTCTGGATAAATATCAGATAGGCGAGGAGGATTTCTCCGGCAGCAGTTGCCGCGTAAGGCTACGTCTCAAGACGGACAAGCTTCATTCCGGCAATAATTTTGGCTGCATAACCTTCGAGAACGCCTATGTTTCCGTCAAGGTTCCGGTGACTGTTTCCGTTGATTTTACCGGAAGTCATTTCAGAAGTGATTATCATGAGAAAAAGAAGCTCATCTTAGAGCTTATCAGAGTATACGAGAACTTCAGCTGTAAAAAAATAACTTCAAGGGCCTGGGTATCCGAGACCGGCAAGATCATCTCCAAGATGAATGCCCTTGATGAGAAGGACCTGGAGTTCAGACTCTATACCGCCCATTACTACATTACCGCCGGCAGAGTCAACGAGGGTAAATGGATTCTGGACCACGCCGAGAGGGAAGTAGAGGAGGCACCGGGAGATACACTGTACTGTTATTTCCTGTATCTATCAACTCTCTGTAGCAGAGAGGAAGCCTATATCAACGACATAGCGGAGAGAATGGAGGGAATATTCAGGAGAAATCCCGACAACTGGCGCATCGCCTGGCTCCTTCAGTTCGTCTCTGAGGAATACAGCTCCAGCACACCAAGAAAATGGATGATGCTTGAGCAGCAGTTCTCTTTTGGTTCCAGAAGCCCCATTATCTATATGGAGGCCATGAACCTGTTAAATGAGACTCCCCCCATTCTCACCAATCTGGATGAGTATGAGCTGTATGTGCTTATGTACGGCGCCAGGAGGAAGATCATCAGCCTGAACCTTATGGACCAGATTGTATATCTCTCCATGAGGGTCAGAAATTTTGACAAAAAGCTCTTTACAGTCCTTAAGGCCTGCTATGAGATCAAGGAGAGCGACGAAGTCCTTGAAGCCATCGTTTCTCTTTTGATAAAAGGCGGTAAGACCGACAGGGACAGTTTTGCATGGTATGCCAAGGGTGTTGAGAGAGAGCTTCATATAACAAGACTGTATGAGTACTATATGATGTCCATCTACACCGATCAGGAGGGGAATCTTCCCTGCGAGATCAGCAGGATGATACTGATGTATTTTTCCTATCAGTCGGATCTTGAGTATGACAAGAACGCCATACTGTACAAATACGTTCACGAGAACAGAGAAGATTTTCCTGAGCTGTATGAGAGCTTCAGACCGCAGATAGAGAAGTTTATGCTGGCGCAGCTGGATAAAGGCAGAATCAGCAGGGAGCTGGGGTATCTCTACAAGAATCTTCTGACCAAACAAATGGTGGATGCAGCCAACGCCTCCAAGGTTCTGAGCGTTCTGTACACCGCAGAGATCAGAACTGAGGACAAGCGTATCAGCGAAGTGCTGGTTGTCTATGACAAGTGCGAGAGGGAGATGAGATATCCTCTTACGGACGGAGTTGCTTTCGTTCCTTTGTACGGTTCTGATTATGCTATCCTTTTGGCCGACAGGCAGGAGAACAGATATGCCGCCAGCGTACCTTACAGCAGCATCAGACTCATGGCTCCCGGAAGAGTTGCCTCCTATGCCATTCCTTATATTCAAAAGGGCAAGGAAAATCTTGACCTCTTCCTTTGCGACCTGGGTAAAAACGCCTATACCATCAACATGGAGAATGTTGGCAGATACAAGGATCTGGCCGCCTCTGAGCTGGTTAGAAAGAGCTGCAGGGACGAGATCAGGAACAATCTGGTGCGCTTTTACTATGACAACGACTTTACAAGGCAGCTTACGGAGTATCTGATGGAGATAGATCCTTCAGGGCTTCAGACCAAGGATAGGAATGATATCCTTGAGCTGATGGTTATGGGAGGACTCTACGACAGAGCGCTTGAGTGGCTCAAATGCTACGGCACCTACGGAGTTGATCCCAAGGTGGTGCTTCGTCTGTGCGGAAGGCTCATAGACAGAGATGCCTTTGACGGCTTCTGGCCTGAGACCGAGATTGCTTTTTATGCCTTCTCTGCCAGCAAGTATGACGAGCAGCTGCTGAAATACCTGGTGGCCAATTACAACGGCACTGTTAAGGGGATGAGAAATATCTGGAAGGCTGCAGAGTCTTTCGGAATAGATACCTATCCTTTGTCTGAGAGAATACTTGTTCAGATGATGTACAGCGGCTCCTATGTGGGAGAGAAGAATCTCATCTATCAGTCCTATGTTCAGAGCGGCGCCAATACGGATATTGAGATGGCATTTCTTGCCAGCAACTGTTATGAGAACTTTGTTCACGGCAAGATAACTGACAAGTATCTCTTCGAGAGAATAGAGAAACTGGCACAGGAGAAGCTTCCTCTGGATGAGGTGTGCAAGCTTTCTTACCTTCGCCATTATGCCAGTGAGAAGAAGGCCGACGAGGAGTTCAATCCGGAGGTTGTTATCAGCTTCCTTAGAGAGCTTCTTGCGGAGGGAATCTTTTTCCCGTTTTTCATGGATTACGCAGAGCTGTGCCCTGATATGTACCAGTTCTCCGATAAGACCATGATTGAATACAGAACGACTCCCGGCAGCGTATGTATGCTTCATTACAGACTTGCCGGCAGCGATGACAACAAGTATCACAGCCTGGAGATGAAGGAAATGTATGACGGCATCTACGTGTGCTCCTTCGTTCTGTTCTTCGGTGAACAGCTCCAGTATTATGTATCTGAGGAGAGGGGAGAGCAGGGCCCTGTAACCACCGAGAGTGCGGTGGTGTCCAAGAACGATATCGTCAAGACCGGCTCCGGCTCCAGATACAGTCTGATCAACGACATTATGATCGGAGAGACACTGCAGGACTACGACACAGTGGACAAGCTGATGCAGGAGTATTTCAAGAAAAAGTCTCTCTGCGATCATTTATTTAAACCCTTGAAAGAGGATGAGTAACTATGCTATTTGGAAGCGGTGATGAAAAACGCTTTGTACTGGGGTATGACCTGGGCGAGAAGGTATCGCAGATCAGCTTTCTTGCCTCCGATGCGGATATGCCGGAGACCCTTTCAGTGCTGGCGGGAGCAGAACTATATAATATTCCCACAGTTCTTTGTAAGAGGAAGGATGTGAATCAGTGGTTTTACGGCAAGGAAGCCGTCCGTCACATCGATGAGGGCGATGGGATTCCCGTGGAGGGACTTATTGCGGCGGCCAGGGACGGCAAGCCCGTTAAGGTTGGAGATTCGGAGTATGACCCTATTGCGCTTCTTACTCTTTTTATCAAGAGGAGCCTTTCTCTTTTGTCAATGGAACTGTCCCTTGATATGGTGGAGGCCATTATGTTCACCACCAGGAGTCTTGACCACAGAATGGTGCAGGTGCTCAATGCGGTAACAGCTGCGCTGGAGCTTAAGACTACCAATGTTTTTTACCAGAGTCACGAGGAGAGCTTTTTTAACTACATGCTCTATCAGCCGGAAGATCTGATGCATCACACGATCCTGGCCTGTGACTACGACTGTGAGACTCTTAATGTCTTGCAGATGACCCTTAACCACAACACCAAACCTGTGGTGGCTACCATAGATACTGCAAGCTACGATTCCCTTAGGCTTGGTCCCGACGGATTTCCCAAGGATGCGGCACTATTCCACAGAGCCTGTGACAGGTTGGACGATGAGTTCCTTACCATAATGCAGAAGCTGTGCTCGGAGCGCATCGTATCCACTATCTTTCTTCTTGGAGACGGATTCAGGGAAAAATGGACCAAGAGATCCTTGGAGTTTTTGTGCAGAACAAGGCGTGTTTTCCAGGGAAACAATCTTTTTAGCAAAGGCGCAAGTATTGCAGCCAGGGAGAGGATAAGACCCACAGACAACAGCAGGAAGTTTGTTTTCCTCGGTGAAGACAAGCTCAAGTCCAACCTTGGAATGAATCTTCTTAAGTGTGGCAAGGAGGCGTATTTCGCCCTGCTTGATGCCGGAGTCAACTGGTATGAGGCCGAGAATTCTTTTGACATAATCATGGATCCGGGCGGCATCATCAATATTCAGGTGACGCCTCTTACAGGAAAGAGTCCAAGGCTTGTCCAGTTCTATCTGGAGGGCCTTGAGAAGAGACCTGCCGGAACCACAAGGCTTCATATATCACTGAACATGTCCTCAGTGGATGAGGTGAACGTCAAGGTGCAGGATATGGGCTTTGGCGAGCTGTTTCCCGCAACCGGCAAGGTGTGGGAGCAGACCATAGAATTGTAATTTTGGGAGCAGTATATGAGCAGACCGATTCTTTGCATGGGAACCTATGCCAAAGAGCCCTACAACATAGAGCGAATAGGGCGAAATGTATATTGTATAGAGGAGCTGTGCTACTGTATTGTTCAGAACGCATTTCTTTTTGACGAGGAGAGCTTTGACAGAGAGCTGTTCGACTGGATCGACTACGAATGTTCTCTCACAAGGCTGGCGGATGAACTTAGGAGTATGTCGGCCAAGCATTGTTCAATGGCCTCCATTGCGGGAACCATTCTGGACTACGTGGGCTACAACTCCAAGGAAGAGGTGGACAGAACCGAGGAGATCCTTCGTGCCAACGCAGGCATGGATATCTATAAAAAGAGGCTGGCAAGGGCTGAGTTTCTCATGAAGAGCGAGAAGTTCGCCATGGCTTTCAGGGAGTATGAGTTTTTGCTTAACAACACTCCCGACATAGACAGGAAGCTTCGGGCCATGATAGAGCATAACGAGGGGGTTATGTATGCCAAGCTGTTTTTGTTTGATCTGGCAGCAGGCATGTTCAAGAAGGCCTATGAGGACGACCACAACTATGAGTCCTATCTGCAGTATTTATCGGCAGTTAGAATGGGACTTACGGACAAGGAATATGTTTCTTTTATCGCTGAGAACGAGGATGCCTACGAAGCTTCGCTTGAGCTGGAAAAAAGGATGAGTGAAGCCTCAGAGCTCTACGGAGCCGGCAATGAGAATCTTCTTCTCAAGAGCCTTCTGGTCTACAAGGCCGAGGGCAAGATGCATGAGTACTACGAAAAGGTAGGAAATTTAACCGAGGAGCTTAAGGACGATTACAGATTTACTGTTAAGGAAAAGAACGTAAGCAGGTGAGATAATGGGGATATTCGACACCATCTTTGGTAGAAACGTAAATATTGATCCGGAGAGCAAAAAAGAGCTGGAGAATTGGAACGATATTGTCTATACCAGAAAAGATCTGGATATGGACGATCCGGTTCAGAGAAGGGAATACATAAACAGCTGCCTTCAGCAGATGGAGGAGGCTGCAGCGGAGCTGGACGCTCTGGAGATGGAATACAACGATGTAACCAGTCACCTCCGGGATATGGAGGAGATTGATGCGCTTCCTCCCGAGCAGAGGGCGGAGATCAATACCTGCGCTGCAAGAATACTGGAATCTCAGGAGCAGCAGGAGAAGTACAACAAGCGCAAGAACCGCATGAGCGAGACTGACTATGAGCGTATGGAGAGGCTGGAGAACGAGGCCCCTTCAGGAATAAAGAAGCTGACAGAAGCCGAGAGCTATCAGAAGAAGATCAAAAATGACTTAAAGCGCCTGGACGGTGAACACGAAGCCTACATGTTCAGAGAAGAAGACCTGGAAAAGAGCATCGACGTATCCCACAAGCTCATTGTAGTGGTGGGTGTAGCACTGGTTCTGGCAATAATAGCGCTTCTGGTACTTCAATACGGACTTAAGCTCAACGTGATCTACGGTTATATGGTTGCGATACTGCTTGCGGGAATTGCAGTGACTCTTTTGTATGTGCATGGCACCAACGCTACTGTGGAGATGAAGGGCGTAAGGAAGTCCATCTCAAGGCTTATAATGCTGCAGAACCAGGTCAAGATAAGATATGTGAATAACACCAATCTCATCGATTATCTCTGCCTGAAATATGGAGTCAACAATGCCAAAGAACTGATTTCCCTCTATGACAGATATCTTGAGGAAAAGAAGGAGAGGGCCCTTGTGGAGGATGCCCGCAAGCTCCTTGATACCAATCAGAAGGATCTTGTGTATATGCTTCGCCACTACAGGGTGAAGGATCCGGATATCTGGCTGCGACAGGTGGAGGCTCTTTTGGACCACAATGAGGAGGTGGAGATCCGCCATTCCCTCAATGTTCAGCGCTCCAATCTAAGAAAACGCATGGAATACAACAGGGATATCGTTGCCGGCAATGCCAAGTCTGAGATTGAGGACATGGCCCGTCAGTATCCTGAATATACCCAGGAGATTCTGGATATGGTTTCCCGATATGAAGATAAATATCCGGGAGTATAATTAATTGAATCTTGTGAAAAATGATGATTGCCACATACACGCATAGATGTTATTATTGTCGTGTTTGTGGCAGTTTTTGCGAAGTACAATAATGCTTCACATGAGGAGATCATAAAATGAACGCAGGTAGGACGGAGAATTACAAACGCCTCGGGGAAGAATGCGGCGTTTTCGGTATGTACGACTTCGACGGCGGCGATGTGGCGGAATCCATCTATTACGGACTCGTATCACTCCAGCACAGAGGTCAGGAGAGCTGCGGTATCGCTGTCAGCGAGACCAAGGGTCCAAAGGGCAAGGTTAGCAGCTACAAGGACATGGGCCTTGTGAATGAGACCTTTACTCCCGACATTTTGGATAGCCTTAAGGGCGATATAGGTGTCGGACATGTTCGTTATTCAACAGCAGGCAGCAGCACAAGAGAGAATGCTCAGCCGCTGGTTCTTAATTATGTAAAGGGTACCTTGGCAATGGCGCACAACGGTAACCTTATCAACGCGCCGGAGCTCCGTCACGAGCTTTCTTATACCGGTGCTATTTTCCAGACTACAATTGATTCGGAAGTTATAGCATATTTTATCGCCAGAGAAAGACTTGTTTCCAAGTCCGTTGAAGAGGCGGTGGGACGTGCAATGCAGAGGATAAAGGGTGCATATAGCCTTGTCATCATGTCTCCCAGGAAGCTGATCGGAGCAAGAGATCCTTACGGTTTCAAGCCCCTTGTTATAGGAAGAAGAGAGAACTGCTATGTTCTTGCATCTGAGACCTGCGCCCTTGATACCATAGGTGCCACCTTCATAAGAGATGTGGAACCCGGCGAGATCGTAACAATTTCTCCCGAATACGGAATTCAGTCCGATAAGAGCATGTGCCTGTCTGGGGACAAGCATGCACGCTGTATTTTTGAATATATCTATTTTGCAAGACCTGACAGCACCATCGACGGCATCAGCGTATACGATGCCAGAATAGCTGCCGGACGTTTCCTTGCCAAGGATTCACCGGTGGATGCGGATATGGTTGTGGGCGTTCCCGAGTCCGGTAATGTAGCGGCTCTCGGTTATGCTCTTGAATCAGGAATCCCCTATGGTCAGGCCTTTGTAAAAAATGCTTATATAGGTAGAACCTTCATCAAGCCCAAGCAAAAGAACAGAGAGTCCAGCGTTCAGGTCAAGCTTAATGCCTTAAAGAGCGCTGTCAAGGGCAAGAAGATAATCATGATAGACGACTCCATCGTAAGAGGAACCACCTCCGACAGGATCGTGAGAATGCTTCGTGATGCGGGAGCCAAAGAGGTACATATGAGAGTCAGCTCACCTCCGTTCCTCTGGCCCTGTTATTTCGGAACAGACGTACCTGCAAGAGACCAGCTCATTGCATATAACAGAAATGTTGATGACATCTGCAGGATCATCGGAGCAGATTCCCTGGCCTATTTGGGAATAGAGAGACTCAAGGAAATGGTAGGCGGTAGCCTCGGCATCTGCGAAGGATGCTTCACCGGCCAATATCCCATCGAGCCGCCTAAGGAAGATATTAGGGGAGAGTATGAGCGATAAGTGTAAGCGGAGCTATGCGTTATCGCGGAGTAGATTATATAAAAGTTGTTATATTAAGGAGGATAAAATGAGTACAGACCGTTACAGCAGCCCATTATCTGAACGTTACGCAAGTAAGGAGATGCAGTACATTTTTTCCCAGGACATGAAGTTCAGAACCTGGAGAAGACTCTGGATCGCCCTTGCGGAGATTGAGAAGGAACTGGGACTTAATATTACTCAGGAGCAGATCGATGAGCTTAAGAGTCATCAGGATGACATCAATTATGATGTTGCCAGAGCAAGAGAGAAGGAAGTAAGACATGACGTAATGAGCCATGTATACGCCTATGGACAGCAGTGCCCCAAGGCCAAGGGCATTATCCATCTTGGTGCGACCAGCTGCTATGTCGGTGACAATACAGATATCATCATTATGACTGAGGCGCTCAAACTTGTTCGCAAAAAGCTTGTTAACGTCATCGCCGAACTTGCTAAGTTCGCTGACAAATATAAGGATCAGCCAACACTTGGTTTTACTCATTTCCAGCCTGCTCAGCCTACAACAGTAGGTAAGAGAGCGACCCTGTGGCTTCAGGATTTCACCATCGATCTTGAGGACCTTGATTTTGTACTTGATAATATGAAGCTTCTTGGTTCCAAGGGAACAACCGGAACTCAGGCATCCTTCCTTGAGCTCTTCGACGGGGACCTTACCAAGGTTGACAAGCTTGATCCCATGCTTGCAGATAAGATGGGCTTCAAGGGCTGCATGGCTGTTTCAGGCCAGACCTACAGCCGCAAGATTGACGTTAAGGTAGTTAATGTCCTCTCCGGCATCTGCCAGTCAGCCACCAAGATGGCCCAGGACATCAGACTTCTTCAGCACCTCAAGGAGGTAGAGGAGCCCTTCGAGAAGAGTCAGATCGGATCTTCTGCAATGGCATATAAGAGAAATCCCATGAGAAGTGAGAGAATCTGCTCACTTTCAAGATATGTTATCGTAGATACTCTGAACCCTGCCATCACAGAAGTTTCACAGTGGTTTGAGAGAACCCTTGATGACTCAGCCAACAAGAGACTGTCAGTACCCGAGGGCTTCCTTGCAACAGACGGTGTTCTTGACCTGTGCCTCAACGTAGTTGATGGCCTCGTGGTTTATCCCAAGGTTATCGAGAAACACATGCTGGCAGAGCTTCCCTTCATGGCAACAGAGAATATCATGATGGATGCGGTTAAAAAAGGCGGAGACAGACAGGAGCTTCATGAGAGAATCAGAGAACTCTCCATGGAAGCAGGTAAGACCGTCAAGGTTGAGGGTAAGGACAACAATCTCCTTGAACTCATCGCCGCAGATCCTGCCTTTAACTTAAGCCTGGATGAACTCAAGGCTTCAATGGATCCGGGGAAGTATGTGGGCTGCAGCGCACATCAGGTTGATAAGTTCCTTGGCGAAGTTGTTCAGCCTATTCTGGAGGCCAACAAGGACATCCTTGGTGTAACAGCAGAGATTAACGTATAAGATGATTTTTCGGGAAGCCGACAATAGGTGTCTGTCTCTGTTAGGGGGCAGGCACCTTTATTGACTTCTCTTTTTCTTACTAATAAATCGATTATATCTTGCCAAATCCGGTGTCTAATTTTGTTGAAAAAGACAGTGGTATTTGATAGTATATGGTGAACTGAAAAAAAGTTTTGTATTAAGGAAGCAAATGGGGATAATATATGAAAATTAGTGATCTTATCAAAGAAAAAGAAGTAACTTTGTCTTTTGAAGTTTTCCCACCAAAAACAGATGACGGATATGAAGCGGTCGAGAAGGCTGCGGCTGAGATAGCTGCCCTTAAGCCCGACTTTATGAGCGTGACCTACGGAGCAGGCGGCGGAACCAGCAAGAACACAGCAAATATCGCAGCCGACCTTCAGAATAAATATGATACTCCGGTTCTGGCTCATCTTACCTGTGTATCCTCCACCAAAGAGCATGTGAGGAACATGATTTCCGTATATAAGGAAAAGGGCATTGAGAACATAATGGCCCTTAGAGGTGACATCCCCAAGGAAGGTCGTATCTGCTATGAATACGATCACGCCACAGAGCTTATCTATGATATCAAATCATTGGATGAAAACATCTGCATCGGCGGTGCCTGCTATCCGGAAGGACATATAGAGTGTGCAAGGCAGTCCGAGGACATTATGCATCTCAAGGAAAAGGTAGATGCGGGATGCGATTTCCTTACCACCCAGATGTTTTTTGACAACTCCACATTGTATCAGTTCTTATACCGAATAAGAGAGAAGGGAATTGAGGTGCCTGTTCTTCCGGGAATCATGCCTATAACCAATGCGAGACAGGTAGCCAGAAGCGTAGCACTTTCAGGATCAACTATTCCCCAGAAGATGAAGATCATGGTGGACAGATTCGCAGATGACCCTCAGAAGATGAAGGAAGCCGGTATCATCTATGCCAGCGATCAGATCATAGACCTTATATCCAACGGGGTCAGCCATATTCACGTATATTCAATGAACAAGCCCGACATAGCAGCCGGCATCATGAGGAATCTGGCAACAATAATCAGATAATACGGTAATACCTGTATATAGAGAAATATCCCAAAGGAGAGTAATTAAAATGAACGAACAAGCAAACACAGGTGCTAAGAGCGCCATTTTGGAGAGTGAATATCACTACTCACAGGAAGTAATCAAGAAACTGTCAGATTACTTCGATGCCAAGGTTGTAGGTCAGCAGCAGCTTAAGTTCTCACTTATCGCAGCTATCCTTGCTGACGGACATATTCTTGTAGAGTCGGTACCGGGACTTGCCAAGACTACAGCAGCCAAGGCTATTTCGGATGCGGTAGACGGTCAGTTCGCAAGAATCCAGTGCACACCCGACCTTCTTCCCGGCGATATCGTAGGTACACAGATCTACAATCAGGCCAACGGCAAATTCGAGACAATCCTTGGACCTGTATTCGCCAACTTCGTACTTCTCGATGAGGTTAACCGTTCCAGTGCCAAGACTCAGTCAGCCATGCTGGAAGCCATGCAGGAGAAGCACGTAACAATCGGTGGAACAACCTACAACATGCCCGAGGACGTTTTCATCGTTATCGCAACTCAGAACCCTATCGAGCAGGAAGGAACATATCCTCTTTCCGAGGCTCAGACAGACCGTTTTATCATCAAAGAGGTTATCACATATCCTCTTGCAGCTGAGGAAGTAGAGATCCTTAACAGAATCGAGAGCGGTGTTATCTCAAGAGTTGACCCCGCAGTTCTTACTATCAAGGATATCGACCAGGTTCAGGATATCGTGGACAAGGTATATGTAGATGAGGCCATCAAGTGGTATATCTCCAGCATCATCGTTGCCAGCAGAAGAGCAAGCCAGATCCAGGGACTTGAGATCGGCAAATATGTAAGAATCGGAGCCAGTCCCCGTGCTTCCATCGCATTCCTTAAGATGGCCAAGGCTTCCGCACTTATGCATGGAAGAACCTATGTTACTCCCGATGATGTCAAGATGGTAAGACATCAGGTACTTCGTCACAGAATCGGTCTTAACTATTCAGCGGTTGCAGACAATATCACCGTTGAGCAGGTAATCGACGGAATTGTTAATTCAGTAAAAACTCCGTGATAAAACAGGTCTTTTGAAGGTGAAGCAATGAAAATTGATTACGAGTATTTATCAAGAATCAGAAGGGCGGTAGCTCTTTATACTAATAAGAAGACCTCCAATATTCTTGACGGTGATTTCCATTCCATTCACAGGGGCCGCAGCATGGAGTTTGATGACCTCAAGGAGTACAACTTCGGTGATGACGTACACGACATCGACTGGAAGTCCTCCTCAAGAATGGGCTCCATTGTAGTTAGAAGATATATGACGGACCGCCGCCACAACGTAATGTTTATCTGTGACTGCGGAGACAAGATGATGGCCGATACCGACAAGGGTCAGCCCAAGAAGGAAACAGCACTTATGCTGTTCGGAACTCTTGCTTATATCACCGGAAGAAACGGTGCGGATTATGCGCTTGCTTACCCCAAGGGAGAGAAGACAACCATCAGCATGTTCCGTTCCGGCCCGGAGCATCTAGAGAAGCTCCTGTATGACTATGAGGAGCATATTCCGGCACAGGCAGCCATTTCTCTCGACAAAGTGCTGGATGAAGTGGTGGGATCGATCAATAAGAAAATGATCATTATCATCATCACCGATTCCGCCGGAGTTGAGAGTCTTGATCCCAAGATGCTGAGGGCTATCACCAAGGATCATGATCTTCTTATTTATAATATTGAAGATGCCTGGCTTACCGGAGATCATGTATATGACACCGGGATCAGGAAATATGAGAAGTTGTTCTTATCTCACCATGCCCAGCTCCATGAGGAAGAGGCAAGGCAGAAAAGGGCAATGGTGGAAAGCTTCAATGAAATGTGCAAACAGTGCAAGATCGGCATGACCAGCATCTCACAGGAAAGCGAGATCATAGACAAGACTATAGATTTACTTGAGAGGTATAAACATGGTTACTACGGTTACTTTACAGGCACCATTTGAGTACAGTTGGTGGGTAATTCTTTTGGGAATCGTACTTCTGGCAGCTGCAGGGGTGTGCTTTTTCTTCTTTTACCGCATGCTCAAGGCATATCTTCCTGAGAGACAGAAGAAAGAAGTACCTAAGATCAAGAGGCTCTCACCCCAGGAGTTGTTTGCTCTTAAGAGAAAATATGAAGGACAGCTTCAGGGACTGCTACGAACTTATTCCGGTAATCAGATAGAAAAAAGAGAGGCATATCAGGATCTTAGTATGCTGATAAGAGAATTTGTCCGTGATGCCACAGGAATTCATGTGGAGAATTATACGGTAAAAGAGATTAAGTCTCTCGGAATCAGAAGGCTTGATATGCTTATGGATGAGTATTATGTTCCTGAGTTCGCAGAAGAGTTCAGAGCAAAGAACAAGGATTTTATAACATCTGTTAATACAGCCTTAGGAGTGATCAGAACATGGAGCTAATGTACAAACAGGCCATCGCCTTTGGAATCGTGGCACTGGCCCTGGTATTGGGACTTACGTTTTTTTTAAAAAAGAAGAAAAACGATGAATACGACACCGGAACAAGAGCAGCTAATACGCAGAAGCTCAGAAGTACGGCGCTGTATAAAAAACTGAATGAAAGATATAACATCCTTCGAGCTGTTCTTATAGCAGGAATCGTGGGTTCGATCATATCAACTCTTTTCCTTGCGGCAAGGCCCTTCAGAACAGAGGAGGTCATGAACGGAGTTAAGAAGAGAGACATCATCCTTTGCATGGATGTTTCCTATTCATTGTACGATCTGAACTATGAGATTACGGATTACTACAAGGAAGTTGTTGCAGGCCTTAAGGGTGACAGATTCGGAGTTAATATCTTCAATACTTCCACCGTTACATACGTGCCTCTTACAGATGATTACGATTACGTTATCACCAAGCTGGATGAGTTATCTGAGTACTTCACACTTCAGAAGGAGTACATGGAGAAATATGAGGACAATCCCAATTTCAGCTACATGAATCTGACAGAGGAAGAGAAAGAGCACTACGACGAGATTAGCTACAAACTCAAATATTACAATGCAGGTACCTTGTACAATAACGTTACAAGAGGATCTTCACTTATCGGTGAGGGTCTTGGTACAGCATTATATACTTTCCCCTATCTTGATGATTCCGAGAGAACAAGAGTTATCATCATGAGCACAGACAACGAGCTGAATGCTTCAGGCGAAGAGATCATGAATCTCAAGAGTGCTTCCGAAGCCTGCGCAAAGCATAAGGTTACGGTATTCGGAATTTTCCCTTCTGAGGAAAAATTCTACGATCCCATGACCTATAACTATTCATCATGTCTTGGCGAGTTCAAGAATGCGGTAGAAAAGACAGGCGGTAAGTTCTATGTCAGGACCGAGAATCAGTCCGTATCCGAGATCGTCAAGGATATCAACAAGCAGGAAGCAATGGTGGTCAAGACGGTTATGTCCAGTCAGACAGTAGACATGCCTGAGATACCGTTTATTATTTTAATGATTTGCCTCGCCCTTGGCTGCGCGGCAGGATTGGTGTTGCAGAAATGAGTATTAGGCCTATTTTCCCGGTATTTATATTGATTATTATATTGGCAGCCCTGATGGGAGCAACTGCTTATATATTATTCAGAAACAAGAATAACCTTAAAGATAAGATCTTTTCCATGGTAAGACTTGGCATCATCTATATTCTTCTTTTTGTAATAGGACTGAGGCCGGTGACGGTCAAGACAGATTACGAATTTGCAATGAAGAATCTGGATGTAATGATCGTAGTTGATACCACCATCAGTATGTGGGCCAGGGACTACGATGGCTCCAATGAGAGGATGAAGGGAGTTGTGGCAGATATAAAGGGTATTACCAAGGCGCTGGCCGGCAGTAATTTTGCCCTTGTTACCTTTGATGACAAGGCCAAGGTATTGTCTCCCTTTACTCAGGACTTCGAATATGTCAATGATCTTGCAGATACGTTAAAGTCCCCCGACAGTATGTATGCTTCGGGAAGTGATATGTCAATTCCTTTTCATGATATGCAGGCTCTTCTTTTATCCTCTTCCAAAAAAGAGGGAAGAAAGACCATCGTATTCTTTATGAGTGACGGTGAGATTACCAATAACAAGGAACTCATGTCCTATGCAGAGCTTGCTGAGTATATTGACGGTGGCGCTGTTCTTGGCTACGGAAGTGCAAGCGGCGGTAAGATGAAGGATGAATCCGGTTATATCTACGATTACCAGACAAGGCAGGATGCTTTGTCCAAGATAGATGAGGATAACCTTAAGAAACTTGCTGAGGATATGGGAATAGAGTATATGAACCTCAACAACGGTGCAAGCTCCCTTACAGGACTTGTACAGCTGATCAAGGATGGTTCCGCCATAGTCATCGAAAAGGGTGACGGCGCGGAAGTGTACGAGGATACCTATTACTATTATGCAATTGCACTGGCGGTTATGCTCCTCTTTGAATTATTCTTTGTGATTAGGAGGGAAAAACTGTGAATAAAAAGAAATTTCCTGTGCTTATGCCGGTTCTGGCAGTAGTTGGAACAATCTTACTTGTTCTCGGACTCTCAATGATCATAAGAGTTGGTATAAACCACAGCTTTATATCTGATTACAACAACAATGTCTATGCATCTGACAAGGAGGAGGGACTCCTTGTGATGAATGTTCCGGAGAGCTACCTGCCTTATTACAACCTTGGCAACGTGTCCTTCAAAAATGGAGATTACAACGGCGCCATCGCGTATTACAATCAGGCACTGGCACTTAATCCTCCCGGAAAAAGAGAATGCAAGGTTAGGATTAACCTGGCTCTTGCAATGGTATATTCCATCGATCTCAATCACCTTGATTCACAGGAGAAGATTGATACAGCACTTATCATTCTCTACAAGGCAAGAGATACTCTTACCACCAACGGATGGGCTGCAGACAATCCGGCAGATGCCAGGGATGCCACAGCTCAGCAGCTCAAAGAGGATATCGACAAACTTATTGAGCAGCTGGAGAACCCTCCGGAGGGCGGATCAGGCGGAAGCAGCGAACAAAACGAACCTGATTCCGGAGAATCCGGGGATCAGGGTCAGGGCCAGTCTTCCGGCGGCGATGATACCAAGAACAAGAAAAAACTTGAGTCTCAGCAGAAGGGCGCTCTTGATGAGAAGTCCAGAGAGCAGGACGACCTTGAGAAGAGCTACGGCGGACAGAAATACGGAAGCGGCAGCAAAGAAAACAACAACGGAGAGGGCAGCGATTCAGGCTACTCCAATCCCTGGTAAATAATTCGGAACTTAAGGTGCCGGGCACAAATGACATGTGCCCGGCACCTTTTTTCAATATATTGTGTGGTTATGTAAATTTAATGTCTTGTCAGGGTTTTCTGAGAATACAATATGATGTATAATTAACTGGAATATAAGGCAATATTTAGTATGTTTTTAATTGCTTTCTTATTCATTATTCCGAACACACAAGATGCAATATATAGTATTTTGAGCAACGGAATGGGTAGTACGAAAAAAGGTTAATTTATGTTAGGAGGAGTAAAACAGTGCATATGAAGAGATTTTTGGCTGTGGCTTTAAGCGCAGCAATGCTGGTTTCTTCCGCTGTTCCCGGCTATGCAGCCGATGAGAACATGGTGATACTTGAAGAAACTGACAGCGCAGGCGAAGCTTCGACCATGGAGAGCACAGGGGAAGACACTGCGGGGAATTTTGCATCGGAAGATATCTTCGTAGAGGATGATACAGATGCATCTGCAGCATCAAGCGCATCTTCTGAGGAAGAGGTTACATTAGAGGATGCTACCGAAGAGGAGATTGAGATTTCCGATGAGGGTGCATCAGTTGACAGCTCAGAGGCAGTGGATGTCGCAGACGAAGAAGAGGCAGATTTTATGGCTGAACCTTCAGCCTGCTTTGATGTCGCCGACGACGGAACACTTCTGTGGGTTGGCGGAGAAAAGACCTTCGACAGCTTCGGCAACTATGTATATGTACCTGCTGAAGTTAAGAGAGTTCCTGCCGGAGTATTTACCAATCCGAGATTTGGTAAGAACCTTACCACAGTGCAGTTCCTTGGTAAGACAGCTCAGGTAGTTATTGAAGAAAATGCATTTAACGACTGTATCAAGCTTCAGAGTGTTAAGGGTGGCACAGCCATCAAGACGGTTGAAAAGAAAGCCTTCTCCGGATGCGTACAGCTGCTTGATATTACACTTACCAATGCCGAGACAGTAGGAGATTATGCATTCTTTGGCTGCTCCAAGCTTTCAAGCGCTAAGGTTGGCAAGAAGCTTCAGAGCATCGGAGAGTACGCTTTTTATTCTACAGCAATAAAAGATCTGGATCTTTCAGAGATTGAATATGCTGATTTCGTGCTCGGAGCCAAGTCATTTGAGGCCTGCGAGAAGCTTGTGACAGTATCTCTCCCCGATGTACTTGAGGAGGTTCCTTTTGAGGCGTTCAGAGATTGTATCGCACTTCAGACAGTTGTCTTCGGAAGCAGGAACGGCAAGCTTGCGGCAATCGGAGCCAGTGCATTTGAGGGATGTAAGAAGATCAGCAGTCTGACATTCCACAATGTTAAGAACTTTGGAAATAACGCTTTTACAGGCTGCAGCGCACTTAAGTCCATTATCATCAATTATCCCGGTGATGATATTGTTATTTCAGAGACAGCGTTCCCTGCCAATCCTTCCAATTGGAAGATTTCCATGTCAGGTAAGTCTGCAAAAGTAAGGAACTATGCTAAGAAACATGATTACGTATATCATGGCGAAGAGCATGCAATTAAGTTAAATTATCCTGTCAAGGATGATGCGCAGCTGGTTACAGTTAAGAAGCTGGTTAACAACAAGTCTACTGAAAAGGCCGAAGAAGGCGATCTGGTAACTGTTGTGATTATTCCTAAGGATGGATATTCATTAAACAAGATTACTTTTGCGACCTATGACGGCAGCAACTATATTACGATCAATCCCAAGGATTTTAATTATGTTGGCTGCAAAGATAAGGAATTTCGCTTTGAAGTAAAAATGCAGGATGAAGATACCTATATTCGTCCAGAGATGATCGCTAATGATAAGATCAAATTCAAGTCCCTTAAGATGGAACTTAAGGACGCTAAGGGTGACAAGGCAGAAATTGAGACCACCGGAATTAAGGACAAGATCCTTATGAGTGATGGAGATACAGCTCTCGGAGCATGGCTTTGGGATTTCTCATCCAGTGCCAAGAACTACCTTGCTGTTACCGAAGATGGTACAGTTACAGCCTTGGATGTGAAGGATTCAATCACACTGAGTGCTACGCTCAAGACAGATGCAAACGTTAAAAAAACCATCAAGGTATCCGTCAAGGATTCAATAACCGTTAGTAGTATTTCACTAAAGATCAGCAGTGAAACTCTCAAGGATGCAAGATATATCTCTAAGGATAAGAGCAGCGGCGGATATGATGTTATTGAAGTAATGAATTATTTTGTTGAATCTTCAGACCTTATTTTCAAGGTTCCCATGGAAGCAAGTTCATCCACAGAGGATTCCGACAATTATTATGTTAAGTCAAGCTGGTCATCCGTAGATTCCAAGATAGCTGCGGTAGGTGCAGGAACGGTCTATAACAACGAGAACCGTATTGTTGTTAAGAAGGGTGCCATCGGCGAGACAATGATTACTGTTTCTGTAGCCGGCAAGAATGACAAAGGTGAGGACATAGAGCTTAAAAAGCGCTTCATTGTAAGGGTTCTTGATCCTACACCAAGACTCAGCACACCTGATATTACCGTTAACTATGCATCAAGCCTCGGAACAGAGCTGGGACTTGTAATGGTTAAGGGATATCCTGTTGATCCTAACTCACTTAAGCTGGTAGATAGCAAGAACAAGGAGTCAGGCAAGCTCCAGATAAACTACAAGGACGGCAAGTTCTATATAAGCAAGCACAACAACTATGTTAAGTTCAAGGGCGATGAGGTGTTCACAGGTGATACACAGCTGTATGTTACCGGAACCTTCGACGGGAATTCCAAGGAGATTGAATTCCCCAAGATCGCTATTACCAAGATTACCTTTACCAACAAGCCTCTGGCTCCCACACTTAAGACCAAGAACAAGATCAATCTGTTCTATAAGGGAGCTTCCGCAGGAACTGTTGAAGTAACACAGAGTATCAAAGATGCTGCGGTTACAGGTTATGAGCTGTATTCCGTTGACAAGAGCGGCAAGAAGGTTGATGAATCTTCCGATAAGTTCAGGAAGAACTTCGGCATCACCTACAACCCTGATAACAGAACCTTTACAATTTCAAGAAAGGATAATGAGATACTTAAGGATGACAGCAAAAAAGCTGTTGTATCCGGCTATTTTGCAATCAGCTATGCCGGCTATTCCAATCCTGTAGTTAAGAAATTCACTGTACCCAACACTGTAACCAAGCCTGCTTATGCACTTGATGTTGCAACAACAACCAAGAACATGAGAGGCAGAGATCATGTATTTGATCTTAAGCTGGTTAAGAAGGTCAGCAAGACAGAAGTTGAGGTTCTTGATCTGGACGATTGCGAAGTTGATCTTCTGTATGATTACACAACTGAGTATTCACTCGGAGTAGAAGATGATACCATTCATCTGAGACACAACGGCTATGCAAGCAATTCCAAGGCTCAGTTCCGTGTACGCAAGCCTGAGTGGAGCGATGATCTTGTATACACCTTCACACTTAAGGCTACCAATGCACTTCCTGCAAATAAGCTGTCTGTTAAGTCAGTGACACTTAATAAGAACTATCCTGAGGAGACAGCACAGTTTGAACTGGCAGCTCTCGCAGACGGACATTATGCTTCACTTGATGTAACACCTACAGGTAAGAACGCTGCTGATATTGCAAGCTTTGAACTTGTTGGTGACAGAAAGGTAGTTGTTTCCCTGAAGGAAGGCGCCGTAACAGCAGGTACCTACAGCTTCAGCGTTACTCCTAAGGTGTCCTTCGGTGGATATGATGAGCCTCTTAAGGCTGCAACCATCAAGGTTGTTGTTACAGATAAGAAGCCCGTTGTTAAGCTTAAGAGTGGCACATTTACCTTTAACTGGAATTATCCCGGCAGAGAGACTATCAGCACTACATACTCCATCACCAATCTGCCTGCAGGAACAGAGAAAACCGTTGATATTTCAGATTACACTATCACTCCTAACGGACATAACTACAAATTTGAGGATCTTGCGGAAATCAAGAGTTTCGAGGGCGGCAATATTTCAATAGCAATCAAGGATGGCTATGCGCTTATCGCAAACAAGGGCAAGACTCTTAAGTTCAAGGTGTCCGGTAAGGTAGGCGCCAACGATATGGAGTCCTTCGATCTGTCAATCAAGCTTGACAGCAAAGCTCCTTCAGTTAGCCTCAAGGCCTCCGGAACCATCAATCCTATCGACAGAACCAGCAAGGTGACCTACACAGCCACCATCAAGAACCTGATTATTGATGATCCTCAGTTTAAGCTTGTAGAGCTCGATTCCAAGGGAGTTAAGCTTCCTGATGAACAGTATCATTTTGAACTTGTTCAGGATGAGAAGAACAAGAAGATTGTTTATGTCAGAGTTAAGGACGGCAAGAGCGTAAACAGCGGTGTTAAGTATTCACTTCGTATTTCATGCACCAATGTACCTATGGCAAAAGAGTCCAAGGTAACCGTAACACCTAAGCAGGCGCTTCCTAAGATCAAGACAGATGTAACCTCCAAGACGATCTATTCACTTCAGGAGAACAGGTCCTTTGACGTTAAGGTTTCTCATGTGGTTGATAAGAACACAACTGTTATGAAACCTGCGATCCGTACAATTGTATGGGCTGATGGTGTATCCGATTCAATTAAGGATGCATTTGATTACAACTATGTCTTCACCAGCGCAGATCGCACCAGTGCAGATCTTAGTGTTGAGCTTGTCAATCCCGCAGCTGTTGTTCAGAACAAGACCTATACACTTAAGTTTGCCGTTAAATATGATGACCAGGCAGAGAACACTGACGGCAACTACGTCACAGTCAAGGTAACTGTTAAGAAGTAATTGGTTAATAAGTAATCAGTTAGAAATAATAATTTATTCTTTTCACACAAAAAAAGAAGGAGAATGGTTAACTGCCATTCTCCTTCTTAATTATTATTTGGAAATATTTACATAAGACCTATGATCATCAGCACTTCTCAGGCTCCGGATAATCAACTCCGAAGGTCTCAACTGTAACGGTCTTCATAACCTGATTGGTTACAGGTCTGTCGTTCCAGTCTGTCTGAGTATCGGCGATTGCATTAACAACCTCCATGCCCTCGATGATCTTACCAAAAGCTGCATAGTCACCGTCAAGGTGAGGAGAAGTCTTATGCATGATAAAGAACTGTGAGCCTGCGGAATTGGGCATCATTGAACGAGCCATTGAAAGTACACCCTCGGTGTGCTTTAAGTCGTTTTTGAAGCCGTTGGATGAGAATTCACCCTTGATGCCATAGCCGGGGCCGCCCATTCCTGTTCCTTCGGGATCACCGCCCTGAAGCATGAAACCGCTGATAACACGATGGAAGATCAGTCCGTCGTAGAAATTCTTCTTAATAAGTGAAATGAAGTTATTAACTGTGTTGGGCGCGATGTCGGGATAGAGTTCAGCCTTCATTACGTCGCCGTTTGCCATAGTTATTGTAACTATAGGATTCTGTGCCATTTTAATTCCTCCTGGATAAATGATAGTATGTACCTGACAGTCATCAACTGTTAGTTTATCATATTAATAGCTATAAGGAGCAAAAAAAATGATGACTTGCAACGAAGTATATGTGACAGATGTCAGTATCTACAAGGATCCTGAGGTGTTCAGGTCTTTTTACGATAAAATGGACAGCAAGCGTAAAGAGAAGATAGACAGACTTCATAATGACAGTGACAAATATCTGTCCCTTGGAGCGGGAGTGCTGCTTAAAAGAGCTATGTCGGAGTTTGGAATAGATGAGCCTGAGATTGAACTTGGAGCTAACGGTAAGCCTTATATTAAGGGCAGAAGCGACATCTTTTTTAACCTGTCCCATTCCGGCACATATGCCGCCATGACCGTATCTGACAGGGAAGTCGGGATTGATATTGAGAAGATTAAGAACTTCAAGGATTCGCTGATCAAAAGAGTTTTTGATGAAAAAGAGATAGCTATGGTCTCACGGCTACTATCTGAAACGGAAGGCACAGAAGAGAATATTGCCGGCGCAGATGCTCTCTATACGGGGCTCTGGACAGCGAAAGAGAGCGTTATGAAGTACTTTGGCACGGGAATAAGTATGGATCCGGCGAAGATTCATCTGGAGCTTGGAAAAATTCGGGATAACTCTTCGATTAAGTCCATGACCGTATCTTCCGAAAAAGTGGACTGCAGCGGAATAACTATTCAATGCTATGAGCTGGAGGATTATCGAATATCTGTATGTAGTGAATATGATAGCTGTGGACAGGTAGTGATCATATGACAAGGGGGCGGCTGTGAGTCAATGGGGACGGTTCTTGCTGACTCACGAAGCGAGTCAGCGAGAACCGTCCCCATTGACTCGCAGCCGCCCCCCATTGACTCACAGCGTCCCAGCCTACTCACTGCAAATGTACTGTCGGCAGATTCCACTCGAAGTGCATTGCGAGCCAACGCAAAATAACAATAGTAAAGAATCCCGCCAGTGTAGTAACAACTTCATTCGCTGTATACTTCCACAGCACAACCGTCACAATAGATCCTGCAATACAAGCAATTGCGTACACATGCTTGACCAGCACATAAGGCACCTTGTCCGCAAACACATCGCGCATGATACCGCCGCCGATTCCGGTCACAACTCCGAGGAAAGCCACCAGAAACATATTGTCGGAGTAGGGCGAATTGATCCCTGTGAAGGTTCCGTCAACGGTAAAGGCCGCAAGGCCCAGTGTATCCAGCCAGAACATGGACTTGTCGTACAAAGGTGAGATACCCTTGGGCATTGGCTTTTTCAAATACAGAACCAGAAAGGCTATATTGGCCGTTATAAGTGCGATTATGGTATACATGGGATTGACGAACATGGCCGGAGGCGTGTTATTGATAATAAGGTCCCTTACCAGACCTCCGCCTGTGGCAGTCACCAGCGCCAGCAGGTTTATTCCGAATATATCCATGTCTTTTCTTGCAGCCACTACGGCTCCCGAGATGGCAAAAGCTATAATTCCCACATTTTCTATTAACATCATTATCGGTGAGTTCATATTGTACCCCGTTATCGTATTTCAAAAAAGTTTCAATTGATTTTGCCCACAAAAAGCACTACTTATCTTATTCTTAATTCTCATTTTTGTCCATAAGAAAAATCCCCGGAAAAATTGTTGCAGATTTGGAAAATAATATGTTTTTTGAGGTAAGTTTTTCACACAAAAGACACAATTTAGTCGGAAAATAATCCTTGTAATTTTTGAAATAAGGAAAGGGGATAAAACATGTTTACTACTAGACTTTACAACTTGCAGAAGAAAAATCCGAGTACCTTTGCTGTTATGCTTTCAAAAAGAGACAGAAGAAGAGTCAGCGGCTATATCAAAGATATATCCGCTATACTGTCGGAAGAAGGAGAGGATATCGCTTCCTACAATAAATTATCAAGAAAGTTGGAGGAGGGACATTTCTCCTACAGCAATAACGAGCTGAGCGTAATGAGAGCAGCCATCACACTTAACAAATATGGAGTTGCGTTATCATATTTCTTTAAGAGATATGCGCTCAAGACATACAGGTAAAGGGATGATCGGGTCACATGGAAACATGTGGCCTATTTGTTTGCCCAAAATAATGAAGAGGACATGAAAAAAGGATCGTTCCAGACAGAACAATCCTTTCATACTAGCAGGGGAAGCAGGATTCGAACCCGCATGAACGGTTTTGGAGACCGCAATACTAGCCATTGTATGATTCCCCTATATGCAGTTGCTGCCGGGCTTTTCGCACCGACGATTGTTAGTATAGCATAGTGATTTTGGATTGTAAAGAAATAATTTTGCTAAGAAAACGTTTTCTTTAAAAAATATTTATGCTATACTTGGTAAGATTGCTTTGAAACCCGCTTGAATACGTTATATAATAGACTGATACAGGCGCTTATGTTTGTTTAAGGGGAAGGTATTATGTATAAAAGGAACAGGTTGATCGCAGGCCTGTGCGTGGCAGCCATGTTGGTTGGCTGCACCGGAGTTTTGCTGGAGGCAGATAAGGACAGGGAGAATAACAGGGACAGTGCGAGGGAGCAGGTCAGTGCTCCGCCGGAGAATGTTGCTCATAAGGATGAACCTGATGAGCCGGTGGAGGAACCCGCTGAGGAACCTCAGCCACTGAGGGTAATAGATGACAAGTACCGCACTACCTATGAGATCTTTGTTTATTCTTTTGCGGACAGTAACGGTGACGGCATAGGAGATCTGCAGGGAGTTACTAAGAATCTTGATTATATAAATGACGGGGACGACGAGAGTGACTTGGATCTTGGCTGTAATGCCATCTGGCTCATGCCGATAAGTCCGTCTCCTTCATATCACAAATATGACATAACAGATTATAAGAATATTGATCCGGAGTATGGTTCCATAGATGACTTCGATGATCTGGTAGCAGAGTGTCACAAGAGAGACATTGACGTATACCTTGATCTTGTCATCAATCATACTTCCAGCGAACATCCATGGTTTCAGGAGGCCGCGGACTATCTTAAGGAGCATACGGATCCTGCGCAGATAATGGATGAGGAAGGGGCCTTTACCGAGGAGGCTCTTGAGGAATGTCCCTACCTCGAGTATTACAATTTTGGGACAGAAGCTTCTGACGGTTACGAGAGATTGAACGGCACCGAGTGGTATTATGAAGCCAGATTCTGGTCCGGAATGCCTGATCTTAATCTTGACAGCGACAAGGTCTTTGAAGAGATAGAAGGAATCACCAGGTTCTGGTCTGTGCGCGGCGTTGACGGCTACAGACTTGATGCGGTTACTTCCTATTTTACCAAGGACATTGAGAAGAATACTCAGTTCCTGACAAGGCTCAACACCATGATCAAGAGTCAGAACCCCAAGGCCTATATAGTGGGCGAGGCCTGGACTTCTGAGTCTGAGTATGCAGAGTATTATAAGAGCGGTATCGACAGCTTTTTTGCATTTAACTACGCTAATGCTGAGGGCATGATAGCGAGACTTGCCAAGAGTAAGTTAGATGCAGCAAGTTTTGCTGATGCGCTTAGTAGTAGTGAAAAGCTGCTTGGAGCAAGTAATCCCGACTATGTGGATGCGCCTTTTTACACCAATCACGACATGGCAAGAAGCGCCGGATATTACACCGGCAAGGGAGCAGACAACAGTATCAAGTTCGCAGGAGGCCTTAACCTTCTGATGGGTGGGAACGCCTTCATCTATTACGGCGAAGAGCTGGGAATGAGAGGCTCAGGCAAGGATGAGAACAAGAGAGCTCCCATGTACTGGGTAAATGAGGCTGGTTCCGGAACACTGTACGACAAGCTGTCAGCATTCATGTGCGACGGCCCCAAGGATATGGACAAAATAACCATGTCCAATCCTCCTTACTATGTACAGAAGGACGATGAATATTCCATCTACAATTATTACAAGAATGCTATCAGAATGAGGAATACCTTCCCCGTGATTGCAAGGGGAACCACTACTCCCGTTCCGGAGATAGAAAAAGAGAGACTTGGCGTCTTTATCAGGGCTGTACCCGTAGATACAGTGGACAAGGAGACTTTTGGTCCCAACAGCGTTCTTGTGGTATTCAACAATTCTTCCGAGGAGATCACTGTGGATCTGGGAAGAAGCGCGGCAGCCGTTGATTACAACAAGATAGTCTATCAGCTCAATACTTCAGCCAAGGTATCCGCCATCGACAGGACAGAACTTACCGTTGCACCCTTCGGAATAGTTATCCTGGACAAGCAGTAAATACATGGATTTTTGCACCGCATTCCCGTCATGGGCTTGCGGTGTTTTTTCGGGCAAAATATGTTATGATAGGAAACGACTGTTTTTAGTCAGTCGCAGTTTTTTGAAAAGGAAGGTGAATTATATGCAGGACAAATTGTTAAAAAGAGATGAGGTCAAGGAGGAACTTACCTGGCGCCTCGAGGACATATATGAGAGTGAAGATAAATGGGAAGAGGATCTGAAAGCTTGTGAGAAGATCGGAGAGGAACTGGCTTCATATGCAGGTAGGCTCTCAACAAGCTCAGCAACTCTTCTTGAGTTCTTCAAGCTCTATGAGAAGAGCGAGCTTATGCAGAGCGCCATCTACGGTTACGCTCACATGAGACATGACCAGGATACTTCCAATACCAAGTACACAGGAATGTATCAGAGAGCATATTCAACACTTGTTCAGGCTTCTGAGAAGGTTGCTTTTGTTGAGCCTGAGATTCTTGAGATGTCTGATGAGACAATCGAGAAGTTCTATAAGGAGCAGTCCGAACTTGAGAATTACAGAGTTACCATTACAGAGATCAGAAGGCTTAAGGATCACATCCTCAGCAAGGAAATGGAGGAGCTTCTTGCTTCAGCAGGAGAGGTTCTCGGAGCATCTCAGAACAGCTACAGCATGCTCTCCAACGCAGATATGAAGTTCCCTGAGGTTAAGGACGGAAACGGAGAGGATGTTCAGCTCTCCGACGGAAGATTCGTTCCGATCCAGAATTCCAAGGACAGAGTTCTTCGTAAGAATGCTTTTGAGGCGTATTACAGCAAATATGCAGAGTACAAGAACACCTGGGCTGCTATGTACGCAGGAGAGGTTAAGGGCCGCATTTTCAAGGCTAAGGCAAGAAAGTACGACAACATCTTTGAGGCAGCCGTTGATCACAACAACGTTTCTCCTCTTGTATGCGACAGACTCTTCGAGGCTGTACACGACAACATGGACAAGATGCACAGATACGTGAGCCTTCGTAAGAAGCTTCTTGGAGTTGACGATCTTCATATGTATGACGTATACGTATCAATGATCCCAGAGTTCGACATGAAGGTGACCTATGAGGAAGCCAAGGAGTTGTCTCTTAAGGCTCTTGCACCTCTCGGTGAGGACTATCTTGAGATCGTCAAGAAAGCATATGACGAGAGATGGATCGATGTTCCCGAGAACGAGGGAAAGAGAGGCGGAGCATACTCCAGCGGTGTTTACGGAGTTCATCCTTACATGCTTCTTAACTATAACGATACCTTAAATGATGTGTTCACACTTGTTCATGAGATGGGACATTCAATGCACACCTGGTATTCAGAGCATGCTCACAACGTATTTGACGCAGGCTACAAGATCTTCGTTGCAGAGGTCGCTTCAACTACCAACGAGATGCTTCTTTTCCATTATCTCAAGAACAACGCCAAGGATGAGAAGGAGAAGGCATTTATCATCAACCACCTTCTTGAGAGCTTCAAGTCCACAATGTTCCGTCAGACAATGTTTGAGGAGTTTGAGAGAAAATCAGGAAGAATGGCTGAGGAGGGCGAGCCTCTTACAGCAGATTCGCTTTCTGAGCTGTATTACAATCTGAACCTTGAGTACTTCGGCAAGGATATGAATATGGATGACCTTATCCGCTATGAGTGGTGCAGGATTCCTCACTTCTATTACAACTTCTACGTATATCAGTATGCAACCAGCTTTGCTGCAGCAGTTGCTATTGCAAACCGCATCGTAAAGGGTGAGGCAGGCGTTGTTGAAGCTTACAAGAAGTTCCTTTCAAGCGGATGCACACAGGATCCCGTAAGCCTTCTCAAGATCGCAGGTGTTGATCTTACAACCAAGGCTCCTCTTGAGGAAGCACTGGCAGTATTCGGTGAAGCTATCGAGGAGATGGAAAGCATCAAGCTCTGATACATTAAGAGAATATTATGAAATATTTTTTACTGTATATTAAACAAACATTGCGGTTTGTGCTTAAGCCTATGTCTTTTGTACCCGCAATCATCATGATGTGTTTGATATTTATGTTTTCCGAGCAGGATGGATATGAGAGCAGCCGCCTTAGCTACGAAGTGGGAGTCAAGGTCCTCACGGTGGCCAATGACACCTTCGACAAGGGCTGGTCCGCTGAGCATATCAGCCTCCTGTCGGAAAACCTGCAGTTCTATATCAGAAAGACGGCGCATTTTACCGAGTATTTCTTACTTGCAGTATCGGTGGCCTTTCCCCTATATGTATATGGGGTCAGGGGAATATGGCTGGTGTTGTCCGCCGGGACTTTCTGTATAGGATTTGCCTGTCTTGATGAATACCATCAGTCCTTTATCGACGGCAGAAGCCCTCAGAAAAGAGATGTGTTCATCGACAGCTGCGGAGTGATTCTTGGGGTTATTGTTACCCGTATTGTGGGATGGACAGGCAGGATGACCATATTCCGGCCACTTTCCAACCACGGGGAGAAGGATAAAGAAAAGGGTAGAAAAAAGCATGTTAAAGGTGTTTCTTGCTGAGGATGAGTTCGTCATCCGAGAGGGAATCAAAAATAACATCAATTGGGGTGAACACGGCTATGAATTCTGCGGAGAGGCAGGCGATGGAGAGCTTGCCTTCTCCATGATTCAGAAACTTCAGCCGGATATTCTTATTACTGACATCAGAATGCCTTTTATGGACGGGCTGGCTCTCAGCCGTATGGTCAAGGCGGAATTCCCCGGAATAGAGATAATACTGCTCACAGGTTATGAGGATTTTGAGTATGCCAAGGAGGCTATCAGAATAGGAGTCGCATCCTATCTGTCCAAGCCCATCAGCGGCCGTAATCTCCTTACTGAGATAGACCATGTGGCAGACAAGATAATAGAAAAGAGAAAAGAGAAGGAGGCTGCCCTTCGCTATGAGCAGGATATGAAGGAGAAGGCGCAGCTGGATAAGCAGGAGTTTTTCAAGGACCTTGTCACAGGCGGAAGACCGCTTACCTATATCCTTGACAGAGCCAAGAAGCTGTCAATAAATATCCTGGCCCTTCGCTATAACATAGTTCTTGTTAACATCTGGTCCACCAGACATGATGCCGGAGAGTATTCCGGAAGCGTTGTTAAGGTGGAGGAGAAGACAGATGAGATCGCAGCAAGATATAATGCGCTTGTATTCGATCTTAATCTTGAAGGCAAGGCTATTTTGTTCAGAGCGGATTCTGAGGAAGAGCTTAGCGGCAATATCAGTAGCGCCCTTTCTGAGATGAAGGAAGCTTTTGCTAAGTACAAGCATATAAGATATTACGGCGGCGTAGGTCAGAGCGTAGAGAGACTTACGGATATCCCGGCGGTCTTTAATTGGGCAAGCCGCGCTTTTGCCCATCAGTATCTGTCTTCTGACAGCGACTTTTTATACGGCTCGGAGGAGAAGCTTGACCTTGGCAAGGATAATGTCATCCTGTCGGAGGTGGATCCCAAGCACATTGACAGAAGGCTTATAAGGGAATTCCTTCGAAGAGGTGATGAGAGCGAGACAGAGTTTTTCATGGCGGAGTTCTTCGGAGGCATGGGCAAAAATGCCATGAAATCAACCATGCTCAGACAGTATATCGCTATGGATGTGTACTTCTGTGTGGCTGAGTTTGCCGAATCGGAGCTTAAGCTCTCAAGAAGCGAAATTGATGCTTCCATTCCTACAGCAGAGCTGATGGCCGATGAGAAGACTACCTGCGACTATCTGATCAATATCGTAAACAAGGCTATAGACCTGAGAAAAAAGACTGCGGCGGGAAGCTACCGCGATGTGGTCAATCAGGTTATTGAATACATCGAAGAGCACTATGCTGAGGATGAGCTGTCGCTTAATCAGCTGGCGGCTGTGGTGAATTTCTCACCGAATCACTTAAGCGCAGTGTTCAGACAGGAGACGGGACAGCCCTTCATCAAATATCTCACGGATTTCAGGATGGAAAAGGCCAAGGAGCTTCTTCTTTCAACCTCCAAAAGGAGCAACGAAGTGGGACTTCTTGTGGGCTATAAGGATCCGCACTATTTTTCGTTTTTGTTTAAAAAGACGCAGGGTGTCACCACAACCCAGTACAGAGGGGCAATGCATCCGGAGGAAGGTTAATGGCTAAGGCGCCGGAAGGATCGGGAAAAAGAAAACAGAATAAATCAAGGCTGGCAAGCCAGATCCGTATCTCGTACCTGGTACTTCTTTTGCCCAGTATCATCTTCATGGTTTTTGCCTTCTACAATCTCCGGCTGGTGAATGAGAGATACAACAAGATGCTGAGCTCTGTTGTGGCAGCCAGTGAGTTCAGTCTGGACTTCAAGGAGGATTTCGACTACGAGACCTATCTTCTTATTGTTGGAAATGTGACTCCGGAGGAATCCAGAATACCTGAACTGTTAAGAGACGCGGGAAGAGTAGTTGACAGTCTTGAAGATTATACGGACACTCCGGACAATATCAAGAGAATTGAGAACGCCAAGAAGTATCTCAGCAACCTCTCCGGCTACATAGACAAGATAGAGGCCAATCTCGAGGGCGGCAACCGGTATGAGAAGAATATGACGATCTGGGAGAATGACGTTCAGATAGTTACAGCTCTTTTACAGGAGACCGTCAACGAATATATCTATTATGAAAACAAACAGATACAGAGCGCGCAGGCAGACAACAGGGAGCTCTATCTCAACACCGCCAAGATGTCCATTGCGCTGTTTTTCATAATCCTTTTTGCTATTATCGGTGTTTCAGTTGTGGGACCCATGTGGATCACAAGACCTATAGAGGAACAGGTTATAGAGGAGCAGAAGAAGCTTCGAAAGGCTGAGTTTGAAGTACTGCAGGCCCAGATCAATCCTCACTTTCTATACAATACTCTTGATGCCATTGTATGGTCTGCGGAAGCAGGCAATCAGACTCAGGTCGTTAACATGGTGGGAAGTCTCTCTGACTTTTTCAAAGCCTCTCTTAACAAGGGCAAGGAGATTGTGTCTGTCAGGGATGAGCTTCAGCATGTCAGAAGCTATCTGGAGATTCAGCAGATCAGATATCAGGATATCTTAAGCTATGAGATCAATGTGCCGGAATCTCTGTATGACTGTTCTATTCCCAAGATCACATTGCAGCCCGTGATTGAGAATGCCCTGTACCATGGGATCAAGAACAGAAGGGCACTGGGCAAGATATCCGTTATGGGCATTGATGAGGAAAATACCATGCTCCTTAGAGTTGTGGATGATGGAATCGGCATGAGTGCTGAGAGACTATCGGAAGTCAGGAAGGCTCTGTCCGGAGACGAACCCGGAAGCGGCGCAATATACGGTCTCTACAATGTTAATGAGAGAATCAGACTTAACTACGGCGAGAACTATGGCATAACCATTGAGAGTACTCAGGGAGAGGGCACCGAAGTTATGATAAGGCTCCCGAAAATCTCAACCGGAATCGTAGAAAAATCAAACAAAATAAATAATTCATAAAAAAATCAACATATCTTCGTTGTTTATTTAATGGTGCTTTTTCTTCATATCTTTAGAATATTAGTTATGTAAGGAATGGTCCTTACAAGAATAATAATTTATTCAGGAGGGTTAACATGAAGAAAAAGTTTTTAGCAGCAGTATTGGCATCTGTAATGGCCTTTGGCCTTGTAGCTTGCGGAAATAGCGGAGCAGGCACAGAGACAGCAAAGACATCAGGCGGAGAGGGCGGACTCATCAAGGTTGGTATCATCAACAACGATCCTAACGAGTCAGGTTATCGTACAGCTAACGATGCAGACCTTAAGGCTAAGTTCACCAAGGAGAACGGCTATGATGCATCATTTGCTTACAGCTTGAAGAACGATGAGCAGATTCAGTACGCTCAGACCTTTATCCAGGATGATGTTGATTATCTTCTTTTATCTGCAGCTGATACAGCGGGTTGGGATTCAGTTCTTAAGGATGCTCAGGCAGCAGGCGTTAAGGTTATCCTTTTCGACCGTACAATCGATGCAGATTCAAGCCTTTACGAGGCATCAATCGTATCTGACATGGCTAAGGAAGGCCAGACAGCAGTTGACTGGCTTGCAGGTCAGAACCTTTCAGAGTACAACGTAATTCACATTCAGGGTGTTATGGGATCAGCTGCTCAGCAGGGAAGATCCGGAGCACTTGATACCAAGGTTGCAGCAGAAGGCAACTGGAACATCGTTAAGCAGCAGACAGCTGAGTGGAACGCAGAGAAGGCACAGCAGATCGTTCAGTCAGTTATCGATGCAGGCACACCTTTCAACGTAATCTACGCTGAGAACGACGACATGGCTAAGGGCGCTGTTGCAGCTCTTGATGCAGCCGGAATCACACACGGTGTTGGCAAGGACGTTGTTGTTATGGGCTTTGACTGCAACAAGTGGGCTCTTGAAGAGCTTCTTGCTCAGAACTGGAACTACGATGGACAGTGCAATCCTTTCCAGGCTAGCTACATCGACGACATCATCAAGACTCTTGAGGGTGGCGGAACACTTTCACAGAAGACCATCATCATGGACGAGAAGGGCTTCGATGCTACAACAATCACACAGGAAGATGTAGACAACTACGGAATTTGATAGAAATAGGGATTTGAAAGGCGCGGCGGAAGTGTCTGCCGCGCCATTTTTAAAGCAAATTTTTGAGGAGAGTAAAAAGTGAGCGATACGACAATCCTGAAGATGCGAGGCATCAACAAATCATTTCCCGGGGTGCGGGCACTTCAGAATGTGGACTTCACCTTGAACAAAGGCGAGATCCATGCCCTGATGGGGGAAAACGGCGCCGGAAAATCAACACTTATCAAGGTTCTGACAGGTGTTTACACCAAGGACGCAGGAACCATTGAGCTGGAGGGACAGGGAGAAGTTCAGATCCATTCACCTCAGGATGCTCAGAAGTACGGTATCAGTACCGTATATCAGGAAATTACACTCTGCCCCAATCTTACGGTGGCAGAAAATATGTTTATCGGTCGTGAGACAGGTGCCGTTACTAAATGGAAACAGATGAATGAGAACGCCGATAAACTTCTTAAAAAACTGGATATCCCGGCAAGCGCCACACAGCAGCTAGGCAGCTGCTCCATAGCAGTTCAGCAGATGGTGGCCATTGCCAGAGCTATAGATATGGATTGTAAGGTTCTTATTCTGGACGAGCCTACTTCCTCACTGGATGAGCAGGAAGTTGACAAGCTCTTTGAACTGATGAGAGACCTTAAGAAAATGGGAGTTGGAATTATCTTCGTTACTCACTTCCTGGATCAGGTATATGAGGTCTGTGACAAGATCACGGTTCTTCGTGACGGCCAGCTGGTAGGTGAGTATGAGATCAAGGATCTTCCCAGAGTTCAGCTGGTTGCCAAGATGCTTGGTAAGGAGATGGATGATCTCTCTGATATCAAGGGAGAGAGCGCAGCTTATTCCGGAAGCGACGCCGGAGAGGTTGTATTTGAAGCCAAAGGCCTTCAGAGTAATGCCGGCATAAGGCCCTTTGATTTTTACATCAAAAAGGGTGAGGTTAACGGCTTTACAGGTCTTCTGGGTTCCGGCCGAAGCGAGTGTGTAAGAGCTATTTTCGGAGCTGACAGAGTGCTGGGCGGTAAGGTTAAGGTCCATGGCAAAGAGGTTAAGATCAGCAATCCATTGGATGCTATGAAGAACGGTATAGCTTATCTTCCTGAGGACAGAAAGATAGACGGAATTATTGGGGATCTTTCCGTACGAGACAATATCATTCTGGCCCTTCAGGTGCTTACAGGATTCTTCAAGCCCTTTAGTAAGGCCAAGGCCAATGCCTTCGCCGAGGAGTATATCAAGAAGCTCAATATCAAGACCGCTTCTGCGGACACTCCAATCAAATCACTGTCCGGAGGAAATCAGCAGAAGGTTATTCTTGCAAGATGGCTTTTGATGCATCCCGAATATCTTATTCTTGATGAGCCTACAAGAGGAATCGACGTAGGAACCAAGGTTGATATTCAAAAGCTGGTTCTGGAGCTGGCATCGGAGGGTATGAGTGTTACCTTCATTTCATCAGAGACCGATGAGATGCTCAGAACCTGTTCAAGACTTGTAGTTATGCGCGATAGGAAGGTTGTAGGTGAGCTTTCCGGAGAGAATCTCACCCAGAACAATATTATGAGTACTATCGCAGGAGGAGAGTAAGGTATGTCAGATACAAAAAAGAAAAAGGATCAGAGCTTTATAAAAAGGCTTACATCGAATCAGCTCTTTATTCCGCTTCTTGCACTTATTCTTCTTGCGGTAATAAACCTGATCTCGGATCCTATGTTTTTCAAGATCACAGCCGGATTTAACAATGCCGGCAACCCGGTTCTTTCCGGATATTTAATAACAATCCTGGATTACGGCTCAGAGCTGGCAATCCTGGCAATAGGAATGACACTGGTAACGGCAGCTTCCGGAGGACAGGATATTTCCGTCGGCGCCACAATAGCCATTGCGGGATCTGCAATGCTTCGCATACTCTGCGGCGGCAATTCGAGACCTGAGACCATTCAGGCACCCATAATTGTGGCATTCTTGATTGCCTGCATCGTTGGTATGCTGTGCGGAGCCTTTAACGGACTTCTGGTTTCTGTATTCAAGATCCAGCCCATGATCGCAACACTGATCCTGTTTACTGCAGGTCGTTCCATTGCAGCCTGGATCAACAATAACGAGCTTCCCATTGTTCCGGATCCCAAGTTCTCATACTTCGGCGGATTTATTCCGGGCATTCCGATTCCTACAACTGTATTTATTGCAGCTCTTTGCATGGTGATAATCGCCCTTGTTCTTAAGTTCACGAACCTGGGACTATACACACAGGCAGTAGGTATCAACGAGAGCTCAGCAAGACTTAACGGTATCAACCCTACTTTTGTTAAGTTCCTTGCCTTTGTAATCCTTGGTCTTTGCGTTGCAGTTGCAGCTCTTATCAAGGTTAGCCGTCTTTCAACCATCAACTATTCAGTTATCGCTAAGGATATCGAAATGGATGCGATCCTTGCGGTTGCTCTTGGCGGCAATGCTCTTTCAGGCGGTAAGTTCAATATGTGGGCTTCAATCCTGGGCGCATATGTTATTCAGTTCCTTACCACAACCCTTTATAAGTTCAATGTTCAGTCAGATGCGCTGGCAGCTTATAAGGCTGTTGTAGTTATTCTCCTTGTTGTATTCTCTGCTCCCAAGGTAAGAGAGTACATGGGTAACCTTGTCAAAAAGGTTGCTCCGAAGAAGGGGGTGGCATAAATGAAGCTTAAGAGAGACAGTATTTTTAACAAGATAAGTGATACTAATCTGCTCCTTACCATTACAATAGTCATCTTCTTCCTTATGTATATCGGAGCTATTTTGTTCCAGGGCGGCGGTTTCACCAAGCCCCAGATGTTCTTTAACATCCTTAATGCCAACGCTTCACTTATTATTACTGCCTGCGGAATGAGCCTTGTAATGATCTGCGGCGGTATCGATATCTCCGTTGGCGGCGTTGTGGCACTGGTTTCCATGTGCTGCGCAGTTTACCTCGATTATCACGATGGCAGCATTCTGGGATCGATCCTTATTGCACTTGGTATCGGTCTTGCCTACGGCCTGGTTCAGGGTTTCCTTGTTGCTTATCTTGATATTCAGCCCTTTATCGTATCACTTGCAGGTATGTTCTTTGCAAGAGGTATGACAACAATCGTTAATACCGCACCCTTCAATGTAGAGGATCCGGAGTTCACAGCTCTGAAGCTCACAAGAATCAATGTGCCTTTCATGGGATCTGTTAACAAAAAAGGTATTTATGTACCTGCATATGTCGAAATTGGTGTGATCGTAGCTCTTTTAATTGTGGTATTATTGTTTGTGGTACTCAGATGGACCAGACTGGGAAGAAGCTTCTACGCAGTTGGCGGAAACAAGCAGAGTGCTCTGATGATGGGAATCAACGTTAAGCGCACCAAGTTCCTGTCTCACCTTATCTGCAGCCTTCTTGCAGGAATCGGAGGCTATGTATACTTCCTTCATGTTGGTTCGGGAGCTGCCAGCCATGCAATGGGTATGGAGATGAACGCAATTGCCTCCTCCATCATCGGCGGAACAATGCTGACAGGTGGTGTAGGTAATATCATCGGAACTCTGTTCGGCGTACTGTCACTTAGTACGATCCAGAACATAGTTGCATCCGCAGGTCTTGACGATGCCTGGTGGACAGGAATCACCATCGCTGCGATGCTGTGCCTCTTCCTTATTATCCAGAGCGTAGTAATGGCTCAGAAAAAGAAAGCTCTTAAAGGCTGACGGGGAATATGAAAAAATACCTATCTATATTTGCAGTAGTATTTCTTTTAACAATAAGCATAATGTACGGCTGCGGAGAAAACACTGTTTCCTCCGATGAAGCCGCAGACTTAAGCAGTAGTACATCAAAAGCCGACACGTTAATAACGGTCGGCTTCTCTCAGTTGGGGGCAGAATCCGACTGGAGGAGTGCCAATACCAATTCGATGCTGGGAACCTTCACTGAGGAAAACGGTTACTCTCTGGTCTATAAAAACGGACAGCAGAAGCAGGCCAATCAGATAACCGCCATCAGAACCTTTATTCAGCAGGATGTGGACTATATAGTTCTGGCCCCTGCCAATGAGGACGGGTGGGAATCGGTTCTCTCGGAGGCCAGAGATGCGCATATTCCGGTCATCATAGTGGACAGAAGAGTGAATGCTTCAGACAAGAATCTGTATTCCTGCTGGGTGGGCTCGGATTTTGAACTGGAGGCCAAGAAGGTAACTGCCTGGATCAATGCCTACACTACCAAATGCGGAGTTGCACCTGAGGATCTTCATATAGTAAATATCCAGGGAACAATAGGTAATACAGCCCAGATCGGAAGAACCAGAGGACTAGCCAACGCTGCAAGAGACTATGGCTGGGATCTGATGGAAGAGGTGTCGGGAGATTTCACCGAGGCCAAGGCCCAGGAGGTAATGGAGGCTCTTCTCAAGCGTTTTGACAACATCAATGTGGTCTACTGTGAGAATGACAATGAGGCTATCGGAGCTATAACCGCTCTTGAGAATGCCGGCAAAAGAGTCGGCTCCAATATTAAATCCGGTGAGGTCATGGTGGTTTCCTTTGACGGAGTTAATGAGCAGGCACTGAGCTACGCAAGAGAGGGCAAGATATCCTGCATCGCTGAATGCAATCCCATGCACGGACCAAGGGTTGATGCTCTTATCAAGGCTCTTGAAAGGGGAGAACAGCCCGATAAGTTCAATTATGTTGATGAGAAGATATACAGCTCAATTCCTGACGTTACAGCTGTCACTGTAGACGACAAGACTTACACTGTAGATAAACCATAATTAATAGATATGTGTATAAAGACGGCGGCCCGGAGATTCAATCAGGCAGATTGGATCCCTGAGCCGCATTTTTTATAGCAACTTTTTTATTTTATTTTGATATCAATACTCCGTCTGCATCAAAGCTGTACTTCTTGCCCCACTTAGTTATGGTCTCAGATTTTGCAATTTTTCCGTCGGACTTAGCATAATATTTTTTATCAGCGATGGTAATCCAGGCGGTATGTACCTGTCTGCCATCTGCTTTGAAGTAATAGGTATCACCATCAATATCTGTGAAGCCTGTCTGCATCACACCATCTTCGTCAAAGTAGTAGGTTGATGCCCACTTGGTCATCCAGCCTGTAATTCTCTTGCCATCCTTTCCGAAGTAGTAAGTCTTTCCATCATCCTCATAGAAAGTGGCTGTCTGACGAACGCCTCTTTTGTTGAACAGATAATAATCTCCATCAATTACAAGAACTCCGGTAGCCGGTTCACCTGTGGATAATTCATAGTACGTTGCGCCATATTTCACAAACCACCTGCCGCTAACGGGTTCAGGCTGTACTTCTATCTCAAAGTATGGAGAATAGAAATACATAATATATTTGCCATAGCTGTTTATCTGATTATGGGATTTCACAGCTACTCCGTCAATAACAAGCTGTGTGTTTTCATCCAGCTCATATTTGTCAACATAGGATGCATTAAGATAAACAGCTAATTCAAATCTGTATTTTCCGGGGGTAAAGGTCTTATCATAGAAGTCTTTTTCTGTTCCATCTTCTGATACTTTGCGCCAGTTATAGAAATTCACGGTTACTTCAGGGTTCTCTTCATTTGTTATCTTTGCTTTTGTTCTGGCATTTCCGTTTTTCAAAAGATCTTTGGCATCAGTAGATACTGAGATGCTATCAATGAGAGTCCTATTATTATATGTATAATTAAGCTCATATATGTTCGTGATTCTCTCATTGTTCTGATTAAGTGCAGAGAAATAAATTGTATAATCACCTGATATCAGTTCGGTCTTGCTAAAAGCATCCTTCAGGTTATAGGGCATATCATCCTCTGTAAGATAATTAGTATGTGCGCCTATATCAAGTCTGTATGAGGACGCATCCTTCACCGGATCCCAATACAAAAGATCTCCTTCGACGCGAAGATTATTGATCTTGGGAATCTCTTTTACTTCATAGTTGCCGGATCTGAAGAAGTAAACGGGGTTTTCAGTACTGGTTATCCTGTCATAAGGGGTACAAGCTACTCCGTCAATTGTAATCGTTATGTTTTCATCTATCTCGAAGGTATCTTTATATGCATCATTAATAACGGCCATACATGTGAAATTATAAGTTCCGGGAGTGAAAAACGAATCATCATAAGTGCGTGAATATCCGTTAGAAAGAACTTTGAACCAATAAGAGTATTGTACGCTAAGTGCCTGATTATCTGTGGTGATAACAACCGGCCCCCTTTTCACGGCGCCGTCTATAAGGAGCTGTTTGGCATTAGTCGTGATGTTTACATTTTTAACAGGAGTTTTCTTTGGGGTATATGTATATTCAAGCTCACTAACTTCACTGCTCCTGTAACCATCCCAATTTATTGCATAGAACTGCAGGGTATAGGATCCCGGATCCAATTTAAAGGTGTCATGGAAGAGTACAGACAGATCACATGGCATGCTCTCATCAGATAAATATTCTCTCTTATCACCTACATCAAGCCAATATAAGGGGGTATCAGGGAAAGGATCCCAATACAAAAGATTTCCTTCAAGTCGCACACCGGTAAGTGACGGCAGCTGTGTCACACCGGGCATAGGGTCTCTGACTTCATCCGGTTCTGCAGGCAAATTGGTTGGCGCAGTTTCCTCAAAAACCTCTTCAAGAACTACCTGTTCTGTAATTTCCTCATCAGCAGACTGTGAGGCATAAGCAGTCACGGGTTGTAAAATAAGGCCTGTACACAATGCTGCGGCCAGTAACCTTGTTAAGAATATCTTTCTCATAAAATCCCACCTTTCCTATAAGAAAATTTGTTATAATGGCAATACAAGAAGCGCCACTGCCTAAATTTTAAGCGAGATTTTAGCGAAATAACATTAACCTTTAGTTAGTAAAAAATTTTAAGTTTGGTGTTGACAACATATATTTATCTGTGTTATATTATCTCAGTATTTGAAAACAAAGCAGAGTATCCACTCTCACCCTGCGGCTTCGCCAGTAGTGGTTAATATCTTTTCAAATCTTCTCAGATCATGAGAATTGATTGACTTAGATTTTCAGTGGATACATGCGAGTATCCACTTTTTTTATTTTATCGGAGGATAAAGCCATTAGCGAGTTATTTATTAATGACCAGATCAGAGCTAAGGAAGTACGTGTAATTGGTATCGAAGGGGATCAGCTGGGTGTTATGTCAATCCAGGATGCAAGGAAGATCGCTGACGATGAGGGTGTTGATCTTGTAATGATCGCTCCCACAGCCAAGCCACCTGTTTGCAGAGTTGTTGATTACGGTAAGTTCAAGTATGAGCAGCTTCGCAAGGAGAAGGAAGCAAGAAAGAAACAGAAGACTGTTGAGATCAAGGAGATCAGACTTTCTCCCAACATCGACACCAATGACCTTAATACCAAGGTCAATGCAGCCAAGAAGTTCCTTGAGAAAGGAAACAGAGTTAAGATCACTCTTCGTTTCCGCGGAAGAGAGATGGCTCATATGGGTGCCAGCGTTCACATTCTTACTGACTTTGCAGAGGCCCTGGCAGATGTAGCGGTTGTTGAGAAACAGCCCAAGGTTGAGGGACGTAGTATGACCATGTTCCTTACCGAGAAGAAGAATTGATTTTTAGCCACATACCTGGTTAAAGATAAATCTATGATATTTATCTATCATAAGACTTAAGTGAAGAATTAGGAGGATTTAGTTATGCAGCAAAAGATGAAGACAAAGAGAGCTGCTGCCAAGAGATTCAAGGTTACAGGAACTGGCAAGCTCATGAGAAACAAAGCGTATAAGCGCCACATCTTAACAAAGAAGTCCACAAAGAGAAAGAGAAATCTCAGACATGCCGGACTTGTTGACGCTACAAATGTAAAGACAATGAAGAGCATCCTTCCTTACGCTTAATTCTCAGCGTTATAGAAGATGTATTTCCGGTTTAGTTTATTAGAATTTTAGGAGGAATTTAAGATGGCAAGAGTTAAAGGCGCATTAAATGCCAAGAAGAAGCATAAAAGAGTATTAAAGCTTGCAAAGGGCTACAGAGGAGCAAGATCCAAGCAGTACAGAGTAGCTAAGCAGTCAGTTATGAGAGCACTTACTTCAGCATTTGCTGGACGTAAGCAGAAGAAGAGAGATATGAGATCTCTCTGGATCACACGTATCAATGCTGCAGCTAGAATCAATGGTCTTTCATACAGCAACATGATGCATGGTCTTAAGCTTGCAGGCGTAGACATCAACAGAAAGATGCTTGCTGAGCTTGCAGTTAACGATCCTGATGGATTCAAGACACTTGCAGAGCTTGCAAAAGAGAAAATTGCTTAATCGAAAATTACAAGTTTTATTTGGGAAACTTTCATTGATTAAATAGTTTTTTTAGAGTATTATTATGGAGTATCGAGTCCTTCGATACTCCATTTTTAGTGGAATTTTACAAAAATTAACATAAATACAAAGTGAGGAATAATTATGGCATTTGAGAATTTAGAGCCCAGGGAAGTATTTCATTTCTTCGAGGAGATCTGCAGGATTCCGCATGGCTCCGGGAATCTTCAGAAGATCAGTGATTATCTTGTTTCTTTTGCAAAGGAGAGAGGTCTTGAGGTACGCCGCGACGACGAACTCAATGTAATAATCAAGGCTCCCGGAAGCGCAGGCTACGAGGACAAGGCGCCTGTTATTCTTCAGGGCCATATGGATATGGTTGCGGTTAAGAATGATGACTGTGACATTGATATGAAGACTGAGGGTCTTCGCACTGCCACAGACGGTGAGTTCGTATGGGCAGAGGGAACCAGCCTTGGCGGCGACGACGGAATTGCGGTTGCATACTGTCTTGCACTTCTTGATTCCAAGGACATTCCTCATCCTCCGCTGGAGGTTGTAATAACAACCAATGAAGAGACAGGTATGTTCGGAGCAGCAGCAATTGACCTTTCAGATCTTAAGGGCAAGCAGCTCATCAACATCGACAACGAGGAAGAGGGAGCATTTATCGTTAGCTGCGCAGGCGGCGCAAGGATCTATTCCCAGTTCCCTCTTAAGAGAGAGAGCTTTGTTGGTAATCTTCTCAAGGTAGATATTTCCGGACTTCAGGGCGGACACTCAGGAGAGATGATCAAGTGCGGAAGAGGTAATGCGAATATTATTCTTGCAAGAACTCTTTTGGAGGCGCTGGATGATGTAGACGTAAGGCTTGTTACTATCGAAGGCGGTGTTGCCGATAATGCTATTCCTTCCACAGCTACAGCTCTTGTTCTTGTGAATGCAGAAGACGTTGATGCTTTTGTTAAGAGCGTAGGAGTTACCCTTAAGGACGTGCAGGGTGAGCTTGAGGTGAAGGATCCCGGCCTTGATATCGCAGTATCCGAAGTCGCTGAGTCAGCGGAGCAGAGCGCAGTTACTCCCCAGGACACCAAAAAGGTTCTTACCGCAATCTGTGCAATGCCTGACGGAGTACAGGCTATGAGTTCTTCTGTCGAGGGACTTGTGGAGACATCACTTAACCTTGGAATCATCAAGTGTGATGAGGAGAAGGTTACAATCGATCAGTCAGTAAGAAGCAGCGTAGGTTCTTCCAAGAAGGCACTTATGAGGAAGGTTACTTCCATCACCACAGTATTTGGCGGAAGCTACGAGATCAGCGGAGAGTATCCCGGATGGAAGTTCAGACAGGAGTCAGAGCTTAGAGACCATATGGTATCCGTTTACGAGAAAATGTACGGCAAAAAACCTCAGGTTATGGCAATCCACGCAGGTCTTGAGTGCGGTCTTTTAAGTGAGAAGATTGATGACCTTGACTGCATCTCCATCGGACCTGACATGCAGGATATCCACTCAGCCAAGGAGAAGCTTTCTGTGGCTTCAACAAAGAATGTATGGGAGTATTTAAAGGCAGTTCTTGCCTAATTGGGGTATTTAATTCGCGGGACATGCCTTGGCGTGTCCCCGTACATCTATAGGAGGGTTACAAGTAGTGAATGAAATCAGACAGATGATAATGGATTCCGTTATAAACCAGTTCAACAAAAAGGGTATGAAGTTTACAATGGACGATATTTCCAAGGAGCTTCATATCAGCAAGAAGACCATCTATAAAGAGTTTGAGGATAAGAATGAACTCTTTTTTGCCACAGTAGATTACGGATTCTCTGCTATCAAGAGAAAGGAAGCAGAGGTTCTTGCGGACGACAGTCTTGATCTTGTGGAGAAAATCTCCAAACTGATTGTCTGCCTTCCCGATAATTATAAGAATATCGATTTCAGAAGAGTATATCAGCTCAAGGAGAAGTATCCTCTTGTTTACCAGAAGGTAGCACACAGGATTGAGACAGACTGGGAGGAGACGGATAAGCTCCTGGTCAAGGCAATGGAGCAGGGCCTTATCAGAAAGGTACCTCTTGGAATTGTGAAGCTGATGATTGAGGGAGCCATCGAGAGATTCCTTAGTTCTGAGGATCTTTCAGACACGAATCTTAGCTATGAAGAGGCTCTTAATGAGATGATCGATATCGTTATCAACGGACTTAGAGTTAAGTAACAGGGAGGGTAGTCAATGATCTACGCAGACGGACATTTATTTTTACTTCAGACAGCCGGCACTTCATATATGTTCAGAAAGCTGGATTCGGGGCACTTGGAGCATATCCATTACGGTGGATCTCTTTTTTCCAAGGAGAGAGTAAAAAAAGCCATGGAGAGCGGCAAGTGTGAGGAAGTAACAGAGCTTGGCAAGGAGGGCATCGAGAAAGTAGCTGATGCTGTTGCCCCCAAGCACTTCTTTGGCGGCGGAAACATGAATGTGTACTCTGATGAGTTCAGTGGTGTATTCCTGGAGCAGCTTAATCTCGAGATGTCTTCCTTTGGTAAAGGCGATATCAGAGAGCCTTTCGTTGAGCTTACCTATGCAGACGGCTCCAAGACTGTGGACTTTACCTTTGAGAATTTCGAGGTAAAAAAAGGTAAGGCAATGCTGGAGACTCTTCCTTCTTCCTATGAGGCGGATGAGCAGCTTTTTATCGTAATTAAGGATAAACAGTACAATGTGCGGCTGATGCTGATCTATTCGGTGTTTGAGAGCATCGATGTGATCACCAGAAGTGCGATCGTATATAACGACAGCGACAAAGCGGTGGTGATCGACAGACTCCTCAGCACCCAGATCGACTTTAACCGTCCCGCTTATAAAATGACTTCCTTCCATGGAAGATGGGCCAATGAGATGGGCAAGCACGAATCTGTCTGCACAGGCGGCAAGGTTGTATGCGAGGAGCTTAATGCCGGAGAGTCAGGATCAAGATCCAATCCTTTTGTTATTGTAAGTGATATCGATGCGGATGATGAGCACGGTGAGTGCTATGGATTTAACCTTATCTACAGCGGAGATCACTACGAAGCTCTTTCTTCCAACGGCGTAAATATGAGCAGGTTTGTATGCGGTATTCAGCCTAACAGCTTCTCCTGGCTTCTTGGCCCCGGGGATAGCTTCGAGACTCCGGAGGCGGTGATGACCTTTTCCGGCAGGGGCATGAATGCCATGAGCATCAACATGCATGAGTTCGTAAGAAAGCATGTGGTAAGAGGAACCTGGCGCGACAAGGAGAGACCGATTCTTATTAACAGCTGGGAGGCCGCGTATTTTAACTTTACCCAGGGGTCACTTGTGGCTCTTGCAAAAGAGGCTAAGAAGTGCGGAATCGAGCTTTTTGTCATGGACGATGGCTGGTTCGGCGTAAGAAACGATGATAAGAGATCACTTGGCGACTGGTACGAGAATAAGAAGAAGCTCCCCGGAGGAATTCAGGAGCTTGCAGATAAGATAACGAATCTTGGAATGATGTTCGGTATCTGGGTAGAGCCTGAGATGGTAAATGAGGATTCTGACCTTTACAGAGCGCATCCGGACTGGGCTGTACAGATTCCGGGTAAGCCCCATTCCAAGGGAAGAAACCAGATGAACCTTGACCTTACAAGGACAGAGGTTCAGGACTATGTTATAGAGTCCATGAAGAGGGTATTTTCTGCAGGTAAGGTTTCCTACGTTAAGTGGGATATGAACAGGATCTTTTCCGACAGATTTTCAGCAAGCCTTGGTGAGAGAAGACAGGGCGAGTTCATGCACAGATATTATCTGGGACTGTATCGCATTATGAAGGAGCTGACCCAGAGCTTCCCGGATATTCTGTTCGAGGGCTGCTCTGCAGGTGGTAACAGATTTGATCTTGGAATACTGTGCTATTTCCCTCAGATCTGGGGATCCGATGATACGGATGCCATGTGCAGACTTGATATCCAGAGAGGCTACAGCTACGGATATCCCGCCAGCACTGTGGGAGCACATGTTTCTGCGTGCCCTAATCATCAGACACTTAACAATTCGCCCCTTGAGACCAGGTATGAGATTGCCTGTGCGGGCTGTTTTGGCTATGAGCTCAATCTCTGCGATCTGTCAGAGTCTGATAAAAAGGTTATTGCAGAGCAGGTTGAGTTCTACAAGAATTGGAGAGAGGTATTCCAGTTCGGAGATTATTACAGACTTCCCGACTATGGATATATCATTGTCAGCAGGGATAAGAAGAAGGCTGTTTCCTTTGTTGTGGAGAGAAATTCCAAGCCCAACAATGATTACAGATGCTTAAAGACTGTCGGACTTGCTGAGGACAAGGTCTACAATATGAGAAACAGAGTGGTTCCTCTTAGTGTCAAGGAGTTCGGAAGTCTTGTTAATACGATGGTTCCGGTTCATGTGAAGCAGGATGGGCTGCTGCATACAATAATTGACAGAGTGGTGAATGTCAGCAGCGAGGAGCAGAAGGTTACGGCGACAGGAGCGGCATTCAATAATCATGGAGTAGCGCTGAATCCCTCCTTCAGTGGTACCGGCTACAACCAAGACACCCGCATAATGCGCACCGAGGATGTGCGCCTCTACGTATTCGAGGAAGCGTAAGCGAATAATTGAATCATAGTGGTTTCCCGGACCCGGCTCTTCTCGGGCCGCGACGGCTGTGATCATGACAAAATCTGTCTCACGGTGCTAAACGCTTCGCCAAGCCCCGGACATGAATCACTCGTGCATAAGGCGCTCCTGATTCATGGGTCTCGACTCCGCAACCCCGAAATCGACAGATTTTGTCTTGATCACAGCCGTCGCGGCCTGAGAAGAGCCGGTGTATATGTGAAGCCGCAAGAAGAGCAATTATTATAGATTAAAATCATTGCAAGAATACCGAAAAGGCGCTTGAATAGAATGTTCTTCAATGCTAAGATTCTTGTAAATATGCGCGTTAGGGGAATGGTAATTGATGGGGACTGTGATAAGAAGTGCAAAAGAGTCTGATTTTGAAGACGTAAGAAGAATCATGGGCCAGGTGCAGGAAATGCATGTGGAATGGAGACCTGATATTTATAGGCGAAATGAGGATTTTTTTACCAAAGTGATATTTGATGAGATGTGCAGTGGTGGGAAATTCTTTGTTGCGGATATGGATGGAGCAGTTGTCGGAGCGATGGGCATTGATCACAGGCATATTGAGACTCCGGCGCATGTGACGAGAGATGTTGTGTTCATAGACAGTATGGCTGTGGATGAAGGCTTCAGAGGGCAGGGAATAGGGCATCTCTTTTTTGAAAAAGTCAGAGAGCTTAAGGAAGAGAAGCATGCGGATGGAATCGAGCTACAGGTGAATGCCAGGAATAAGGCGGCGTACGAGATGTACAGCCATTATGGTTTTACGGAGAAGTCGATAAATATGGAATTACTGTAATAGGAGCTTAAGTAAATGATTATTCAGACCGGGTCGAGGACGGATATACCGGCATTTTATGCAGACTGGTTTGCGAATAGGTTGAGAGAAGGGTTCGTTTATGTGCGAAACCCTTACAATATGACCTATGTTACGAAGTATGTGCTCCATCCATTTGTGGTGGATCTGTTTAGTTTCTGTTCCAAGAATCCGGAGCCGATGCTGAAATATCTTGATCTGCTAAGACCTTACGGCACATATTGGTACGTGACGATAACGGGCTTTGGAAGGGATATTGAGCCCAATGTGCCGGATACGGCGCAGGTTATAGAGACCTTTAAGAAGCTCTCGGAATTTGCAGGGGTGGATTCCATGGGATGGCGGTATGACCCTATTTTTCTTGATGAGAAGTACACGGTAGGATATCATCTTGAAAAGTTTGCGGAGATTGCGAAGGCCCTTGAAGGATATACCGAAACTGCGGTGATCAGCTTTATAGATCTGTATCAGAAGGTTAAAAAGAATTTTCCCGAGGCCAAGACGATAGAGAAGAAAGATCGCCTCTACCTTGGAGAGAACATGGTTAAGATTGCAGCAGAGCACGGCATGACGCTAAGACCCTGCGGCGAGGGAAATGAGCTGGAGCAATTCGGAGCTGATTGCAGCGGCTGCATGACTCAGGAGATCTTTGAAAAAGCAGTACATAACACAATGGCTTTTCCGAAGAACAAAAATACCAGGGCTATCTGCGATTGTTTCCTTGGAAACGATATTGGAATGTATAACACCTGTCTTCATATGTGCAGATACTGTTATGCCAATTATGATGAGCAGACTGTGCGCAATAACAGGAAGAATCATGATCCGAAGTCGCCACTTTTGATAGGTAATATAAGGCCGGAGGATGAGATCCATCAGGCTGTGCAGGAGAGCTGGATCGATGGACAGCTTACATTTGATTTTCTATAGACAAAAATGATAACGGGGAGAACCGGGATGAAAAAAGTATTTTCAATGTTTATGATACTTATATGCGCTACATTTATGACCGGATGTATGCGATGCGCCACCACTGTTAAGATAGATAAAAGCGGTAAGGCGGATATTTCCATCGTTATGGCCTTCAGCGACGAATTTACCGGTGACTCGGGGGATCAGTATGATTCAACGCTCAGCGAAGATATGAAGGGGCTTGAAAAGGAAGGCTGGACCATAAGCGAATATTACGACGATGGTTATACCGGATATATTGCGACGCAGGAAGATGTTGACCTGGAGAAGATGGATTCCAGGCAGGATGCACTGCAGATGAAGGTCAAAAGAAGCGGCAGTAAATATACAATAGACTGGACTCTTTTTGACGAAGATTATTATGAACAGCTTGTTGTTTACAAGGATTACATGGATGCATATGATGGTTATATTACAGCAGTAATAGAGCTTCCTGTTGCAGTGACTGAGTGCAATGCAACTGATATATCCGATGACGAAAGGACGCTTACCTGGGATCTTATGGAGCTCTCCGGCGGTCAGGCAATTCACGTTGAGTATGACCTTGGTGATGCGGAATCGGGTTCGGGATCTATAGGGGGCTTTGAAGTTAAGGATCTGTATCAGATGGCAGGCTACCTTTTTGCTATTCTTTTGGTGGTTGGCGGCGTTATTTTTTATCTTATAAATAATTCCAAGAAAAATAAAAGTATGCCCTATGGTCAGCCCATGGGAGCTTACGGGCAGCAGATGAATCAGCAGATGAGACAGCCGATGAATCAACCGATGGGACAGCCTATGAGTCAGCAGATGAATCAACCTATGAGTCAGCAGATGAGTCAACCTATGAGTCAGCCTATGAGTCAGCAGATGATGAACCAGCAGGTGATGAATCAGCAGATGAATCAGCAGCAGATGAACCAGCCGGTGATGAATCAGCAGCAGATGAACCAGCAGGTGATGAACCAACAAATGATGAACCAACAGATGATGAATCAGCCAGTGATGAACCAGCAGATGATGAATCAGCAGGTGGAACAGCCTATAAGTCAGCAGGTGGAAACACAGATGAACCAGAGTAATGAACCTACCGCTGCAGCACCGGTCTCTGTATGTCCGAAGTGCGGCGCAACAATTAAGGATGGTAATTCTTTCTGCGGAATCTGCGGTTTCAGGATAAGTTAAGAGAACAGGATATGAACAATAAAAGGAGCTGCCATGCAGCTCCTTTAATCATTAATACTTATTATGCATTGTGCTCGCTCAGATACTCGTTAAGTGCATCTGTGATCTCTTCGCTGTCGATGCCGTGTACCACGCAGGCTTCAGCCAGTGATTCCATCTGGGAAGCGGGGCAGTGGATGCATCCCATTCCGCACTCCATAAGGAACTGTGCTGCAAGAGGATGCTTGGTAATGATATCTCCCATAAGCATATCGGGAGTAATAAGATCTTTAACTTCTGACATTGTATTCTCCTCACTTTCTGTATCATTTCCAAAGAATAAATCTTTTAAATTCATCTTTTACACCTCGAAAAAGATTGTGCTAAATCATTTTAGCGCACACTAACTTCTCCTGCAAGAACTTTTTTGTAATCTTCATAATTCTTCTTAAGAAGCTCAGGAGTGTTTAGCTCGTAAGGGCATTTGGTGGTGCAGGCTCTGCAATTAAGGCAGCCTTCGATCTTTTTCATCTCTGCCTGCCAGGCGTCGGTAAGCCAGTTCTCTGAAGGAGCGCGCCTTAGCATCAAGGACATGCGGGCACAGTTGTTGATCTGGATTCCGGCGGGGCAGGGCATACAATAACCGCAGCCACGGCAGAAGTCGCCGGCAAGCTCTGCCTGCTCCTTTTTAATGAACTCCTTGATCTCACCTGTGAGCTCAGGAGTCTTGTCCATATATGAGAGCCATTCATCCAGCTCGGATTCTCTTTGTATTCCCCAGATAGGCATTACATTGTCATACTGAGTCATATAGGCCATTGCTGCATCGGAGCGGTTGATAAGTCCTCCGGCAAGTCCCTTCATGGCGATGAAACCGACATTTTTTTCTTTGCACAGATTAACAAGCTCAATCTCTTTTTGGGAGGAGAGATAGCTGAAGGGGAACTGCATGGTCTCATACAGACCGCTCTCTACGCACTCCATGGCTACCATGACCTTGTGGGCTGTGGCACCGATATGTCTGATCATGCCTTTTTCCTTGGCTTGTAGCATACATTCGTAGAGGCCTGTGGAATCGCCTGGCTTAAAGCACTGCGGTACCATGTGGAACTGGTACAGGTCGATATAGTCGGTCTTAAGAAGCTTAAGTGAGGTCTCAAGATCCTTCCAGAAATCCTTGGGAGTCTTGGCGTGGGTCTTGGTTGCAATATAGATTTTCTCCCTGATGCCGCCGGAAAAAGCGTTGCCAAGCTTTTCCTCGCTGTCTGAATAGGCCCTTGCGGTATCGAAATAAGTGATTCCGCCTTCATAGGCCTTTCGCAGGATTCTGACTGAAGTGTCCATGTCATCCCTTTGGATGGGAAGAGCACCAAAACCGTTCTGAGGGGCGGTGATACCGGTACTTCCGAGCGTTATATTTTTCATAAGTAATCTCCTTTCTTTTTCTTCTTATCATTTTGCGGAAGGGGAACCTGGGCCAGGATTATTGCGGTAAAAATGAGGACGCAGCCCAAAAGTTCTCTTGCAGTCATGGTCTGTCCCAGGATAAGCCAGCCAAACAACGTGGAAAAAACAGATTCCATACTCATAATAAGCGATGCCAAGGTGGGATTTAAGTCCCTCTGTCCCACAGCCTGAAGTGTGTAACCAACTGCACTTGAGAAGATTCCGGTGTACAGTATCGGTATCCATGCACTCGGAACTGACAAGGAGGCTGCCCAGCCTGAAGGATCCGGAATAACTTCTGTAAAAACAGCCATTAAGCAGGACAGTACGCCGCTTACGAAGAACTGCACGCAGGCCAGGGACACCGGACTCATGGTGGGAGCGTAATGGTCGATACCAAGAATCTGCACCGAAAAGAGAAATGCGCAAAGAAGAAGCATTAAATTGGCTCCCGACATGGATAGCAGACCGTTTCTTGGAAAAGACCGAAAACAAAGAAGATATAGCCCTGCCAGAGTGATACCTACTGCGATCCATACGATACCGGAGCATTTTCTTCCAAGGAATATTCCGATAACAGGCACAAGTACTATATAGCAGGCTGTAAGAAACCCTGCTTCTCCGGCTTCTGCACCCATGGCGATTCCTGCCTGCTGGGCTGTTGAAGCCAGGAAAAGGGCAGTGCCGCACAGTACTCCTCCCAGGAGCTTTTCACGGGATATGGAGGTGATCTTTGTTCCCTGTTTGTGTATAAAGGGAAGGAGACATATTCCTCCGATAATGAAACGAATACCGTTGAAGGTAAAGGTACCTATGCTCTCTCCGGCAACGGACTGAGCCACGAAGGCTGCGCCCCATACAATTGCCGCCAGAAGCAGTAATAATGAGCTTTTCAGCTGTTTGAGACTTACATTTGTTTTGGATGTGCTCATAATTAAAATTAAATAATATCTCCTTTAGATAAAATATTTAATGAAAAACATTAAAAAGTAGTTGACAAAAGATAAAAGACATTATAATATTGATTTATCGATAAACATTAAAACTTAAATGTTTTAAGTTAAACGCGCGTGGGGCATATAAAACCCGGTTCAATCAATAATTTAACAGACAACGACTCATTATTCAATTACAACACTAGGAGGTTATCATGAACAAAGAAAACGCTATCAGCAAGATCAATCAGATTGGTAAGACAGGAAGAGTACTCAGCATAATATGCATTGTTTGCACATGGATAGGACTTGTATGTGCTATCCTCGGAATAATAGCACTTCTCATCATCCCCAAGGATCTGTTCACAATAAACCTTGACGGAACAGCAGTAATAGAAGTCAGAAATGAAGATATTTCCCAGATCTCTGCGAAGGATTTTGAAGAGAATGGATTTGCATCCGAAGGCTCCTGGACTATCAATGGTGATAACTATGTACCTTCAGATACTACAGTTTCCGGTGATACCATATCTTTTTCATATGTTAAGGAGCCTGCAAGAGTTACTTCAAGCAGAATTATATTTGTTTTGATCACCGCGATTGTTTACATAGCAGTATGCCTGGTTCTTTTAACCTTTGTTAAAAAGCTGTGCAAGGCATTGGAGACAACTGCATCACCCTTTGAAGAGTCAATTATTTTCGGAATAAAGAGATGTGCATGGGCACTTATTCCCTGGGCAATCGTCGGCGGATTTTTAAGAAGTGCCGTAACCTCAGTTTTTTCTTCAAGAATGAACTCGGGTTTTGACTTTAATCTGGCAACAGTACTTGTAATTGTGCTTTTATTTGGACTTGCACATATATTCCAGTACGGCGCAATGCTTCAGACTGAGTCTGATGAGACATTATAAGGAGGGACGGACTATGGGAAAAATCATACTTAGACTGGACCGTGTTATGGCTGACCGCAAGATGAGTCTCAATGAACTCTCGGAGAAAGTGGGAGTCAGCAACGTGAATCTGTCGAAGATCAAGACCGGCAAGATAAGCGCCGTAAGATTTTCAACACTGGAAGCAATCTGTGAAGCACTTGACTGCCAGCCCGGAGATATTCTGGAATATGACAAGAATGCAGAACACGAAGAATAATATGATCCGAATGAAAAAATCGGAACAAGAAAAGATGGGCCTTCATTATGAAGACCCATCTTCGCTTAGTAAGAAAACCGCAATCAGTTGCCGTAACCGGTTACCTTTGAAGGTTCGTTACTGGCGATTCGGACATACATATAAATTGTTACCGTTACGGTAATAATCATGAGAAATGTCCAAAGGATGATACTGATTCCGCCCCAGACTATGGTGTTGTCAATACTCATAATGATTCCCCTTAAACCACAGTGAAGCGGAGCACTCTGACCTAACATGCTGTTATCTCCGTAGTGGTAAAACCAGGCAAAGTGCTTGAGCATCAGTACCGCTGGGATGATAGTAGCAACTAGCAAAAACATATAAGTAATAAGCACTATTATCCTTTTCTTCATAACGTCTTTCCTTTCTCCCTCACGTCCAAAATAATAACATATTGCGTAACATTTTTGTAAAAAATCTGACGAATGACACTTGAAATCGGACGAATGACACTTTTTTCAGGAAAAAAGGTCAAAATTTGCTCATTTTTTCTTTGATCTGTTCCTCTGTATGTTTTATCTCAAGTAAAAAATCTCTGGCAGAAAGTCTCAGGGCACCGCTGCTCATAACAATAACCTGTTCAATGTTATCGGAGGTGGCTACGGTTACTTTGTATTTTTTGCCAATTTCGTGGGCTGCTTTTTCTATGTACTGGTCAGCGGTCTCGGCCTCCTTGGTGTAGATGACGGTGAGATCGTGGTGCTTTACTATGTGCTCGGTACCTCCAGGAACCTTGTAGGCATCAAAGACAAGGATGACTATTTCCCTGCGAAAACCTGCGAAATTTACCAGCAGGTCAATGAGAGCGTCTCTGGCAGCCTTAAGGTCTGTCTGAGCAAGGCTTGACAGCTCCGGTGACGCATAGATCACATTGTAACCGTCAACCAAAAGATATTCTTTGGGGCGTTCGATGAGAGCGCTCTTGGCCTCGAGGCCCGCAGCTTTTTTCTTACTAAGAGATACCTCGGGAGCGGGGCCCTCGCTTGCAAGGGGAGTGTCCTTGGTGCGGCGTCGCTCCTCATAGTTCTCAACATACCGTGGCTTGATCTGGCCGTAGGTTCTCTCGAATATGGCCATCAGCTCATTGTTGGTGGCTCTTATCTCTCTGTCTATTTCCGCAAAAGAGCGGTTATCTTCAGTATCCTTCCTTTTATGGGCCTGGAGCTTTTTAAGGGCCTCCATGTCGATACTGTCAGTGAGGTCAGTCTTTTTCTCAAAGCCGGTTTCGGGATTCCAGCCGGTATCAAGGTGCATGTAACTACGTACCTCATTCCAGGGAATAAGTGTTCCTGCGCCGTGGGAGCAAAAGACAGAAGAGGAAGGATTGTCCTGATCAGCCTCCGGGTCGTAAGCAAAGGATGCAATGACCTCCTCCGGGTTGTGACAGGGAGCATAGCCGCTTAAGGTGGTGGTTATATAGCCCTCGCCGTGGGTGTAGGAGGTAAGCTCCGATGCGTAGTCCCCAAGGCAGGCTGCCGGAATGGTGCCTGTCAGCACGGATTTGCCGCCTTCCATGTCAGGAAGACCCACAGTGCCGTTCATTCTCTGTATGTCGTTAAGGGCTCTGCCAACCGATTCCTGAGGCAGAACCATCCTATAATTAAACATGGGTTCCAAAAGGACTGAATCGCTCTCCATAAGTCCCTGGCGCACAGCCCTGTAGGTGGCCTGTCTGAAGTCTCCTCCCTCGGTATGCTTCTCATGGGCTCTGCCGGTCAAAAGAGTGATCTTGATATCCGTTATCTCTGAGCCTGTAAGGACACCCTTGTGGGCCTTCTCCTGCAGATGGGTGAGGATGAGCCTTTGCCAGTTAAGGGCAAGGACGTCGGTGCTGCAGATGTTATCAAGTATGATGCCGCTTCCAGGCTCTGCCGGTTCCATAAGAAGGTGAACCTCTGCGTAGTGCCTTAGGGGCTCAAAGTGTCCTACGCCTTCCACAGCAGATGCTATTGTCTCCTTGTAAACGATGTGGCCCGGTCCGAAGGAAATATCCGTATCGAAACGCTCTTTGATAAGGTGATGCAGGATCTCTTTTTGGACTTCGCCCATTACCTGAGCTTCAATCTGCTTTTCTGAGGTTCCGGGAAGGTCCTTTAGGGAGATACGAAGCATGGGTTCCTCTTCCTGCAGTATCATGAGCTTTTTGTAAAAAGATAAGGTGTCAGTCTCTTCGGGAAGTATGAGAGAGCAGGAGATGATGGGCTGGATCAGTTCTGCCTCAGAGGCTTTTTTCTCGCAGCCAAGCCCTTCTCCGGCCTTTGTTGAGGACAGACCTGTCACGGCGCAGATTGTGCCGGGGCCTGCTTCCTTGACGGCTTCGAATTTCTCACCGTTGTAGATCCTGATCTGGTCTATCTTTTCTTCACCGATAAGGTCCCTTACCTTAATAACCCCGCCGGTGACCTTGAGGTGAGTCAGTCTGTTGCCCTGGTTGTCGCGGCTTATCTTGTATACTCTTGCACCAAAAGCGCCTGATCCATCCTCTGCGGAGGGGGACAGGTGAGTTGTGATAAGATTAAGAAGCTCCTCTACGCCCTGCATCTTAAGGGCGCTTCCGAAGATTACAGGGAAGCTCTTTCTGTTGCAGATAAGACCGGTTATATCGGAATCAGAGACCTCTTTTCCCTCAAGAAATGCAGATAAAAGGCTGTCATCACATACCGCCAGTTCTTCCTGAGTATCGGGTGAGGCTGTCCCATCGGAGAAATCGATAACATTGCTTCCCAGCTCCTTTTTCAGGTGCTCCAAAATAGCAGCCTTGTCTGAGCCTGCCTGATCCATTTTGTTGACGAAAATGAAGGTGGGAACCTGATAGTGAGACAGGAGCTTCCAGAGAAGACGCACCTGACTTGTGACACCGTCTGCGGCGCTGATGATTAGAACCGCACCGTCCAGAACCTGAAGAGTCCGCTCCATTTCGGGAGAAAAGTCCGAGTGGCCGGGGGTGTCAAGAAGAGTAAAGCTATTGTTTTTCCAGTCGAAAAGAGCCTGCTTGGAGAAGATAGTAATCCCGCGGGCTCTTTCTAGTTCATAGGTGTCAAGGAAGGCGTCCTTGTGATCGACCCTTCCGAGTTTTCTTATGGTGCCGGAGAGATAGAGCATCCCTTCGGACAATGTGGTTTTGCCGGCATCCACGTGTGCCAGGATGCCAAGTGTTATCTTTTTAGTATTCATAAAAGCTATTATATGTTCTCAAGGGGGCTGTAGGCAATCGTAACATTAATATCCTGATTGTAATTGCCAAAGCCGTGCCCGAAAATAGTAAGTCCGCCTACGTGTTCGGCATTCTCGGGAACCTCAAGACGAAGCTTGAGAGCGCTTCTGGAGTTCAATGTGAAGCTGTCTATCGTAACATCGGAAATCTTGATTCCATCGATGAAGGAACCCTTGTGGTTAACCACCAGTGTTTTGAGCATGCCGTACTGATTCCAGCTTGAGAACCACCAGTCGGGGGTGAAGATTCCCTTGACATCTCCGAAGTCGCCGGGGGACACCCAGGTGCCAAGAAGAGTGTCGTTAAGGTAAAAATAGATATCGGAGGGCCAGACGTTGTTGACGCCCGGGGCCTCAGAGCTCAGTTCCGCGCAGATGCAGATCTCATCAATTTTCTGCCCCGCAGGAATGAAATTGGGAATAGCATAGTCCACATATCCCTTGGTAAACCAGAGAATATCAGCCTCATAGCGGTCAGGATGGGCAAAATATCTGGTGTCGTCAACCTCACCGATAAGTCTCTTGGAGGAAGCCAGGCCGCAGGTGGGATACACTTCATAATTGGTAAAATGTCCAACCTTGATATCGGAGGTATATACGTTGGTGTTACGAGGAGCGTTCTGAAGTTCGATCAGGATCTTGTCCAGACGAACCGAGCATACCTTCTCATTGCCGTGGCCGGTGCCTTCCGAGGAAACCGTAACAATGCCGCATTCCTCGAGCTTTCTAATATGGCTGGTGAGTGCACCGTTGGTTATCTTGAGGCGACTTGCCAGCTCGTTCATATTCATGCCTGTTTCGTTTAAAAGGATCTTGATGATCTCAACTCTGATATCTGAGCCGAGAGCCTTAAAGAGGTCAAGGCCCTCATCGAGGGATTTGATGTGTAACATAGCGTGTTACCTCTCTGTATATTTTGAATTTATCTTATAGTTTAAAAGAATATAAAATATTTCACTGAAAATTATAGTAAAGAACAGCCTGTTTTGCAACAAAATAAAAGCCCCCCACGCAGGAACAAGCCATACGCAAAAGGCTTTATTAACAATGTTACTCGTTGATCGTGAATTGTCCGATGAGTCTGTTAAGGCTTTCCGACTGCTCCGACAGCTCCTGGGAAACCGCGCTGGATTCTTCTGCAGTGGCGGAGTTGTTCTGAACGACGTTGGAGATCATCTCAATTCCCTTGTCTATTTCGTCCATGCTCTGGGCCTGTTGCTCTGCCAGATCTCCGGTTTGAACGATCATCTCTGTGATCTCTTCCACACTGTGCTGCATTGCGTCCAGAGCCTCGGTGGTTTCTGCAACTACGGCATTACCGTTACTGATCTCATCCATTGTATCGGCGATGAGCTGATGGGTATTCTTGGCGGCTTCACTGGACTGGTCTGCCAGCTTGCCGATCTGATCTGCTACTACTGCGAAGCCTTTTCCTGTCTCGCCTGCTCTTGCGGCTTCTATGGAAGCGTTAAGGGCAAGGAGTGAAGTCTGCTTGGCGATTGCTTCGATTGAATTGGTAACCTGCTCGATCTCCGCGGAAGCTTCGGTGATTCTCGTCATGGCATCTGTAACAAGATGCATCTTGCGGGCACTGGTCTCGGCGTTATCTCTTACAGAGGCTGCCATGTTTTTACTTCTTTCGGCAACTTCTGCGAGCTGCTTGGTCTGCTCTGTTACTGAATTTACAGAAGCGGTAAGTTCTTCAACAGCAGCGGCCTGGTCTGTGGCACCTTCAGCAAGATCGCTGGCACCCTGTGACATATTTGTGGCACCCTGTGATACCTGTGAGGAAGAATTCATAACCTCTGAGAGTGTGCTGGACAGGTTGTCTGAAATGTCTGTAAGTGCAGCTCTGATGGCCTGATAATCTCCGATGTAGAGCTTTTCGTTCCTGGAACCGGAGGAGAAATCACCTGCTGACATTCTCTTAAGGGTTTCATTAATATCTTTTATAATGTTTTCTATAACATTGGTGGATGCTGTAATATCATCGGCAAGTTTGCCAAGTTCGTCCTGCGAATCTGTATTGACCTTGACCTCCAGTTTACCTTTTGCCATGTCATCCGCTGCATTGGAGATTGCTTCGATGGGACCAAGGATACTGTTTGTGATGGCAATTCTTGCCTTGTTCGAAGAAATGATCGCATATATTACAACCAAAAGAGATATCGCAGTCATAATAATGACAGAGGTAATAGCCATTGTGTAAGCAGACTTGGCCTGCTCCTTGGCGGAGATTCCTATTTCTTTAAAATCCTTAACGACAACCTTGATGGCTTCGTTTACAGTACCTACATAATAATTGTAGATTTCCTCCTTGGAAGAGCCGGAGGCGGTCATATTTGTCAGTTCATCATCGCAGTTATCGATATCCTTTACATGCTGGTAGGCTGCAGTAAGATCACCCTTATAATACTTGGAAAGACTGTCCAGACCATCATTAAGCTCCTGGAGCTTCTCCTGAACTCCTGCCAGTTGTTCCTCGCGGTCGTCAGCCTCTATGGCGCTCATGGACCACAGATAGTATTTGGCCAGAGCCTGAATGGTTATTCTGATCTCACCCTGCTGACTGTTCTGCTCATAATAAACCGCATAGATGCTATGCAGATTGAAAAGAGAAAGTACGTCAATAAGAATGACCACAATAAAAATAATGATAAGATTATTTGTTAAACGGTTAAAAACTTTTTTGAATTTATCGGAAATTTTTAAGTTTTTAAAAATGTCCTGTTTGGAATCATTACCACGTTTGTCGTTTTCAGCCATGATAGAGCCTCCTTATCATCATTTTAATCATCGGAATATGGTTGCAATTGCGACATTTTATATCTAATATTCTATACGTTTTGACGGATTATTGTAATAAAAATGTATAAAATAATATAAAAAATTGAAAAATTAAAATTTTGCTTTTACTTATTAGGATAATGAGTGTACTATAGTGTAGGCGATTAATGGACAAAAAAGGGGTTTTGGACCGTTTGTCTTAGAACCGATAGGAGGATATGTAGATGGTAAAAGCAGTAGTTGGTGCCAATTGGGGTGATGAAGGAAAAGGTAAGATCACAGATACTCTCGCAGACCAGGCGGATGTGGTAATCCGTTTCCAGGGCGGAGCAAATGCAGGACATACCATTGTCAATCAGTATGGTAAGTTCGCACTGCACACAATGCCTTCGGGAGTATTTCATCAGAATATAATGAATATCATAGGTAACGGCGTTGCCTTTGATATCACCAAGTTCATGAATGAGCTTAAAGAGGTAACCTCCAAGGGGGTTCCGGCACCTCAGATCATGATCTCTGACAGGGTACAGGTAATGATGCCCTATCATGTACTTTTCGATACATTGGAGGAGGCAAGACTTGCAGGTAAGAGCTTTGGTTCAACCAAGTCAGGTATTGCACCTTTTTATTCAGATAAATATGCCAAGATCGGCTGGCAGATCAATGAGTTTTTCCAGGATGATGATGTAATTAAGGAAAAGATCGCAAGAATCGCTGAGATCAAGGACGTTCTTCTCGTTAACCTCTATCATTCAGATCCTATTGATCAGGAAGCACTCTTTAACCAGATCGTTGATTGGAGAGAGCAGGTAAGAGATTATGTTGGAAACGTATCCCTTTACCTTGACAAGGCTATCAAGGAAGGTAAGACAATCCTCCTTGAAGGACAGCTCGGAACCATGAAGGATCCCGACCACGGAATCTATCCCATGGTTACATCTTCCTCACCTCTTGCAGCTTATGGCGCAATCGGTGCAGGAATCCCTCCTTATGAGATCAAGCAGATCGTTACAGTATCCAAGGCATATTCTTCAGCTGTAGGAGCAGGTGCATTTGTGTCCGAGCTCTTTGGCGATGAGGCAGAGGAACTCAGAAGACGCGGAGGCGACGGCGGTGAGTACGGCGCTACCACAGGAAGACCCAGAAGAGTTGGCTGGTATGACTGCGTTGCAAGTAAGTACGGCTGCAGACTTCAGGGCACAACCGATGTAGCCTTCACTGTACTTGATGTTCTGGGATATCTTGATGAGATCCCTGTATGTGTAGGCTATGACATTGACGGAGAGGTTACTACAGAGTTCCCTGTAACACACCTTCTTGACAAGGCTAAGCCCGTATTCAAGACTCTTCCCGGTTGGAAGTGTGACATCAGAGGCATCAAGAACTATGAGGAGCTTCCGGAGAACTGCCGTAATTACATCGAGTTCATCGAGAAGGAGATCGGCTATCCCATCACTATGGTTAGTAACGGACCTGCCAGAACAGATATTATTTACAGAAAGAGCAATTTAAAAAATGACTGATAACAATAAGGAAAAGACTCCTACCTATAAAAGAGTACTGGCACTTGCCGGAATAGTACTTCTTGTAGGAATGTATGTGGCACTGTTCGTGCTGGCTCTTGTAGGGTCTCCCGCCACCTTCAATCTGTTTGTCGGATGCGTGGCCGCTACTGTGGCAATTCCCATTATGCTGTGGTTACTCATCTGGGTAATAGGAGCTATGACCGGAAGACATACCATTGCATCCCTGGATGCCATGACCAGCAACAAGCAGCATGACAAGTACGGCAATGTTATCCCGGAGGGCAAGATTGATACTGTTGTCTTTGATATAGGCAATGTACTTGGCACCTTTGTATGGCGAGAATTTATCAAAAACAAGGGCTATGATGAGCAGATGACAGATCGCATCGCCAAGGCTTCCGTACTTAGTGAAGACTGGGTGGAGTTCGATAAGGGCAATCTTACTACAAGACAGATTGCAGAGAAGTTTGCGGAGAATGACCCTGAGATAGCCGGTGACCTTCTTGGTATCTTCACTGATCTTAATGACATTATTGAGAAAAGAGAAGAGACCGTGCCTTGGATCAGATCCCTTAAGGCAGCAGGTTATCGCGTGTACTACCTTTCCAATTTTTCCAAGGAAGCTCTTGAAGGGAATGAGGAGCCCATGGCATTTATTTCCGAGTGCGACGGCGGAATCTTAAGCTACAGAGAGCACGTGGTTAAGCCTGATCCGGCAATCTACAATCTCCTTGCAAGCCGCTACGATCTTGTACCGGAGAAGACAGTATTTATTGACGATACCAAGGTCAATATCGATGCAGCCAGGTCTCTTGGCTGGAACGGTATCGTATACGAATCATACGAGCAGGTTGTAAAAGACTTGCACAATCTGGGAGTCAGATATTAAGATAGTTAAGTAGTTTTTAGTGTGGATTTTTATTTACGGAGGAAGAAAAAATGTTTTGTCCAAATTGCGGGGCTGAGATACCTGATAACAGTGTGTTCTGTTCAAATTGCGGTGCATCCATTTCATCACAGAATGCTCAGCCACAGATGAACGGTCAGTTTTCCAATACACAGAGCGCTCCCTACCAGGAGCCTCAGATTAAGGGCTTTGACCCTGACGGTGCTTTTTCACAGCAGCCCTCGCCGACTCCTGCGGCACCTCAGCCATATCAGGGACAGCAGGGTTATCAGAACGGCACCTACAGCCAGTACAACCAGTATACACAGTACAATCAGTATGGCCAGTCCTATCACAAGGATGATACTCTTGATACAGTCATCAAGGTGTTCATGATCCTTTCCTGCGTGGTTGGTGCCTGTGCCTGCTTTATTCCTTTGGCATGGATGATTCCCATGACGGTTATTACTTTCAAGAAGATCGACAAGGGTGAGCTGTTTGATACCGGCTTAAAGGTATGCACACTTCTCTTTGTTGGTATTATCCCCGGAATTCTGATGTTTGTATCCGATTCCGAGAAACAGAAACTCATGTAATTCAGATTAAAAACCTGCACACTTTTGTGGCAGGTTTTTTCTTTATAATAGTGACATTTTTATCTGTACAATTAGGCGACCCCTTGTTATAATGTTTTCGGACTATGACTTGTGTTTTTTGTTGCCCTGATTGTTCGTGAATTGGCTGTAAGCCAGATAAGGAGCGGTTTCTAATGAGCATGGAAAATGACAACAATGTCAATGAAAACAGTGTCGAGGATATCGTTTCAAGATATCGCCCTCAGCTTGAGAAGATTCTTCCATACCTCAGATGGCTGAAGGACAACGCTTCCAATGTTGATGTATCTCACAGTTACAGCAGCAACGATCTTAAGTCTATACCTTTTCCGGTATATGACGCGAATCTGCTTGCTTTTGTCAAGGCGTGCCAGACCACTGAACTTTTGGATCGCAATTATGTCTACGTCTACAGCAGAAATCATTTAAACAGTCCTAAGGACGAGCTTATGTTCATTCAGGATGCCCAGATTACGGACATCGATGATCTGGCAGGCATTCTTTCCAAGTATATTTTATCCGGAATGACCAAGGGCAGCGTATGGAGCGAAGGGGTTCGCAACGGCGTTCTGTACAAGGTTGTTGAGAAGATGGATGAGCTTGTAAGGTTTTGGGGACATGAGGATTCCAAGCCTCTTGCGTAATATTCACCAAGCATAAAACTTTGTTGTGGAGGAGAGATGGGAGAGAAATCCGCACAGAAGAGGAAATACATCCTTGATAAGGCAAGGGTTGTTTTCTCCGAAAAAGGTTATAAGAATGTTACAATGAAGGACATTGTTGACGCCTGCGACATCAGCCGCGGGGGTCTTTATCTCTATTTTTCCAGTACACAGGAATTATTTCTGGCAGTTCTTGCAGATGAAGTTGATGAGGATGACGAAGAGGCAGTTGTGGCAGCTCTTTCCGGAGATGCCTCCGCAGGCGATATGCTTGCTATCTTCCTTAAGGAACAGAAGAAAGCAATCCTCAGAAAAAAGAACAATCTCACTGTCGCGACTTATGAATATTTTTCCGTTCATAAAGTGTCGACAAAAGATAATCCATTGAAAAATCAGTTTGATACAGCTGTACGCATCGTTGAGAAACTTATCGAAAACGGCGTGGAGACCGGCGAATTCTATTGCGAGAACCCTGTTGGCTGTGCTCGCAATCTTATGTACGTGGTGGAAGGTCTCAAGATCTCATCCAAGACCATCGGCGTTTCCGAGGAAGCAATCGACAGAGAATTAATGTACGTATTGGAAGGCTTAGTGCCCGATGATATAAATAGTTAGTTATTAATTAAAGTGCTTATTATTCTGGATAAGCACTTTTTCTTTAATAAAATGCACCAAGAAATATAAAGGAATGAGGAGATTTTATGAGCACTGTAAGAAGAATCTATGTTGAAAAAAAGGCCCCATTTGCAGGAAAGGCAAGGGAACTGCGCCACGAGATTTCCGGTTATCTGGGGATTAAGAGCGTCAAGGAAGTAAGACAGTTCATCCGCTATGACGTGGAGAATGTTTCCGATGAGGTTTTTGAGAAGGCTTGCAGAACAGTATTCTCAGAGCCCCCTGTAGATGTGCTTTACAGAGAGAATATTGAGATTCCGGAGGGAGCTAAGGTATTCAGCATCGAGGCGCTTCCCGGACAGTTTGACCAGAGAGCGGATTCCGCAGAGCAGTGCGTGCGCTTTATTAAGGGCGATGAGGAGCCTGTCATCAGAACAGCCGTTACCTATATGCTGATCGGCGATGTATCTGATGAAGAGCTTAAGAAGATTCAGGAATACACCATGAACCCGGTTGACAGCAGAATTGCGTCAGACAGTAAGCCCGAAACTCTTGTTGAACACTACGATGAGCCCGAGGATGTCAAGGTCTTCGACGGCTTCAAGGATATGGATGAGAAGAGCCTTAAGGACCTCTATGAGTCACTGGGCCTTGCCATGACCTTCAATGATTTCAAGTGGATTCAGCAGTACTTTGCAGGTGAGGAGCACAGAGATCCCACTATGACAGAGATCAGGGTTCTTGATACTTACTGGTCAGATCACTGCCGCCACACCACCTTCGGAACAGAGCTTAAGAATATTGAATTTGAAGACGGCTTCTACAAAACTCCCATTGAGAAGTCCTATGAGGATTATCTTGCTGCAAGAGATGATCTCTACAAGACTGAGGAGAAGAAGCAGGAGAAATTCATCTCCCTTATGGATATCGCCCTCATGGGCATGAAGAAACTCAAGGCCGACGGCAAGCTCACGGATATGGAAGTATCTGAGGAGAACAATGCCTGCACAGTTGTTGTACCTGTTGAAGTTGACTACGGCAAGGGACCTGAGACTGAGAACTGGCTTGTGTTCTTCAAGAATGAGACCCACAACCATCCCACAGAGATTGAGCCTTTCGGTGGCGCTGCCACCTGCCTTGGCGGAGCTATCAGAGATCCGCTGTCAGGAAGAGGCTATGTATATCAGGCAATGCGTGTAACTGGCGCAGCCGATCCTACAGTTCCCGTATCTGAGACCATGAAGGGCAAGCTCTCACAGAAAAAGCTGGTTAGAGGCGCTGCTGCAGGTTATTCCTCCTACGGTAACCAGATCGGTCTTGCTACAGGTTATGTCAAGGAAGTATACCATCCCGGTTACGTTGCCAAGAGAATGGAGATTGGTGCTGTCATGGGCGCAGCTCCTCAGGAACACGTTATCAGAGAGAGTGCAGATCCCGGTGATATCATTATCCTCCTGGGAGGAAGAACAGGACGCGATGGCTGCGGCGGAGCAACAGGTTCCTCCAAGGCTCATGATTCCAAGTCTCTTACAAGCTGCGGAGCTGAGGTTCAGAAGGGTAACGCACCCACAGAGAGAAAGCTTCAGAGGCTCTTCAGAAGACCTGAGGTTTCAGAACTTATCAAGAAATGTAACGACTTTGGTGCCGGCGGTGTATCCGTAGCAATCGGTGAGCTGGCTCCCGGTCTTGATATTAACCTTGACCTTGTGCCCAAGAAGTATGCAGGTCTTGACGGAACAGAGCTTGCAATCTCCGAGTCACAGGAGAGAATGGCAGTAGTAGTTGCACCCAAGGATGCTGAGCAGTTCCTTGCATATGCTGCAGAGGAGAACCTGGAGGCTGTTAAGGTAGCGGTTGTTACCGAGGAGCCAAGACTTGTCCTTAACTGGAGAGGCAAGAAAATCGTAGATATTAAGAGAGCTTTCCTTGATACCAACGGAGCTCATCAGGAGACTCAGGTCAAGGTTGAGATCCCTGATAGGAAAGACAACTATTTTGACAAGATCGCATCAGAGAGCGCTGCCAAGGCACTGGCTGACGGTGATGCCAAGGCTGCATGGCTGGGTGAACTTGAGGACCTTAACGTATGCTCACAGAAGGGCCTTGTTGAGATGTTCGACTCCTCCATCGGTGCAGGCACAGTAGTTATGCCTTACGGTGGTAAGTACCAGCTTACAGAGACCCAGACAATGATCGCCAAGCTCCCTGTTTTATCAGGTAAGACAGATACAGTTACAATGATGAGCTACGGCTTTGATCCTTATCTTTCAAGCTGGAGCCCATACCATGGTGCAGCCTTCGCAGTAACAGAGTCTGTAGCAAGAATCGTTGCGGCAGGCGGAGATTACAGGAAGCTTCACTTCACCTTCCAGGAGTACTTTAAGAGAATGACTGAGGATCCCACACGTTGGAGTCAGCCTTTCACCGCACTTCTCGGTGCTTTCGATGCTCAGATGAAGTTCGGTATCGCATCCATCGGCGGTAAGGATTCAATGTCCGGGTCCTTCAATGAGATAAATGTTCCTCCTACACTTGTATCTTTTGCTGTAGATGTGGCAAGCCTCAAGGATGTTGTTACACCTGAGCTTAAGAAGGCAGGTAACAAGCTGGTTCAGTTCAAGATTGCCAAGGACGAGTTCGACCTTCCCGATTATGAGAAGATCATGAAACTCTACGGAGAGATCCACGAGCTTATGGCAAAGGGAGTTATCGTATCAGCTTATGCTGAGGATGCCTACGGAATCGCTGCTGCAGTCAGCAAGATGGCCTTCGGTAACGGCCTTGGAGTTAAGATCGCTGATTCTATCAAGGCTGAGGAACTCTTTACCAACGATATGGCAGACATCATCGCTGAGGTTCCTGCAGATAAGCTGGCAGAGGTTCTTAAGACCACCGGCAGCAGAGAAATCGGTGAGGTTACAGATAAGGCTGCATTCGAGGCAGCAGGCATGACACTTACCATGGAAGAAGCTCTTGCAAGCTGGAAGGGCAAGCTTGAGAAGGTATTCCATTCAACGGTTAATGCAGAGAAGACTCCTGTCGAGAGCGGTCTCTACAAGGCAGACAGCATCTATGTATGTAAGAACAAGGTTGCCAAGCCTACAGTATTTATCCCGGTATTCCCGGGATCTAACTGTGAGTACGACAGTGCACAGGCCTTCCAGAGGGCAGGAGCCAACGTAAATATCAAGATCTTCAGAAACAGAAATGCTCAGGATATTACAGAGTCTGTAGCTGAGTTTAAGAAGGCTATAAATGATGCCCAGATCATCATGTTCCCCGGCGGATTCTCCGCAGGTGATGAGCCTGACGGAAGTGCCAAGTTCTTCGCAACCGCCTTCCAGAACGAGGAGATCAAAGGTGCCGTCGAAGACCTTCTTCATAACAGAGATGGTCTTGCCCTGGGTATCTGCAACGGCTTCCAGGCTATGATCAAGCTGGGCCTTGTACCTAACGGACAGATTACGGGTCAGGATGAGAATTCACCTACCCTTACCTATAACACCATCGGAAGACATATCTCTAAGATGGCATACATCAAGGTTGTATCCAACAATTCACCCTGGCTTGCAGGTGCACAGCTTGGCGGAGTATACACCAATCCCGCATCCCACGGTGAGGGAAGATTCGTTGCCCCGGAAGATGTTCTTAAGAAGCTCTTTGCAAATGGCCAGATCGCAACCCAGTACTGCGACCTTGAGGGCAATGTAACAATGGATGATGAGTGGAATATCAACGGCTCCTACATGGCAGTTGAGGGTATCCTTTCTCCTGACGGAAGATGCCTTGGTAAAATGGCACACTCAGAGCGTCGCGGCGACGGCGTAGCAGTTAACATCTTCGGAGAACAGGACCTTAAGATCTTCGAGTCAGGTGTTAAGTACTTCAAGTAATTAAGATTACGTAACGGAGGAGATTTATGAAAGCATTTTTGATATTGGAGGATGGAACGATCTTCGAGGGTAAGCATATCGGTGCTGACAAGGATATTGTCAGCGAGATCGTTTTTAATACCTCCATGGCCGGATACACAGAAGTGTTTACAGACCCGTCCTATGCGGGACAGGCGGTATGTATGACATATCCTCTTATAGGAAATTACGGTGTTTGTTTAGATGACATGGAATCAGAGAGACCCTGGGTTGATGGCATTATTGTCAGGGAGCTGTCACATGTTGCATCCAATTTCCGCTGCGATATGACACTTCAGGAATTCCTTGAGAAGTACGAGGTTCCGGGAATTGCAGGAATCGATACAAGAAAACTTGTAAGACTTCTTCGTGAAAAGGGCACCATGAACGGCATGATCACCACCAATGAGAACCTTAAGTTCGAGGATGTTAAGGACAAGCTCCATGCCTACACGACAGGTGATGTTGTCAGCAAGGTTACCTGCAAGGAAAAGAAGTTCCTTAAAGGGACGCAGGATCTTGAGGAGAACGGACCTTTATCAGGCAGCGCCTCTTTTAACAAAGAGGATTATGAAGCATGCCTTGCAGGCGATAAGACTAAGAGAGAGAAGAGACCTTCCATCGTTAAGAGCCTTAACGGCAAAGGACTTAAGGTAGCTCTTCTTGATCTTGGAGCCAAGAAGAACATTGCTGATTCTCTTGCCGCAAGAGGCTGCGATGTGACTATATACCCTGCGAATACTACAGCAGAGGAGATCCTTGCGGATGCTCCCGACGGAATCATGCTTTCCAATGGCCCCGGCGACCCCAAGGACTGCCCCGGTGTTATCAGGGAGATCAAGAAGCTCTACGACAGCGACACCACCATTTTTGCAATCTGCCTTGGACATCAGCTGATGGCCCTGGCTACAGGAGCTGACACCTACAAGATGAAGTATGGCCACAGGGGAGGAAACCACCCGGTTAAGGATCTTCAGACCGGCAGAGTATATATCTCCTCACAGAACCACGGCTATGTGGTAAATATGGAGAAGCTGGACAAAACAATAGCTGAGCCTGCATTTATAAATGTCAACGACGGAACCAACGAGGGACTTTCTTATGTGGGAAAGAACATTTTCACCGTTCAGTTCCATCCCGAGGCATGCCCCGGACCTCAGGATTCCAGCTACTTATTTGACAGATTCATAGATATGATTAAAAAGGGAGGTAAGAACTGATGCCAAAGAATAAGGATGTAAAAAAGGTTCTGGTTATCGGTTCCGGACCTATCGTAATCGGACAGGCTGCAGAGTTTGACTATGCGGGAACCCAGGCCTGCCGTTCACTTAAGGAAGAGGGGATAGAGGTAGTTCTTGTTAACTCCAACCCCGCTACCATCATGACAGATAAGGACATCGCTGATGAGGTTTATATCGAGCCTCTTACAGTCAAGGTCCTTGAGCAGATAATTGAAAAAGAAAAGCCCGACTCAATCCTTCCAACCCTGGGAGGTCAGGCCGGACTTAACCTTGGTATGGAGCTGGATGAATCAGGCTTTTTGAAGAGCCATAATGTAAGGCTCCTTGGAACCACAGCTGAGACCATCAGAAAGGCTGAGGATAGACAGGAATTCAAGGACACCATGGAGAAGATCGGTGAGCCCTGCGCAGCATCACTGGTAGTGCATAACGTTCAGGACGGTGTTGCTTTTGCTCAGAAGATCGGCTACCCTGTGGTACTTCGTCCCGCCTTTACACTGGGAGGCTCCGGCGGCGGTATCGCGCACAATCAGGCTGAGTGTGAGGAGATTCTTGAGAATGGACTCAGACTTTCCCGTGCCAACGAGGTTCTTGTTGAGCGCTGCATCGCAGGCTGGAAGGAAATCGAGTATGAGGTAATGAGAGACTCTGCAGGTAACTGCATCACAGTCTGCAACATGGAGAATATCGACCCTGTTGGTGTTCATACAGGTGACTCCATCGTTGTGGCTCCTTCACAGACTCTTTCTGACAAAGAATATCAGATGCTTCGTAGCGCAGCCCTTAACATCATCGATGAGCTGCAGATCACCGGCGGCTGTAACGTACAGTTTGCCCTGCATCCCACAAGCTTTGAGTACTGCGTTATCGAGGTTAACCCAAGAGTTAGCCGTTCATCGGCCCTTGCTTCCAAGGCTACGGGATATCCCATTGCCAAGGTTGCAGCCAAGATTGCTCTTGGATATACACTGGACGAGATCAAGAATGCAATTACAGGCAAGACCTACGCAAGCTTTGAACCTACATTGGACTACTGCGTAGTTAAGTTCCCTCGTCTTCCCTTTGATAAATTCATTACCGCTAAGAGAACCCTTACAACACAGATGAAGGCCACCGGCGAAGTAATGAGTATCTGCACCAATTTCGAAGGTGCGATGATGAAGGCTATTCGCTCACTGGAGCAGCATGTGGACTGCCTTACAAGCTATGATTTCTCAGAACTTGATGATGAAGAGCTGTCAGCAAGACTTAAGGTAGTTGACGATCAGAGAATCTGGGTAATTGCTGAGGCCCTGAGAAGAGGCATGAGCCATGAGGAGATCCATGACATCACCATGATAGATCTCTGGTTCATCGACAAGATCCACTCACTGGTTAAGATGGAACTCAAACTCTTAAGACTTGGCGAAAAGAGCACCATCGCCCGTCATAAGGTATCTGAGGAGAACGTATCAGAGTACGATGAAGCCAAGAAGATCATCAGTTTCGAAACACTTCTTGCTGCCAAGAAGCTTGAGTATCCCGACAAGGTAATCAGCAGACTTACCAGATTTTCTGTGGAGACCATCAAGGCACTCAGAGATTTCTATGGAATAAAGGCAGCTTACAAGCTGGTTGATACCTGCGCTGCAGAGTTTGAAGCCGAAACTCCTTACTACTATTCCGTATACGGAGATGAGAATGAGGAGGATGAAGCAGGACTTAAGGCAGGCAGTGATAAGAAGAAAATCCTGGTTCTTGGATCCGGCCCCATCCGCATCGGACAGGGTATCGAATTCGACTATTGCTCAGTTCACGCAACCTGGGCATTTAAGAAAGCCGGTTTTGAGACCATTATCATCAATAACAACCCCGAGACTGTAAGTACAGACTTTGACATTGCGGACAAGCTCTATTTTGAGCCTCTTACTCCCGAGGATGTTGAGAACATCGTAAGACTTGAGAAGCCCGACGGAGCTGTTGTTCAGTTCGGTGGTCAGACAGCCATCAAGCTCACTCAGGATCTCATGAAGATGGGCGTTAAGATCTACGGAACCGATGCCAAGGATGTAGACGCAGCTGAGGACAGAGAGATCTTTGACCAGATCCTCGAACAGACTCAGATAAAGCGTGCTCAGGGTGCTACGGTTTATACTGCAGAGGAAGCCAAGGAAGTTGCTAATCGCCTGGGCTATCCCGTACTTGTAAGACCTTCCTATGTTCTTGGAGGACAGGGTATGCAGATTGCCCTTTCTGACGAAGAGATAGAAGAGTTCATGAATATCATCAACAGAATTGCTCAGGATCACCCTATCCTTGTAGATAAGTATCTTCAGGGAATCGAGACTGAGGTTGATGCGGTTTGTGACGGCGAGGACATCGTAATTCCAGGTATCATGGAGCATATCGAGAGATCAGGAATCCACTCCGGCGACTCCATCTCCGTATATCCTGCCCAGTCCCTTTCCGACAAGGTAAAGGAGACCATCGCCGAGTATACAAAGAGACTAGCCAAGGCTCTTCATGTAATCGGACTTATCAACGTACAGTTCATCGCAGTGGGCGATGAGGTATATATCATCGAGGCCAATCCCAGATCCTCAAGAACCGTTCCTTATATCAGCAAGGTAACCGGTATTCCTATCGTTGATCTGGCAGCAGAGGTTATGATGGGCAAGAAACTTAAGGACCTTGGCTACACACCCGGACTTCAGCCTGAGGCAGGGTATGTTGCTATCAAGATGCCTGTATTCTCCTTCGAGAAGATCAGAGGCGCTGAGATCAGCCTCGGACCTGAGATGAAGAGTACCGGTGAGTGTCTTGGAATCAGCAAGAGCTTCAATGAGGCTCTCTACAAGGCTTTTCTTGGCGCAGGTATCAACCTTCCCAAGTACAAGCAGATGATCATTACCGTAAAAGATTCCGACAAGGGCGAGATCATCGACATCGCCCGCAGATTCGAGAAGCTGGGATACATCATCTATGCCACAAGATCTACCTGTGACACTCTTACAGACAACGGTGTCAAGGCTCGTAAGATCAACCGTATCAGCCAGGAATCACCTACGGTCATCGACCTTATCCTGGGACATAAGATAGACCTTGTTATCGACACTCCTACTCAGGGTCGTGACAAGAGCCGTGACGGTTTCCTTATCCGCCGTACAGCCATTGAGACCGGGGTTAATGTTATCACAGCCCTTGATACAGCAAGAGCACTGGTAACCAGCCTTGAGAATGAGAGTACTGAGGAGACACTGCAGCTTGTAGACATCGCAAGAATTTGAGGAAGAATTCATGAAGATTTTAGTGATAAACGGTCCTAACTTAAACTTTCTTGGCATTAGAGAGAAGGCTGTATATGGCAATCAGGACTATGATTACCTTTGCAATATGATCAAAGAAAAGGCAGAGAAGGACGGCGATGAAGTTGAGCTCTACCAGTCCAATCATGAGGGCGCCATCATCGACAGGCTTCAGGCTGCCTACAGCGACGGCACAGAGGGGATTGTCATCAATCCCGGTGCCTACACCCACTACAGCTATGCTATCCATGATGCGCTTAAGTGCCTTGAGGATATCACCAAGGTGGAGATCCATATATCCGACATCCAGTCCAGGGAGGACTTCCGCAAGGTTTCTGTAACAGCCCCGGCCTGCGACAAGCAGATCTACGGTCACGGCCTTAACGGATATCTGGAGGCTATGGATTACTTACATTTTTAGTTGCTGCCTCACCGTTTTTACCCCGCTCCACAGCATATATAGGGAAACAAGAACCGATCCGAAGATGTCGAAATACTTGGAAACGGCAGACCCCGGTAGCGCAGCTACGACCAAAAGGCTGAGAGTGACGCAGATATCAACCACCGACTTGGCGCCATAGAGCCTTCCCTGAACGCCGAGGATAGTATTTCCGTTTCTCTTATAGAGAGTTGTGTATCTCCACCAGAAAATGGAATTGGCTATAACTCCTGATAAAGCAATCACCATGGCAGGAACGACATTTCCTTTGTCTTCACTGCCGGTGGTGAGGGCCAGTATCAGCATGCTGAGTCCACTGATGCACATGATCACACCCACAAAAGTATTGCTGCCGCGGGCAAGGCTTGCCTTCTTTTTGTCATCATAATCCTTATGCTTATCGATGATACAGAACACGACGAAGGATGAAATTATAGCCAGCAGTTCCGCAGTTCTTCTGACAAAATCGGAGATCTGCGTTGAGCTCCTGCCAACGGTAAGGCCCAGTCCCAGGATCAATGGCCCCGGTGAACTTAGTAGCACCGATGTCAAAAGGGTTCGATATCCACTTTCTTTTTTTCTTGAACGTTCCAAATCTTTTTCCATAAGCATCACATATTTAGATATCTGAACATAAGTTCAAAAGGGACTAATACTGCCATGGCAGCCACAGGGCAGAAGAAAGTGTCGAAGCCGCTAAGGACCTTAAGCTCGGTGATGGCAGTTACAATTGCAGTTAACAGGGATATGAATAACACCCAGGGTAGCGGGTATTTACCATAGAAACACAGAGCAATCAGAACACCGAGTAAAGAAAAAATGAACATTGCCATAGTGCCTTCAAGGGATTTCGTTTTCTTTCTACCAATCTTGTGCTTACCGTATTTTTTACCGATAAGCGCAGCTGCGGCATCTCCGGGACCCCAGGCTAATACGCAGGCCAAAACCAGCATCCTTTCTCCGATAAGGCCCCAGCAGATCGTTGCTACCACTGTGTACATTATCACAAACACCAGATAGCTCAGACTAAACTCTCCCTGTTTTCTGGCATTAAAAAAGCTTGTCATTCCGGGGATTTTTGATGCCAGAAATAGTAATGGGCATACAATGACAGCTGCAATTACAAAATACGATACCGACGTTTTCCAGTCGTCGTACATATACAACCAGACGATGAAAAGCGCTATCGCAACGCTGTGCAGTATTTTTCTAAAGACCTCTTTCGAATAATTTCCCATATTACAAATATACAGGATGGCAATTGATTTGAAAGGGACTTTATCTATAAATAATCAATTGTTTATCTGTATTTTATACTAAAATGTTACAATTTATAATGAGATATTGTACGGGGGTGCAGGTAAATTGGCACCTATAGCGAGAGGATGATAGTTCACTTGAAGACAATGGCATGTATAAACTGCATATTGAGGACAGAATCCTTTGGGGCAACGGATTTTATCAGGAATGATAGAATTCTGCATATTGGCTTGTTCATAATAATTGTACTTCTTGTTGTGATCATCGTAAGGCAGCATAAATACCACCTCAGTCAGATAGCAAAATTCCGTAAGATGCAGTACCACGACAATCTTACCGGAGTATACAACTACAAGGGGTTTGTTAATCGTGTGGAAGAACTTATTAGGGAACATCCCGATATCCCTTATATGATGTCTTTTAACAACATCATGGATTTCAAGTACATAAATGACAGCCAGGGAAGAAACGCCGCCAATGAACTTCTTAAGTTCTGGGTGGACAAATCCCTTGAGGTTATGTCAGATGTGGAGGCCATAGGAAGACTTGAGGGAGACCATCTGGCCCTGCTTCTTAGAATAGGCGGCTTTGATAAGATGCAAAAAGAGGAACAGCAGGTCTTTGAACCGGTTCGGGACTTTTTCGTAAACAGAGGTAAGGACCTGAAAGTTCGAATTGTCAGCGGAATCTATGTGCTTATGCCGGAAGACTATGAAAATATCGATGTGGACAGAATGATCGACCTGGCAAGAAGCGCTGAGAGAAAGCTTCATGAGAACAAAAAGGACGGCTATGAATTCTATAATCCCAAACAGTGGGAGAAGGGAATGCGTGTTGTTCATATCGTTGGGCGTTTTCCGCTGGCTCTGAAATCCAAGGAGCTAAGGGTCTGGTATCAGCCCCAGATTGCCTACGACAGCGGCAAGATCATCGGAGCGGAAGCGTTGTGCAGATGGAACAACCCTGACCTTGGCTTTATTCCTCCCTCAGAGTTCATTCCGGCGCTGGAGGATGCGGGAATTATCTATGACCTTGATTGTTATATCTGGAAGATGGTATGCCATGATCTGGCCGGGTGGAACAAAGAGGGAAAACACAGATGCATATCCGTTAATGTATCAAGACTTGATATTCAGAAGAACAGAGAGCTTCCGGAGTATTTCTGTGATCTTGTGCAGGAATATGATCTGACTCCGGACCAGCTTCACATAGAGATCACGGAAACCGCCTATGTGGAGGATGCGGAGCTTTTGATCAATACCACCTCCAAGCTCAGGGAATACGGTTTTCAGGTTGAAATGGATGATTTCGGAAGCGGTTATTCTTCTCTTAATATGCTTAAGGAGGTTCCTGTCGACAGGATCAAGCTGGATCTTCGCTTCCTCACAGGATCCGGTAACCGCAGGATGGGACAGACGATCCTAAAGCATGTGATCATGATGGCGAGGGATCTTAATACCGGCATAATCGCCGAGGGTGTAGAAGAAAAAGAACAGGCTGATTTTCTTCATGAGCTTGGCTGCCATGCTATGCAGGGATATCTTTTCCATAAGCCGATGCCGGTGGAAGAATTCGAGAAACTGATGGAAAAAATGGATTCTATATCATGATAATTATTAATTGTAAATATAAATTTTTGGAAACTGTGTTGACAATGATGCATGGATAGAGCATAATAAACCTGTCGGTTTTGCTACGAGCCGATAAATACTAAGAAAGCGAGGTAAGGAATTATGATGAATGTGGCAAGAAAATATGACAACCATAATATTTCTAGGACTTTACCTCGGGAAACTGTATTTGGAATGGAATGAACATGAGAATGGGATTCCATATCTGAATATTTTGTTGTGATAGTTATACCCCGGTTAAGTCTGAGAATAGACATAACCGGGGTTTTTTTGTGCTTTCACACATCCCGGGGAAACACCTGTATACCTGAAGTAAGGTATGCGACAAGCAGTTAATTAGGAGGAACAATGAAGACACTTACAAGTTATGTGCGTAAGCACTGGGCAACCTACACCATGGCCGTGATATTCATGCTCTTTGCCATTGCACTGGACATGCTATATCCGAAAATAACTGAGATTATTGTTAATGAAACCATAGTGAGCAGGGATTTTCACAGATTTGGCCTGTTGCTTTTCCTTATCATTCTTATCGGAATCGGACGAAGCATCTTTGGCTATTTCAAGGAATTTACTTTTGACAAAAACTGTATAACCATAGGCACGGAGATGAGGAAGGACCTGTTTAATCATATTCAGGGGCTGTCTCTTGACTATTTTGACGACACCAACACAGGCGAACTTATGGCCCGTGTCAAGGACGATATAGACAAGGTATTCCAGATGGTTGGAATGGAAGCCATGATGGGAATGGAAGTTCTGCTGAACGTGGTTCTTGTGCTGTATTTCATGGTTAAGATCGATCCGCTTCTGACCATCGTTCCTGTGGTTGCAATGACTATCTGCGGAACAATAGCTATTGTGATGGAAAAGGAATTGGACAAGGTATACGACGAGATCAGTGAGGAGAACGCAACCCTCACCACCATCGCAGAGGAGAACCTGGCAGGGGTAAGAACTGTTAAGGCCTTTTCCAGGGAAAAGATGGAAATAGAGAAGTTCATGAAGCACAACAGGAACTACTACGACCTCAACATGAAGGAGGCCAGGGCTGATGCCAAGTATTATCCCATATTTCAGCTTTCGGCTATGCTTCTTCCCGTTATCTGTGCGGTTCTTGGCGGAATCGCAGTTGTTAACGGCAAGATGACACTGGGAAGCCTCACCGCTTACATCATCTACAGCCGCAGCTGTACCTGGCCCATGGAGGAGATTGGCTGGATAGTAAACGGCTTCACCAGCTCTTTTGCTTCTCTTAAGAAAATTAAAAAGATCTATGAGAAGCACTCCACACTGGCTAATAGCGATGCGCCTGTAACACTTCCCGCAATCGATGGAAGCGTTGAATTTGATCATGTTTCCTTATCCTTTGGAGATAAAGAGGTTCTTAAGGACGTGAGCTTTAGCCTTCCCTGCGGCAAGACCCTGGGAATCATGGGCGAGACCGGCTCAGGCAAGTCCACGATAATCAATCTTCTTCAGAGATTCTACGATCCCACCGAGGGTGATATCAGGATCGACGGAGTGAAGATTAAGGACATGGACCTTGGCCAGGTAAGAAGTGCCTCGGCAGTAGTTATGCAGGATTCATTCCTCTTCTCGGATTCCATTGTTGAGAACATCAAGATGGGAAGAAGAGATGAGATGACAGAAACAGAAATAGAAAGTGCCGCTAAAATGGCTCAGGCCAGCGACTTTATCGAGAAGCTGGAGAACTCCTACGAAACAGTAATAGGAGAAAGAGGAGTGGGCCTTTCAGGTGGACAAAAGCAGCGTATCAGTATTGCCAGAGCTATTTCCAAAAAGGCTCCCATACTGGTTCTTGACGATTCAACCTCAGCCCTTGATATGGAGACTGAGGCAGAGATACAGAAAACTCTTGATACCATCACAGGAGTCACCCGCGTGATCGTAGCCCACAGAATATCAGCAGTCAGAAATGCGGATGAGATTCTTTTCCTTAAGGATGGACAGATCGCAGAGAGAGGAACCCATGACCAGCTGATGGCAAGAAGAGGCTTGTATTACGACACCTACGTGGCACAGTACGGACAACTTGAAGAAAGGAAGGTGAGTGCGTAATGGCAGCTAATTCATTTCGCGAAGACGAGACCATTAAGAACACGGACATGAAGAAGGTCTTCGTCAGAATGATGGGCTATCTTAAGGCGCATATAGCAGAGATAATACCGGTATTGATATCACTTGTGGTTTGTGTGCTTATCAATCTGGTGAGCCCGCTTTTTATGGAATATGCAATAGATGTTCATGTGGCGAACAGAAATGTGACGGGGCTACTCTTAACAGCGGGAGCCATCGTCCTTCTGGGTCTTGTATATGCAGGCTTTGTTAAGCTTCGTATTTACTTCATGAGCAGAATCGGAAACAAAATATTATTGGACATCAGACAGGAGCTCTATGAACATGTCCAGACTTTGTCACTGACATTTTTTGACTCAAGACCAACAGGTAAGATCCTGTCCAGGATCATCGGTGATGTTAACTCCCTGAAGGAGGTCATGAACAATACCATCACCAATCTGATCCCCAACTTTGTGACGGTCTTTGGCGTAGTTGTGATAATGATGGTCAAGGACTGGAAGCTGGCCCTTGGTACTCTGTGCTCCATGCCATTAATGATGGCCGCTATCTTCTGGATCAGAGGAAAAAACCACAAGGGCTGGCAGGATGTGAGAAAGAAATCCTCCAACTTAAGTGCCTATATCCATGAGGATATCGCCGGAATCTCAGTGGTTCAGAGCTTTAGTGCGGAAAATGAGACCAAGAGTACCTTCAGAGACCTGGCCAATGAGCACAGGGATGCTTATATCAAGGCCTGCATGTATTCTGATCTCTTCGGACCTGCGATCGATATGAGCTGGGCTGTCAGCAGCATGGTGATGTATCTGGTGGCAGTGGTATTTCTTGGATATACAGAGGCAAGTGTAGGCATGATCGTTGCCTTTGCGACCTATGCAAATATGTTCTGGAGACCAATCATGGGTCTTTCCGGATATTATAACCAGCTGGTGACAAATATGTCTGCGGCAGAGAGAGTATTTGATCTTCTCGACACTGAGGCTGAGATCGTGGATAAGGAAGGCGCTACGGAGCTTCCTGAGATAAAGGGTGAGGTTTCCTTCGAGAACGTTGGCTTTACCTATGATGAGGGGACCAAAGAGGAGACCAAGGTCCTTGAGAATGTCAGCTTTACTGCAAGGCCCGGTGAGACCATCGCTCTTGTTGGCCCCACAGGCGCAGGTAAGACTACCATTGTTAACCTTATCAGCAGGTTCTATGACATTCAGAAGGGCCGCATCCTTATTGACGGTCATGACCTTACTGATGTGACAATAGAGAGCCTTCGTCGTCAGATGGGTGTCATGACCCAGGATAACTTCATCTTCAGCGGAACCGTAAGGGAGAACATCCTCTACGGAAGGCCCGATGCCACTGAGGAGGAGATGATTGCCGCAGCCAAGGCTGTAAATGCACATGATTTTATCACCAAGCTTGAAAAGGGCTATGATACCGAGCTTAAGGAGAGAGGCGCAGGTCTTTCCATCGGACAGAGGCAGCTTATTGCCTTTGCAAGGACCATGATATCCATGCCCAAGATCCTTATCCTGGACGAAGCCACCAGCAGCATTGACACTCACACTGAGATGCTGGTGCAGAAGGGCATTCAGGCTCTTTTGTCAGGAAGGACCAGCTTTGTTATCGCTCACCGTTTATCAACCATCAAGAATGCCGACAGGATCTTCGTGATTAATAACGGAGGCATCTTGGAGAGCGGTAATCATGACCAGCTTATTCAGAAAAAAGGTGCATATTATGACCTTTACATGGCACAGTTTGCCTAATGGTAGTATAATTTAATAATAATTGTCGGATTTATCAGACAATTTAGATTAAATATTCGGCCAATAGTTTTGGCCTGACCAGATTTGGGGGCAGCGTATGAATGAGAAAGTAGCTAAGCTAAGGGGAAGCATGCAGCAGAGAATAGTAGGAAAGGAGCAGGTGATAGACAGGCTCATCGTTTCACTGCTAGCCGGCGGGCATGTTCTCCTGGAAGATGTGCCGGGCGTTGGTAAGACGTCCCTGGCCAAGGCACTTTCAGATTCGCTGTCCCTGTCTTTTTCCAGAATTCAGTGTACACCGGATACAACCCCCTCCGACATAACGGGCTTTTCCGTATATGATCAGGGGACTTCTTCCTTCAAGGTCCTTCCGGGTCCCATAGTTAACAATATAGTTCTTGCGGATGAGCTCAACAGAACATCGCCCAAGACCCAGTCTGCCCTTTTGGAGGTAATGGAGGAGCACAGGGTTACTATTGACGGCAATCAGATTCCCGTTCCGGAGCCCTTTATGGTAATAGCAACCCAGAACCCATCCGAAATGGCTGGAACCTATCCGATACCGGAGTCCCAGATGGACAGATTCATGATGAAGCTCTCTGTGGGCTATCCCGACACCCAGGCCAGCGTGGATATGGCAGGGCGTTTCCTGGAGGGGCAGCTCCATGGTAAAATTGAGCCTGTTCTTACAGCCGCTGATATCCTAGGCATGAGAAAAGAGTCTGAGAAAGTCACTGTCAACGACACATTGAGACTCTACGCTGTTAACATTGTGGAAGCCACCAGAAAGAGTGCGGATATTGCCTGCGGCGCCTCACCCAGAGCACTTCTTGCAATGCTTCGCTGCAGTCAGGCCATCGCCTACATGGACGACAGAGATTATTGCGTGCCGGAGGACATTGCTAAGGCAGCATCCCTGTCACTCCCTCACAGGCTGGTACTTACAACAGAGGCCAAGATGAACCGCGTTACCAGAGATCATCTTGTGACACTGATCATAGAGAGGACAAAAGTCTCATGAGGATCACTTTCAGCAAAAAAGGAGTACTGTATTATCTGGTATTTCTGGCGGGGAGCCTGGTGCTTGCCTCTTTTTACGGCGGACCGGTGTCCTTTGTGATGTTGTACGGCCTTCTGCTGATACTTCCGCTGTCCCTTGCGTACATTTTTATCAACATCGTTCGTCTGTCCCTGTACCAGGAGATTGAGGTTCACAAGCTCTCCAAGGGCGATACCCATGACTACAGGATAATGCTGGAGAACACAGGATTTCTTCCGGTTCACAAGATGTCGTTTGGCCTGTACAAGGACCGATGCGATATGGGGAATCTTAGCGAAGAAGACCGGGTGTCTATTGGTATCTTTGGTAAAAAAGAGATCACTTCCGGAATCAGCTGCAAATACGCAGGGGCCTATAACGTAGGCGTCGAGCATGTTTTTTTTCAGGATCCCTTCAAGATAATGAAGGTAAAGTATCCGGTAAAGTATTCCTTCAGAGCCATCGTAAGTCCCAGAATAACGGATATTGCCGACAGCTCCCTTGACCTTGAGAATCTCATCAACAGCAGCGGCCTTAAGAGCAAAAGACTATACGAAGAGACTCCGGGCAGCGACATGAGAGCCTACAGAAACGGAGACAGCCTTTCATCAATTAACTGGAAGGTGTCAGCCAGACTTTCTGAGCTGATGGTAAGAGTTCCGGACAAAATGGAGAAGAGGACAGTGACGCTGGTTCTTGGAGCGGTCAACGTTCCCGAGAGAGATCAGGACACCGAGTACCTGAGGAAAAGAGATTATTTCCTGGAGTTTGTTGTGTCAGCAGCCTGGCATTTCGGGCAGCAGGGGATACCGGTAAGACTTATATATCCTGCGGGAGTTATTAAGGAGTCCGTGGTGGATTCCCATGACTCATTTTTGGAATTCTATAATATCGTTGCCGATGGGATCTTCTACGGCGCCGATGAGGAGTATGAGAAGATGCAGGAGTTTGTAAAGAACGGGGGTAACAAGAGGGATGACATGGATATCTGGCTTCTCATCAGAGAGGACATGGAGCCGGGAGAAGATTACTGCGTTAGTTTCTGATGAGCTTAAGATCTGCATGTTCATATTTTCTCTGACAGGGGTGTGCCTTAGAGGGATGTCCCTTATTAGGAGTGATCTGGGGGAGTTCTGTGGCAGTTCCTTTTTATTTGCAGTGCTCATTTTCTTTTTGTTCTATACAGGGCTGTCACGTCTCTTTGAAGTCTTTGCGGGAAGAGTCTCCGCATCTTTGGTGGCGGTTCTTCCGGCCTTCGTGCTGTTTTTTCTTGTGAGAGATATCGATAGCATGCCTTATCTGCAGATGGCGGTAATCACGGCGGCAGTTTTGAGGCTATTAATGACTTTTGTTCCCTTCAGGGAAAAAGTGGTGCTGGTAGGGACTTTACTTCTGACGGTGGCAGCGGTGGCGCTTCGTTTTGGGTTCGGACCTTTTTATGAGGATTCAAGAGTTGAAACGGCGTTGTTTGTATGTCTGTTTGAGCTGATGCTGTCGGGGCTTCAGTATCTTATCCCGGAGAGATCCGGCGAACCCTTTCCCTTTTCATTTTTTGCTGTGATGGCTATTATCATAATCCTGATTCCTGCCAGAGAGGCTCCGATCAACTGGAAACCCGTGCTGGAGGTGGGAGAGAGGATCGCAAACGGCGTGGAGGTTGCCTGCAGCAATGTATACTATTTGACCTCCGGCGTTTTTGGCAAAAATAAATATGTCGCAGGCTACAGCAGTCTTAAGGAGTCCGGCGGAAGTATCGCAGGCAGGTCCAAGACCGAGCTTATCCTAAGGCCTAAGAGCCAGACCTATGTCCTGTACAAGGATAAGGAGACTCTTCAGCTTATGAAGAGAAGGAAAGCGGTATACCTCACCGGCGGAAAAGGTATTGATAAGGAAAGAGCGGTTGAGTTTCTTACGCTACTGTACAGGGCGGAAGTCACCGATGAGATGGCCAAGACCTTTTCCCAGAAGGCGGGCCTTGACATAGAATACGCCTATGTAAGGACTAAGGATGAGATCACACCTGTTTTTGCCATAGACCTTACGACCAACGGAAAAAATCTTAAATCCGGCAGGAGCGATACTGATCACAAAAAGGGATATACCATCAATTCGGTTTATCTTGACGTGGACTATGCAAGTCCCTATTTCATCGCGCTGGTTAAAAATGCAGACTCTGCGCCAAAGAGTAATATTTCATATGAGGACCTCTGCGACTATGCAAGAAGAATGTACAGCTTCAATCTGGCTGCGGTGGTGACAAAAGAAGAGTATGAGAAACTGGCTGATTCTGACCAAGTCTATGGCGCTAACTGCGAGGAGTATCTGGATACCACCGGTTGCAGCGACAGGCTCCGGGAGTTGGCTAAGACTCTGACAGAAGGTCTTGATAACGATTATGACAAGTGCAGGGTGATAGAGGAGTATCTGAGACAGTACCCCTACAGCACTCAGCTGACGGATTCCGAGCCTCAGGATATGAATACAGCAGAAGGAATGAGCACCCTGGCTGAGGACTTCTTGTTCCATGCCGGTAAGGGCTACTGCGTGCACTATGCCTCATCGATGGTGATGCTGCTAAGGCTCTCTGGAATCCCGGCAAGGTGTGATGCGGGCTACAACTACCTGTATCCCTTTGAGGAACAGGAGGAGTTTGAGGTGTCAGGGACAAGGGCTCATACCTGGCCCGAGGCATTTATTAAGGATGCGGGCTGGATCCCTTTTGAACCCACTAGCGCATATACCTCCTATCAGGACAGAGCCTGGAATATGGAGATGAAACAGCCACAGGGCGATAAGGGAATGACCTATGAAGAAGATTATGACAGCCTGTCTGTGCCGGATATTGTAGAACTGGTGCCGGATCTTGCAGAGGAAGTTGCTGAGGAAGACGACAACAAGGAGATATTCGCGCTTGTAAGGATAGCGGTGATTGTGGTGCTCAGCGTCCTGCTTTTGTATGTTCTGGTTCTTGTGGGTACAGCGCTGGTAAAAGATGCTGTGTACAGGAAATCCTCCTATGGAGGGAAACTTCGCACAGATGTTGAACTTATTAAGAAGGATATCAGGAAACATTCCGATGAGTTCTTTGACAGGGGTTTTTTGTCGGATTATGCAGACAGAGCACCGCAGGAATTCAGAGAATCTGTAAGTGAGATCTTCGGACTGTATTATAAAATAGAATACGGCAAAAATAAAGAGGCTGCCCTAACCGAACAAGACAGCCTCCATGTCAGAGACGTTAGAAAACAGCTCCATGAGAGCTATAGGAAAAACAAAAAGAAGGTCAGCTGATAATATCGGCAAGTTTACCCTTGGACAGAACAGCCAGGTGCTGTGTTGCACGGGACATAGCCGTATACAGGCAGTGTCTTCCCAGCTCGTCTGCGGGGTAAGCGTCATTTCCCGCATCGGGTAGAATGACGTGGTCAAATTCAAGACCCTTGGCATATCGCAGCTCAATAAGGAATGCTCCGCTCTTTGGAAGAGAGCAGTTCTCAGAGATGATCGCGGGAGATCTGTCACCTAATCTTTCGCTGATTCTCTCAAGGCTTCCTTCATTTCTGCAGATAATGGCGGTGAGACCGCTCTTTTTGCTGTATTCGTCCATGAGACTAATAAGCTCATTGGTGAGTTCTTCGTCTGACTCGCAGGCCTTAACTATAGTCTTTTCACCGGGGCGTTTCACAGAGGATACCATGAGCTTTTTTTCCTCAGGAAGGATGGATGCGAACATCTCGGTTACTTCCGGTGAGCTTCTGTAGCTGGTAAGAAGGGGAAGCTCTGCATAGGTCTTGCCGCCTTCACTAAACAGCTCCCTTATTCCGGAGAAGGTTGCGGTACCCTCACGGATTGCCTGGTATTCATCTCCCAGCAGCATGAAGCGGGCACCCGGGAAGTATTTCCTAAGTACTATGAGCTGAGCCATTGTATAATCCTGAACTTCATCTATCATGACATAACGCATATTTCGGTCACAGATTCCCGTGAGCTCCATCTTGGTGTAGAGCCACTCGGCGGCTGTGATCTTTTTAGTATCAAGGAGCCTTTGTGCCACGTGAAGGACGTTGACGAAGCCGCAGTGTCTTATCTGGCTCAGGGCGCCGCCAAAGTCATTTTCAATTCTGTTATCTTCTGCAGAGCCGGATTTGGCGGAGCCTTCCGATTCCTCGTCATTGTCACTATCCATGTTGTGAAGCTTATTCTTGGCCATGGCTTCAAGCTCATCCATTACAGTCTGCACAAGTCTTACGCCCATCGGGAATTTGGCAAAACGTTTGATGACTTGGAACACCTCTTTTTTGGAGAGAATCAGTCTGTCCTTCTGGAAGATGTCTGTAAAGTCGTCGATTTCCGGTGACAGTGCTGAGAGAGTCTCGTGAATCCTTACAAGGCCCTCATCCTCTGTGTAGTCATATTCGCTGTAGGCCACAGGAACATTTACGTGGTCCAGGAATTCCTTCCAGGTAAGAGTCACGGGATTGGTCTCGCCAAGATCCGGAAGGACGTTATCGATATAGTCCCTGAAGATCGGATTGGGGGTTATGAGGCACACCTGATCCGGGCGAAGGGACTTTCTCTTCTGATAAAAAAGGTAAGCTATACGCTGGAGAAGTACCGAAGTCTTGCCACTTCCTGCGATGCCGTTAACCAGAAGCACCGGCACATCGGGGTAACGAATAACAGCGTTCTGCTCCTTCTGGATGGTTGCGGTAATTGCTGTCATCTTATCGGAGCGGGTCTGGGACAGAGACTGAAGAAGCAGCGGATCCTCTATGGCGATGGTGGTGTCAAAGAAGGAGATAAGCTTGTTCTTTTCTATCTCGAACTGTCTTCGAAGCTTAAGGTCCACGGGGATCTCCCTGTCTTCTACGGTGTAGCTGGTGCGGCCGTTATCCTGATTGTAGTACACCTCCGCCACGGGAGAGCGCCAGTCAACAACCAGCTGATCGTATCCGTTCTCAGAAATTGCGGCTCTTCCTATATAATAGTCCTCAGTCTGGTCCTCGCCCTCGAACTGAAGAGATATTTTGGCAAAATAGGGAGACTGAAGGAGCTTCTCTACGGTATCAAGGCGCTTGCCAAGAGAAGAGCTCTCTACATTGTAGGTGTCGATATAACGGTTCCATACCTCAATCTCGGCCAGAGTTTCCATGGTGGTCTCGATATCTGCGTAGTCGAAACGGATATTGTCGCGGATATCGTTTTTGTCCTCCACTGCCTTCTCATTCAGGGAGGATATCTGTGATTTCAAGTCTTTTTCTATAATAAGAAGTTTGTTGTAGGTCTTGGTGAGATGAGCCTGTTCCTGCTCAAGTATATCTTTTTCCATAAAATTACTCCTTTTACGTAAGGGCATATTGCGGTTACGAAAAACAGGATAGTTTCCTGTGTCTTATCAGTATATCATGGCGTTAGATAATTGCATAGCGCCGCATATTCCTATAAAATGAAATGAGGGGATTTAATACTTGGTGCATTGGGGGTATCAGGTAATGCCAAAAATAATCTGTAACAATCCACTTTCCTGTGAAGATGATATAAAAGATTTTGTGCTGGAGGGAGAGGCTGACATCAGCTTTTCCGGCGGCGCTATGAGACTTGCAAGTAAGAGGCCTTCCTCAGAGGGGCAGAAGGCGAATTTCGTTCTGTGGTGTCCCAAGGTTTTTCCTGCGGATATCATGATCGAGTGGGAGTTTCGGCCGATCAGAGAGCCCGGTCTTGCCATGCTGTTTTTTGCAGCCAAGCCAAAGAACGGTCCCGGAAGCATCTTCGACGGAGCTCTTTTAAGGAGAACCGGAGAGTACGAGCAGTATCACAGCGGGGATCTTAACACCTATCATCTTTCCTATTTCAGGAGAAAAGAGCCTTCTGAGAGAGGCTTTCATACCTGCAATCTCATAAAGAGCTACGGCGGCTTTCTGGTCAGTCAGGGTGCGGATCCTATCCCGGATGCTTCGGAGAACGCCGACTGGTACAACATGAGAGTGGTCAAAAGAGGTTCTAAAGTTTCTTTTTATATAAATGATCTTCAGATATTTGATTTTTATGATGACGGTATGACCTTCGGAGATCTGCTGACGGGAGGAAACATAGGTTTTCGCCAGCTCTCTCCCATGGTGGCGGAGTACAGGAATCTTAAGGTTACCTGGATCTGATAACTTGTAGTTGCTGTTTGTAGGTTACGGGGGGTATCAAAATGGCATTTCGTATTAGCGAGCTGACAAGTGCGGTCAATTCATATCTCAATTCCATTTCAAGTGTAAATAGTCGGGGCAGCAGTATCGGTGAGGACCTTAAGGGAATATTCCAGAAATATTTCAGCAAGGCCGTCAATGATACTAAGGTCGAGGCTCCCAATATCAGAGATGAGATTAAAAACAATATCGACAGCCATAATTTTGCACCAAAGACAGCAGCGGAGGCTACGAAGGAAACTGCTAAGACTGCAGGTTCCGGGGCAGGTGAGGTTTCGGGCTCGGCAAGTAATGCGGCTGCAAGTAATACGACTGCGAATAATGCCACCAATCTGGCAAGTCTTATAACGGCCTCAAGACTTGGCGGCAATCTGGGCATTGCAGATGCCCTTGAGACTATCATGAAGGCTAACAGTCAGAACACGGATAATGCCGATGTGTATAAGGGAATCCTTAGCGATAAGGCACTCAGAGACCTGTCGGATTCGTCATATTTTTATACAAATATGGTTCAGAGTTCTCTTTTTAAGACCTCGGATGAGGATGAGGATGTGACCGGCAGCACTACCACCAACTCGATAGAAGGTCAGACCCTTGAGAAATTAAATGAGAATTCTCTTCTTAATGCAACCCTCGGAACATCGGATTATTCGTACTATCAGTCACTTTTACAGGCCTATAAGAGCACTCCGACGGAGTCGGTTTTCGGCGATTATTTGTTGTGATACAAGGCTTTAATATAACATGACAAAAAAATAGTTGAAAAATCATCTATGATAGTTTAAAATGTGATAGTTGTTTGATGTGAAGTAATTAGGAGGATTTTTTTTATGATTTCTGCAAGTGATTTCAGAAATGGTGTTACCATCGAGATCGATGGCAATGTATGTCAGATTATTGAATTCCAGCATGTTAAGCCCGGTAAAGGCGCTGCTTTCGTAAGAACCAAGCTCAAGGATATCATCAACGGCGGTGTTAAGGAGACAACCTTCCGTCCTACAGAGAAGTTCCCTGCAGCAAGAATCGACAAGAAGGATATGCAGTATCTCTATCAGGATGGCGATATTTATAACTTTATGGATACTGAGACTTATGAGCAGATCGGTCTTACATCAGATCAGATCGGTGATTCTCTTAAGTTTGTTAAGGAGAACGAGACATGTAAGATCATGTCTTACAACGGCAACGTATTCGCAGTTGAGCCTCCTATGTTCGTAGAACTTACAATCACAGAGACAGAGCCCGGCTTCAAGGGTGATACAGCTACAGGTGCTACCAAGCCCGCAACTGTTGAGACAGGTGCTAACGTAGCAGTTCCTCTTTTTGTTAACGAGGGTGACGTTATCAAGATTGATACCAGAACAGGCGAGTATCTCTCAAGAGTATAATTTGTAACATTTCATTTACCATATCTGACACAAGTTTTCATAAATTTTTATAGAAACTGTTTTAGAAGTATTTATAAGAAACTGTAAGACAATAAAGAAACCAGACAAGGCTTCTTTATTGTCTTTTTTTGTCACTAAAACTATTTTTCGGAGGAAGATATGGATATAATTAATTTTGGGAATATATTATTACAGAATGTGGAGAACAATCTCGGAGACGGCGCCTGTGTTAAGTTTCAGGAGATTGTCAAGAATAACGGAGTTGTTTATCATGCTTTGGTCATAAGGGAAGAAGGCAGCAATATTTCTCCTTCTATTTATATTGATGATTTCTTTAACATGTACAAGGCAGGAGAATCCTTTGACAGTATCACCGATATGGTGGTAAGCCTCTACAGGGAGAGCTCTGTCGGGCTTGGCCTGGATATGGATTTTTTCAGGAACTTTGACGAAGTTAAGGGGCATCTTAGCTACAAGCTGGCAATGGCGGGCCCTAACATGGACAGGCTTCGCAGTGTCCCTGTCAGAGCATTTGCGGATCTGGTGATGATCCCCATTTGTATCCTTAACATCAAGGACAAGGAGCAGGGCAGTATCATGATCACCACAGAGCACCTTGATATGTGGGGGATTTCCAAGGAAGAGCTATGGGACAGCGTTATGAGGAATACAGTTAAGACGTTTCCTGCCAGTGTTAAGAGCATCAACGAATACTTGGAACCGGACATGTTTGATAGTCCCGAGCTTCTTAAGAATATTTATGTTGTGACTACGCAGTCCGGATATCAGGGAGCGGGAGCTGTTCTTTATCCGGGAGTTCTGGATGAACTTGCCTGTATAAATGACAGCGATCTGTATATCATACCTGCATCTGTTCATGAGATGCTTGTGGTTCCTGCGGGGAGCTGCAGTATTCCTCCCAGATATTTAAGGAGTATGATTGGTGAAGTGAATTCGTCGGTGGTAAGAGATGAAGAGGTGCTTAGCCACAGTCTTTATAGCTATTCATATCCTGAAGGTGAGCTTAAAATCTGTGACTGCGGGAATTGACTTTCCTCAAGGACTCATTAACATAGACATTATAGGGGCTATATGGTATTATATTCGGGTATGTGATGCACCCGTAGTCTAATGGATAGAACGTAGGCCTCCGACGCCTTTAATGCAGGTTCGAGTCCTGTCGGGTGCATTTCACTTGAATATGTTTGGGATTTAGAGGTTTGTTTTAAATGAGAAATAAGAAGAATACATCCACTTCCTGGAGGAATAATAGAAGATCTATTAATGCTATTTTAGGCGATAACAAGAAGTTTTTGATGCCTATTTTCTTTGTACTTGCAGTGGTAGCTACAGTGGGAATTGCTCTCAGTGCCAACCACAGAGCACAGGAAGAATCCCAGGAGCCTTCCGGTGCTGAGCTTGCGGCAACCTATGAGGTGCCCGAGGTAGAGATGGAAGAGAATGCTCATCCCGAGGTCAATGCCCTTATAGACAAGTACTATCAGGCCTGCGCAGAGGGAGATTCCGAGACTATCTCACAGATCTACAAGGGACTCGAAGATACCGAGCTTCTTAAGGCTGTGGCAGCAGCGGATTATATCGAAGCCTATGAGAATATCACTGTATATACCAAGCCCGGTCCTCTTGTTGGCAGCTATGTTGCCTATGTTTACAATGAGGTCAAGCTCTATAATTATGATAAGGCCGTTCCGGGACTTGAGACTCTCTATATTTGTACCGATGACACCGGCAATCTCTATATTAACGGAGATATTGTAGAGGGTAATGAAATTGAGTATCTGAGACAGATCAATGTTCAGACCGACGTTATAGACCTTAATAACAAGGTCGCTGTTAAATATAATGAGATGGTAAGCTCCGATGAGGTACTTGCAGAGCTCCTTACACAGATGAGATCAGGTCTTCAGGTTTCCGTAGGAGAAGCGCTCGCCAGCTCCGAAGCCAGCAACAATGAGGCAGCTGCGGCAGAAGGTTCTTCTGCTAAAGAGGATGCTTCTGAGGAATCTGCATCCGATGTTCAGGTTGTTACCACTCATACCATCAGAGCCACAGATGTCATCAATATCAGAAGCTCTGATTCCGAGACAGCAGATGTTATTGCCAAGACCAGCAAGGGTCAGGAGTTTACACAGGTTGAGGCTCTTGCCAACGGCTGGAGTAAGATTGAATACAACAACGGCTATGCCTTTGTTAAGACAGAGTTCTTTGAGGTTGTGGGTGAAGAGACAGTTGAGGTTGCAGGTGATAATGGCGACGCTGCTGAGACTAATACCGAAACAGCCAATAATAACGATAATAAGACAGAGAACAAAACAGAGAATAAGACAGAGACTGAGTCCAAGCCCGCTGCTACAGCCAAGACCGGCAAGATGAAGGTTACGGAATCCGTAAGACTTCGTAAGAGTGAGAGCACCGATTCCGACATCCTTGCAACACTTTATGCCGGAACAGAGGTCAATGTTAAGCAGCAGTATGCCAACGGCTGGTCCAAAGTTGAGTATAACGGACAGACAGGATACATGAAGTCCGAATTTCTTGAGTAACAGCGTATACATGGGGAGTATATGAAAAAGAGGATTGTTATCTGGTTACTTCTTTTTAGCTTAATAATGGGGGAAACAGCTCTTTGCTGCCGCGCCGAAGAGGATGAGGGCAATACAGATATCTCTCAGACCATCGATGGTATGAGGCAGCAGGAGCAGGAGACCCAGAATGCAATCTCGGACCTTGAGAAACAGACCAAGGAGACCAAGGATGCAATAAGTGCTCTTCAGGGTGAGAAAGAGAAGACCCAGAGCAACGTAAGTAATCTTCAGAACCAGAGTTCACAGCTGCAATCCACCATCAACGGCTATTCAGCCAAGCTTGATTCCTTAAGTGCAGAGATAACAGAGGCGGAGAACGCAATGGCGGAGGTGTCTTCCGAGATCGTTGAGCTGGACAAACAGCTTCAGCAGGCAAGAGACGAAGAACATAAGCGCTATGAGCTACTTAAAAAAAGAATTCAATCTACCTATGAGAGCGGTGGCAACACAGGGCTTGCACGCCTTCTTTTAGAGTCCGGGTCAATGCAGGAATTTCTGACCAAATATGAATATCTCACTGCGATAATAGAATACGATAAGAAAAAGATTGCCGAGTACAAGGCTCTTCAGGCAGATATTGAGGCCAAGTCCGCAGTCGTTCACGAGAAGGAAGAGGAACTTGATCAGTATCAGACTCAGCTCGATGAGAAGCATGAGGAACTCTCGGGACTTACAGCTGAGGTTAAGGGCAAGCTCTCAAGTACCCAGAATACACTTTCCTCAGAGAAGAACAAGCTGGCTGACTATGATAACAAGCTGGCTGAGCTTGATAAGAAAATGAAATCACTTCAGGCCAAGACCGCTGCCGCCCAGGCAGAGCTGGCTAAGCAGATCGCTGAGCGCCTTGCTCTTATGAAGGAAGATACATCCGGAGCTTACTCAGCATCAGAATCAGAGCTTGTATGGCTGGCGGCCACGATACAGGCGGAGGCCGACGGCGAGTCCTATACCGGCAAATTGGCAGTTGGATCTGTTATCATGAACAGAGTTAAGAGTTCTGCTTTTCCCGGAGATGTTGTTTCCGTCATCACTCAGAATATGCAGTTTGCTTCCTACAGGTCAGGTAAGGTTGAGCTTATCATGTCCGTAGGACCTAATTCCACCTGCCTTAGGGCTGCGCAGGAGGTTCTGGACGGAGCCAGAGTGGGAGATTATTTGTTCTTTATGACCAAGTATTATGCTGATTATTACAGGATCAGTGAATATACCATGATCGGTAACCATGCATTCTTCTACAAATGGTCTACGCTTCCTGAGCCGGAGCCTGCCGTTTACGATGGAGAAGAGCAGCAGGAACAGCCCCAGGAGCCGGAAGAGCCTGCGCAGGAATCAGAGGGCGAAGGCCAGGAACAGTCCGAAGATAGCGGTGATGAAGGCGGGGATTCCGAGGAAAATGATGATGAACAGCCATCTGAAGGTGGCGATGAGGGCGGAGAATAATTTTTTGATTTAATGTAATAAAGTCTCTTGCGCTTTAAAACATCAAAGTGTATAATACCATTCAGACAGTGATGTCTGCGCAACGGGGCGTAGAGACCGATAGTTTCTTACGCCCTTTTTTTATACTTAAAAATAAGACAATCGGTCTGTAAAAAAGTTTTTATGTGCCATGCACAGGAAGGAGAAAGAAAAAATGTCTTACGTTGATGAGATCTACAACTATGTTGTGGAGAAAAACCCTGCTCAGCCTGAATTCCATCAGGCAGTTAAGGAAGTGCTTGAGTCACTTCGTGTTGTAATCGAGGCTAATGAGGAAGAATACCGCAAGGATGCTCTTCTTGAGAGACTTGTAACTCCCGAGAGACAGATCCTTTTCAGAGTACCTTGGGTTGATGATAAGGGACAGGTTCAGGTTAACAACGGTTTCCGTGTACAGTTCAATTCAGCAATCGGACCTTACAAGGGAGGACTTCGTTTCCATCCTTCAGTAAACCTTGGTATCATCAAGTTCCTTGGTTTCGAGCAGATCTTCAAGAACTCACTTACAAGCCTTCCTATCGGCGGTGGTAAGGGTGGTTCAGACTTCGATCCTAAGGGCAAGTCTGACAGAGAGGTTATGGCATTCTGCCAGAGCTTCATGACAGAGCTCTACAGACATATCGGAGCTGACACAGACGTTCCTGCCGGTGATATCGGTGTTGGCGGACGTGAGATCGGATTCATGTATGGTCAGTACAAGAGAATCAGAGACGTATACGAGGGAGTTCTTACAGGTAAGGGTCTTACCTATGGCGGATCTCTTGCACGTACACAGGCTACAGGTTATGGTCTTCTTTACCTTACAGAGGAGCTGCTTAAGTGCAACGGCCACGACATCAGCGGCAAGACTGTAGTTGTATCAGGTGCAGGTAACGTTGCTATCTATGCTATCGAGAAGGCTCAGCAGCTCGGTGCTAAGGTTGTTACATGTTCAGATTCAACAGGCTGGATCTATGATCCCGAAGGAATCGATGTAGAACTTCTTAAGGAAGTTAAGGAAGTTAAGAGAGCACGTCTTACAGATTACGCTGCTGCAAGAAAGTCAGCAGAGTATCATGAGGGCAGAGGCGTATGGTCAATCAAGTGTGATGTTGCTCTTCCTTGCGCTACTCAGAACGAGCTCCTCATCGATGATGCTAAGCAGCTTGTTGCTAACGGATGTATCGCAGTTTGCGAGGGTGCTAACATGCCTACAACAATCGAGGCTACAGAGTACCTTCAGAAGAACGGTGTACTCTTTGTTTGCGGTAAGGCTTCTAACGCAGGCGGTGTTGCTACATCAGCTCTTGAGATGAGCCAGAACTCCGAGAGACTGTCATGGACCTTCGAAGAGGTTGATGCTAAGCTTAAGCAGATCATGGTTAACATCTACCACAACATTGACGATGCTGCCAAGAAGTACGGCATGGAAGGCAACTACGTAGCAGGTGCCAACATTGCAGGCTTCCTTAAGGTTGCAGATGCTATGAAGGCTCAGGGTATTGTTTAATACTTACAGTATATGATCATTGCTGCCGCGGCTTTTATGCTGCGGCAGTTTTTTTATGGCCTTATGTGTGCTTACAGTTCATACAATATTGTGAGATTTGTTGACATTGTGGTGTGAATCCAATATGATGAATAAACGCGCCATTGATAATGTTTTGGTGCTTATGGGAGGAAAAAAGTATGGGATATGTCAGCGCATTGGATTCGTCTAAACTTGTCTTTTTGCAAAAGTTTAACAGCATCGGATTCAGAACAGACAGTGATTCGATATCAACTATCGGCTTTATGGACGGATATCGGTTCACGATATCAATGGAAGGCTTTGATTATTTGATCAGTACTTCAGTCAGAAGTGGGGGACTTCTTCCTGAGGACAGATTTTTGGAAAATATTGTTGGCAGTATTTCAACTATTAAGACTGCGGCATTTCAGAATAACAGAATTACTTTTAAGTTAAAGAAACGATTTGTGGCTAAGAAGCTGGTGGATGACATTATAAGTACTATGCATTCATTGGCAGCGATTTTCAGACAAAGCGGTTATATCAATGTCTGTGAGATCTGCGGAGAACCGGTGGAGGGCATTGAGTCCTATGATATCAACGGAAGAGTGTTTGACCTGTGCGATAACTGCCATGAGTCCTGCAATTCCTATGTGGAAGCCCGCAGATGCCTTGATGACTCAATCAGGGAGAATTTTGCCAAGGGAATAGGATTAAGCTTGCTATATGGTATTTTTGCGGCAGCCTTAATTGTATTACTTATGAAATATGGAGTGGTTTCTCCGTATACCGGTGCGATGGTTGGCTTCCTTCTGATCTGCGGTTATGAACAGGGGAGCGGCAAGATGTCCAAATTCGGACTTATCTATTGCAGCGCTGCAGCGGCCGTTTTGACATACCTTTCCTGCAGAATCGGCTATTCATTGGCTTTTGTCAGTGATTTCGCGGAAATGGGAGAGAAGGTCAGCTTCGCAGACATTTTTACCGGTCTTGAAGGAGTGCTTCGAAGATATAATCTTACCAAGGATTTTTATGAGATCTTCATATATTACTTTTTGGTCAGCATGGTATTTATCGGTATTGACATTATATTTATGGTCAATAAGAGGAAGATCAAGAAGATGGATGTCATCATCGAGATACCCGAAGAAGACCGTTTTTACAGTGCCGGCTAAAGGCTACAGGTTAAAAAGTGCATAATAATGAGGTGTTTGGTAAACATAAAACAAGAAGACACAGAGTTTTCACATTTTTTTGGCGGTTTTGTTATTGATTAATCTGCTCCGAACATATATGATTAAGGCGCTACAGTGTTAAGGCTAGATAAGGAGAGAAAATATGGGAGAGTGGAAGCAGGCTTTTGACAGAATAATGGATCAGCTTTACAATCATCCGGAAGAGATGAGAGCCAGATTGCTTAATAAGTATGAGAACAATACTACAGAGCCTGAGGCTCGTCCGATGACAGCAATTGAGATGCTTAGAAGCTTACACTGATCGAATTATTTTGTTTGATTTTATGTATATGTTAATATGAGAAACCCTTGCGGATTGTGTTCGCAAGGGTTTCTTTTGTTTTCATTTATTCAGTTTCGTCTAATTCTTTCTGCTCAGATTTGATTTTCTCATGTACCAGGTCATTACGGAGTTGTTCACCGAAGAGCTTTATTAATATTTCCTCCGCTGTCTCCAGATTCATTGTATCGTCTTCTACGTAGTGGGATGCGTGAATACCCCACTTACTGATCATGGCGCGGGTAGGAAGTACCTTCGAGGGGCTTACGCTAAACTCATCAATTCCGAAGGACAATAAAAGAGGTATCAAATTGGGATTCCAGGCTGCCTCTCCGCATATTCCCACCGGAATACCTGCAGCTTTACCACATCTTGCAATTTGTCTTATGCTGCGAAGAACGGCAGGTTGGAAATAGGAGCCCAGATTGGATACGGAGTTATTTCCTCTGTCAGCACACATGATGTACTGGGTCAGGTCGTTGGTGCCTATTGAGAAAAAGTCCGATTCCTTGGCAAGGATATCCGCAATTAGAGCAGCAGCGGGTGTTTCTATCATGCAGCCTATCGGAAGCTCTTTGTTATAGGCAACTCCGATTTCATCATATTCTTTTTGTATGGCATGAACCATCTCTTTGACGCTTCGAACCTCCTCAACGCAGGTTACAAGAGGAATCATCAATTTGATATTTCCATAGGCACTTGCTCTTATTATTGCTCTTAGCTGTCTGTTATAGAGGCCGTCATTTTTAAGACAGTATCTTATGGCGCGAAGGCCCAGGAAGGGATTGGCTTCCTTTTCCAGATCAAGATAAGGAATCTCTTTGTCTCCGCCAATATCAAGAGTTCGGATGATTACAGGCTTGCCCTTCATGGCAACCGCTACTTCCTTATAAGCTTCAAACTGCTCATCTTCGCAGGGCTCACATTGTCTGTTCATGAAGAGGAATTCTGTTCTGAACAGTCCTATTCCTTCGCCGGTTTCTTTAATGACAGAGGCTACCTCTGCGGGAGTTCCTATGTTGCAGAGAAGTTGTATCCTCTCGCCGCCAAGGGTCTTGGTCTTTTTGCGGCGAAAAGATTTAAGTTCCGCTTTGTGTTCCAGTTCCTTTCTGAGAGATTCCTGATATTCTGCCAGAGTAGTTTCATCAGGGCTAAGCTCTGCTATGCCTGTTTTTCCGTTCATTACGGCAGGTTCCCCATCCTTTACAATGGAGAGGGCTTCGGGAACAGATGATATAAGAGGGATCTCCATGGCTTTGGCGATGATTGCAAGGTGCGAGGTGGCGGTTCCGACTTCTGTTATGATGCCTGCAATATTTTTCTTTTTGAATTTGGAAGTCATGGAAGGGGCGATATCTCTGGCTACAAGTATGGTGTTTGGTGGGAGGCTTCCCAGGTCTGTGTCCTTGATGCCAAGTAGGAGTTTAAGAAGTTCGTCCCTTACGTCCTTGATGTCCGCAGCACGCTGGCGCATCAGGTCATCCTCCATACCTGAGAACATGTCGATGAATGCATTGCAGGCTCCGTCAACTGCTGCTTCAGCCCTTGATCCACCCTCGATCATTTCAAGGATCTGTCCTGTCATGGACTCGTCGGTCGCAAGAAGGAGATGTCCTTCAAGAATCTCAGCCTCCTTATCTCCGGCGCTGTTTCTTAGCTTTTTTGCTTCAGATTCTGTTCTTTTTACAAAGCTTTTGAGGGCTTTGTTGAATCTCTTTTTTTCGGCGTCGATATCTTCTGCCGGTGACTTGTCATAGTTAAGGTCGGCTTCTTTGATGACAAGAATGTTTCCTATTCCTATTCCGTCTGAGGCGCCGATGCCTTTAAGCTTATTTGATGACATTGTATTTTCCTTCCCCAATATTCTAAAATAATCTTTTATAGATCAAAGCGTTTTATATAATTTCATGATCTCTTCACCACTTGCCAGATCGTCGGAAAAAGCTGTGGCGGATCCTGCGGCTGAGCCCATTTTTAGCGCTTCTTCGTAATCTCCGTTCTTACTGTAACCTGCAATGAAACCTGCTACCATGGAGTCTCCGGCGCCTACGGAGTTCCTAAGCTGACCTTTTGGAGCCGCGGCCCTAAGGGTTCTGCCGTCTTCGGTTACAAGGAATGCGCCGTCCGCTCCCATGGATACAAGGACATTTTCAGCACCCATAGCACGGAGCTTTTTGGCGTGTGCTTCAAGCTCTTCGAAGGTATCGAGCTTTTTGTCGAACATCTCTCCGAGCTCATAATTGTTGGGCTTTATCAAAAAAGGATGATATGGAAGAACGTTCTTAAGAAGATCTCCGGTGGCATCCACCACGACGTTTATGTCTTTGCCTTCGGTGAGGGCAATCATTTTTTCATATATATCATTTGGAAGAGATGATGGGATGCTGCCTGCCAGGATGAGAGTGTCGCCGCCGCGAAGGGCCTTAATTTTGGTGAAGAGTTCATTTAGGCAGCCCTCAGGGATCATCGGCCCCTGGCCGTTGATCTCGGTTTCTTCAAGGCCTTTTATCTTGACGTTGATTCGCGTAAGGCCCTGCGGTAGAGTGATGAAGTCCTCTGAGATGCCCTTACTTCTTACGCTGTCCTTAATGGCTGCGCCTGTGAAGCCTGCGACAAATCCGAGAGCGGTGCTGTCTATTCCAAGGTTTCTCAGAACCGTTGACACATTGATTCCTTTTCCTCCGAAATAAACCTCCTCGGATTGGCTTCGGTTGGTCATTCCGGGAAGGAGTTCCTCCTTCATGCGGACAACATAATCAATGGCGGGATTGAAAGTGACTGTATAGATCATTTTGACTCCTTCAAAATTGTGTTCATTACAGTATATTAGCACTGTAATCAGTCAAAACCAACGAATTTCATACAAAAACTGAAATATTCTTAAAAAAGAATAAAACTATGGCGTAATTGCGTAAATTAAACTAAAATATTTAATATAGGCAAAGAGCCTGTAAATTTTTGCTGCCATATAAACAAAACCGTTAAGGAGGCTTATCGTGGAAGATTTTATCCTGAGCAACGAAAAAATAGATATTTTGGGCGAAATCGCCAATATCAGTATGGGAAACTCGGCCACCACTCTAAGTATGATGGTCAATAAAAAGGTTGATATCACGACTCCTAATGTTAAAGTAATAAAAAGAAGCGAAGCTCTTGATGATTATGAAAAGACCTGTATTTTCGTGCAGATCCATTATGTTAAGGGACTTCAGGGCAACAATGTGCTTGTTCTTAAGGAACATGATGTGAAGGTCATGACCGATCTTATGATGGGCGGCGATGGCACAAATACTGCCGGAGAGATCACCGAACTTCATCTGTCCGCTGCTTCGGAAGCTATGAATCAGATGATGGGAACCAGTGCCACATCTCTTTCTTCCATGCTTGGCGTTGCCACCGACATCAGTACTCCTATTGTTAACCAGATTGATGTGGATAGCATAAAAGTTTTTGAAAAAATGTTTGATACTACTTACGATAAATTTGTTAAAATAGCATTTAGGATGACGATAGCTGACCTTATCGATTCCGTTATGGTACAATTATATCCGACGCAGTTCGCAGAGGACATGTGCCAAAAATTTATGAATAAAGGAAAATGATGATAACAAATGAATAAGGCAGAAACACTAGAAATCAAGAAACAGTTTACACCTGACAGATGCACCATTGACCACATTTGCGCATGCCTTGTGGATCATGAGAAGAACAAAAGGCTGGTTTTCAAGAAGGCCTTCAGATCACTGCCGGACGAGCAGATGTACAAGTATTTGGATATTTTCCAGCACACCCTTGCAGGAACATTTGGCAAGAACCTTATTAGTCTTGAGTTTCCTCTTGACCAGGAACAGCCGGGAGGTACTCAGGACTTTCTTTTGACATTAAGGGATTCCCACTTGGAAGAGGATGAGATAATTGACGAGTTCTACGATAAGATAATAGCCAACTATTTAAACGGCGAGAACTATCTTATCCTGCTTGTTCATGCCATTTATGACATCCCCGGCGTATCCACCGACGGAATGACAATGGAGGATGCTTCCGAGAAGATCTATGATTACATTCTCTGCAGCATCTGCCCTGTTAAGCTTTCCAAGGCAGGACTTGGTTACAATGAGAGCAAAAACGACATTGAGGAGAGATTCAGGGATTGGATAGTTGAGGGACCCACCAAGGGATTCCTTTTCCCGGCCTTCATTGAGAGAGACATGGATATCCACAACATGCTCTATTTCACCAAGAAGCCCGATGATCTCCAGCCTGAGTTCGTAGAGGCAATGTTCGGCGGAGTAGCTCCCATGCCTGCTCCCGAACAGAAGAATATCTTCGATGCCCTGGTTCAGGACAGCATCGGTGAGGATGCAGACTATGACATCATGAGAAATATTCATGATAATCTCAATGACATGATAGAGGATCACGAGGGAGATCCGGAGCCTTTGGAGCTTACCAAGAAGGATGTTAAGCAGCTTCTTCAGGACAGCGGAGTTCCTTCAGAGAGACTCGATTATTTTGAACAGAATTATGAGAGGACTGTGGGAGAGGAGGACATTCACCTTCTTGCCACCAACATAGCCAACACCAAGAAGTTCGATATCGAAACTCCCGATGTTGTGATCAAGGTTAAGCCCGACCGTGCTGACCTGGTTGAGTCCAAGATCATCGACGGCAGACAGTGTCTGGTAATTGCCGTGGATGACCATATTGAGGTTAATGGAATCAATGTAAAGACATTTATGAACAAATAAAAAGAGGCTGCCGTGCTTTATGTCGCGGCAGTTTTTTTAGTGGATATGAAAAATATGTAGTTGTCACAGTATAACACGGAAATAGTTTAGACTTCTGCAGCCGGACGCACACCCTTGACAGCACAAAGAATAATTGCTGCGTCGTCCCCACCGACGGCGAGGAACTCAGGAACAATCTATTTTTTCTCCGTCAAGGACAGCATTGTAGCAATTATTCTTTGCGCTATCAAGGGCAAGCCGCTTACGCGGTGGCTGTTTTCTTACCTTGGGCTCAGAATCTTGGAACAATCTGGCAGGTCAAACATAGCGAAAACACGCAATATTGCCCTCAATTGAAACTGGCGTGCTTAGAAAATCAGAAGCTAACACGCAGGATCAAACAGTCCTTTTCCCTGCGTGCTCCCAGAGGCTTAAAGTTGACGAAATTGTGACAACCTGACACTCATAGATCATAATTTTCCCTCTGCAAGTGCACTTCTCCTGCATATTAAGCTAATTCATACACGTCTGATGCTGTTCACGTATAATCTGCGTGTTTTCCGGCTCTTTTATGGTATCAATATTTTGATAATCATATGAAACACCTGTGAAGTCGCATCTTAATATGCCTTTCAGGAACAAAATCTAGCTGGTAAAGGCTGAAATGTGTTATATACGCATACTAAAACAGCATTATCTGGAGTATCAGTATGAATATCATAGG
>NZ_ATVS01000007.1 GCF_000420845.1 Butyrivibrio sp. AE3009 | reverse complement strand
CGCAGCAATTATTCTTTGTGCTGTCAAGGGTGTGCGTCCGGCTGCAGAAGTCTAAACTATTTCCGTGTTATACTGTGACAACTCCATACCTTTCATACTACTCTCTCCACACCCTCTTAATTCACCCATAAAAAAAGCACCGCCACCGGGATCCTGCCGCAGTGACGGTACTTTATCTCTTAGGAAGATTTCTCATCGCTTTATCTTCCTCCTTTCTGATATATATATCGGTGGGTAAACTCAATACTTAAGGCACTTTACACATATTTAATACTTCTTAATACTTATTAATTCTTCCTTATCCTTCTTGTGACAGTAGTGTGATACTCCGAGTGATACCATTAGCTGGCAACATAGAAAAACAGATATTTGATTATCTTCAGAAACATGAACCTGAAAGATGACCTCTTGGCATGAGATCATAGGAGGGAAAAATGGTAGACGAAATTTTCGGATATGGCTTTTGCGCCATGATAATAGCAATTCTTGTTCTTATATCCAACTGGATAATATTTTTGAAGGCAGGCCGCCCCGGCTGGCAGAGCCTTATACCGCTTTACAATATATATGTGGAATACAAGCTATGCTGGAAAGGAAGATATGGATTACTTTCAATCGCACTTACAGTAGTCTCACTGTTACTTGTGGCCTTTGATGCAGATTCCCTGCTGATCTCCATAACTTCCGCCGCATCAATGCTCCTTCAGATTATTTTCTGTTTCAAGTTCTCAAAGGCCTTCGGTAACGGTATGTTCATGGGAATCATTCTCATCCTCTCAGCTGGTCTTGGCCGCATCATCCTGGGCTTTGGCGGCTCCCGCTATGTTCGCACAGCCTAAGTTAAAAACACGGGACGATTCACTATTGAATCACCCCGTGACTTATTCATATTATATTGTTATTATTCTCTCGCATTCTTGGATGACTGCTTATCCTTGTACATCTCGGCATCTGCTCTCTTGAACACATCATCCATGGAATTGTCGGTGGTCACATTGTAGATTGCCATCCCCATTGCCACGGAATAACGCTCCCAGGCATCACGGGTGGTGTCATTAGCAGTATAATCAAATACTTCCTTCATCTTCCTAAAGAGCACTTCTCTGTTATCATAATCCCTGTTTTCCAACAGGATAACGAACTCATCGCCTCCGATCCTGAATACCGGAGAATGATCATACATTACGCAGAGCTCATGGCAGGCTCCAAAGATATAATCGTTGCCGTGCTCATGTCCGAAGGTGTCATTGATCTTCTTAAGATTATTGAGATCAGCCATAACAATCGCAAATCTGGCTCTTCCCGAGTTGATGTCTTTGTTGATTCTCTCTCTTACCTTGTCATACCAGGCCTTATTCTTAACGTGAGTCAGAGCGTCCTGATAAGCCAGCATATCCATGTGGCTCACCTGGGTCTTCATAACTTCCACCTTGCCCTCAGCGTCCACGATATTCTTAACATAGGTCTTCATGTCCTTGGACATCTGTTCTACCGCATTGGATAGGGATTCAACCTCATTGTGGGTATGGATTGGAGGAGCATCATATTCAAGCTTGTCCGGATCCTTTTGCTCATGGGATATTCTGGCAAAAGAAACAACGCTCTTTTCCAGCTTGCTGATGGGCTCTGTTATGTTCCTTGTCATCCAGTACAGGAAAAATGAAATAAAGAAAAGACCGAGAATAACAATGAGCACAACATTCATTGCAGTGTACTCACGAATATCCTTCTCAAGCTCATAGACTTCGATGTCTACGCATAAAACAGCGAATATCTCGCCGTCAGAACCCTTAAGAGGTAAAAGACCGGTATAATCATAGCCCCATACACTGAAATCCTTAAAGAAAGTGATTCCGTCATTTTCCATAGCCGTAAAAAATCTGGCTATCTCATCAGGCTCATAGTCCTCCGGTGATACCAGACCGAGATAATAACCATCGGGGTCTGTAGCTCTTCCGTAGGCAGTATCTGCGGAAATTACGTTCATCATCAGAGGCGGATCAGTACTGATAGGCATTACAATATAGAGATAATGGACATCGAAGTCCTCCATTATCCCATCCATAAAAGCAGTGAGCTGAACAAACTTCTCAGATTCCTGCTTAGTCTCTACGCACTGTTCAAGATCCTCCATATCGATATGGCTGTAGACATACTCGATAATGTCGGTCATTCTCTCTTCATAGGCAGAATAAAGAGACTGCGTATAGGTTCTGTAGGTCAGAATACTAAGGACCAGACACAGCAATACAATAAAGGCAGAACAGCCGATGAATATGCTTTTTTTGAGGGGCCGTTTGTTCTCGAACATGATAATTTGCCTATCAATCCTCCGATAAACATTATTGTGAGCATATATTAACGTCAAGCCGCACTCTCACAAAGATATGATACCATTTTTTGGCCCCTCAAATCTTAAATTAGCTTAAGGGATATCTAAATAATTTATGAATATAAGTAATAATATTACTCATCTGCAATCACAACAAAAGTCTTGCTGCTCTGTCCTGTAAAGTTGCCTTTACCCTTAACCACAACAGTCGGGAGTTTCTTTGTGCCGGCTGTAGGTATCTTCTTGTTGTTCTTGTAGGAAAGGGTGTAATCAACACCTTCCTTGAGGGTTACCGTACCCTTTTCGGTTTTAAAAGTGACAGTTACTACGGGATAAGCTCTGCCATTTCTCAAAACAGCCTGCTCCGCGTTAATTTCAATTTTCTGACCGGCATCCTTTTTGATGTTATAAGCCTTGACCTTGACAGTCTTTTTGATAGCTCCGCTGTAGCCATTTATTCCCCTAAGTTCAAGGGTATATTTTCCGGCATTTCCGTTGTTTGCGAAGCTTACTGTATAGTCTCCGTTAATGCCATCCTCTGATCTTGTCAGGACTTTTGTCAGCTTGGTCTTGCTATCCTTGTGGTAAAGGGTGATGCCACCTTCTGCAGAAATATCCTCGAAGCTCAGGGACTCACCTGAATAATCCACAGATTTTAGAAGACCTGATATCTTGACCTTACTCATGGGAGTTCCTTTGATCTCCAGATCGGCATTTTTGCTTCCGACATAGAAGGGCTCTGCGGAGCTGTCCTTCACAATTCCGTTTATTGCAAATCTGTGTTTTCCTGCAGACTTAAAGTCGCCGGAGATTTCTTCCACAGTGTAGTCCACGCCATAGGTGAGCACTTTCTTTTTGTATTTCACAACAGCTATCGGAGTCTTGCCGTCAGAATTATCAAAGGCTTCCTGAATATCTACTCTGTCTCCTGTAGTATAGGTAAGCTTAAGGGCTTTGCCGTTAGCGGCTGTAACCTTAAGCTTAGATGCGCTCACGGACTTTGCAGGGTCTGCTGTTGTTACGCTGACGATCTGCAGCATTTCTCCTGTATAGTTACCGCCTGCCATAGCTGTTGCCACGATGATGTAAGTCTTGCCGGGATCTGACAAAACTGTAGCACCGGGGTTATTTACAACGGCTCCGTCTCTGCTGCCTTCATGATAGATAAGCTGATAATCCTTACCTTCCTTAAGTGTCTTGCCGGCGAATTCGATGACAGGTCTGATACTTCCAAGTTTGCTGCTTTTACCGGCCATCAGAGCCACATGAGTCTCAGAAACAAGCTCTGCATCTGACAGCTGCGCCTGTTCTATATCAAAAGTGAAGGTCGATGTGCTTTGGTAAATACCGATGCCGTTAATAATTATTGAAGGTGCCTTTGCGCCATTATGACCGGCAGCTGCTATGTTGTTCTTGTAGGAAACAGTATAGTCTCTGCCTTCCAGGAGCCTTTCTGTGCCTTTAAATACGTTGATCTCTCCATCAAATGTAATAGCTGAGCCGTTATAAACTGCCTTAAGATCGGTATTGGAAGGTCCGTAAAAAACTCTTTTCCCGTAGCCCTTCTTATTATTTCCGAATGCGTACCACAAGCCCTGAGGGACAGCTTTTTCATCCCCTTCGAACAGCTCTTTTTGCATCTGTTCATCAATATCGCCCCAGATCATCTGCTTCCTGGAAGAATACTTTGCGTAGAGGTCCAGATCTCCGGTATAATCGACACTGATGCAAGATGCTTTTTGGGTATAATCCTCATCCAGATACCATCCGTCAAAAGTAAATCCTTCCGGTGCTTCGGGGTCGTGGAGCTTATAGTAATTACCGCTGATATAGTACTCGGGATTGTCCGGGTTCTGAGTACCTTCGCCGAGATGATAGGTGATCAGGTACTTATCTCCAAATGAATAGCTTGTGGACAGCTGATGTCTGTAAGTATTTTTATCGTCGCCGAATCTCCAGATTATTCTATAGGTAACCCCGGTCGCTGTTCTGTCCTTGTAGTAATCGTCGGTTACCACATATTCTTTTCTTCCGTCCGCTGTTATCTGGGCTACAGTCCTGTCCCCGTCCATGATGATATATTCTTTTTCTCCGGGAAGTCGTTTTAACTTAAGTGTTACAGAGCGGTCCTCGTGAACTTCCTTGGAATAATAATCTGACGTGGGTGCTTTGGTATAAGTTACGCTTGCGAACTTACCGTCCATTGTTACAGTGAGCTGTGTAACACCAGAGCCTCTCTCATATCCGATGCCATCCTCAGTGATCTCCATAACCTCCGGCTCAGAACTTGTCCACTTCGCCTTTTCCATAGGTATGTAATCGGATGGTATAGTGCTGTAATGATATTCGTAATAAACAGAAGGATAAATACACTGGCTGTAGAGATAGGCGCTGATGGCAACAAGCTCGTTCTTAACGGTCACTTCAAATGAAGAGGATACATCCGTACCTGATACCTTTGCGGTTATGGTTGCTGTTCCATAGTCCTTTGCCCTAAGAAGGCCATCCTCAACGAATGCTACCTTATCATTTGTACTACTCCAGACTATGTCCCTATAGGTTGAATTATAGGGCTCAATCTTAGTATTTACTTTGTAATACTTCTCTTTGGCAAGTTCGATCTTGCTATCTGTGATATTGGTAAAAGAGATTCCTGTCGGAAGCACTGTTTCCGTAGCTGCAACATTTTTGGTAAATGCCTTCACGGACAATACACTACTCCAATTACTCCATCTGCCGTTCTTATAAATGTAACCACGACCGTCCCTGGCTCCGCCACCGCCATAGGGGCAATGCTCTCCCCTCATGACAATCGCAAACTTTTCTCCCTTTGCAACGGTTACAGGAGTCGGCAGTTTAACTGTCTTATAGCCCGCATACTCTGCGATTCCCGTTACAGATGCTTCAGGGCAGAGGGTCCCAAGGCTCTCATCACCTGTAACATTTCTGTATATTTCGATAGAATATTCTGCGCCGACATTATTCGTGTAAAAAGCTACCGCTTCAATCTTTTCACCGTAGGCACCGCCCTCAGCATGAGCCTCGAAGACAGTTGCATAGGCTTCACCACCATTTGCATCATAACCGCCGCCAAGTCCGTACTGATAATTGTTGTCATAGTTATCTGCAGATTCAACATCAAGGGCATACACATAGTAGGACATGGAAGGTTCGTAATAAGACATCCAGAAATATCCCGCATATCCCTTGGTATTAATATTTCCCTGGGTCCAGCTGTTTCTTACAAGCCATGCTCCGTTGCCGGCAGGTTTGCAGGTGAAATTGCCTGCAGAAAAATCGTCATCCCAACCCACTATAACAACAGCATGATTAGGGTAGAGAGAACCGCCTGTGGGATTACAGAAAGCTGCTTTATCAGGGTTATACTCCGCAGTGGAATAAGAAGGTGAATAACTGTTGGGGGTATGATAGTCAATTCCCACAGCACCATATTCTGTTACAAGCTTCTTGATAGAATTCTGTGTAGCCTTCTCCTTGATGAAGCCCTGAACATGCATAGCATCATCATAGGCAGCTTCATCCTGAAGTCCTTCCGACTGTATGTAAGTAGCACTTCTATAAGGGTATCTCTCCTCACTTGCAAGGCCCATCCATCCGGAAAGGGTTGCCATGGCTGATTCTTCATTGTTGCCATCAAGGAAAGAGGATAGATTTTTCTGTGAATATCCGGTCAGGCCTCCAAGAGGATCTGCTACATGGTTTGAATTAAAATAGGCAAGGTGCAGCTCTGAAAAATCCACTTCAGTAGCTAAGCCCTTCTTAAGCGCATTTATCTCTGCCAGAGCAAGTGTGGCATGGGCCCAGCAGGTGCCATAGGGAGACTGACTGCGAAGAGGCGGAAGAAGGCTTGTTGTGTAGCTCTTTGGATATTCAACTTCCTCCAGAAATTCAATTTCTGACGCTTCCCTGAGGTCTGTGATCTCAATGGGATTCTCTGAAGGCACATAGCCTGTGTATACTTCAATATAATCTACTGCGTTGGAGTTACCTGCCGCAGCCGTTGCCTCCGTTTCGGATTCCTCAAGGAGCTGGAGCTGTTCTTCGTCCGCAGAATCCTCGGATATTACGTCCGAATCTTCTGTTATCGTGTCTATATCTTCTGATATTGTATCTGTGTCTTCAGATATTACATCCAAGCCCTCTGATATTTCATCTACGTTCTCAGCTGCTTCATCTGATAATATCTCATCCGAAATATCTTCATCTAACGCATAAAACTCCTCCGAAAGATCAGACTCTTCAAATAAAGCCTCATCTTCCGAAGGAGTTTCGATATATTCTGCAGCATAAGCTGTGCCTGTTCCTGAAACAAGCATCGCAGCTACCAATAACATTGCCACATATTTCTTTTTCATAATGACCACACCTCATATGTTCGAAAATTGTTTTCTTACTGATCCCCAGCATTTTAGTCTACTCGCTGTAAGGCATGGTTCTCAATAGTTTTAAACAGTATTTCGATTATATTTGGCGCAGTTTTTCAAGCATCCCATCCTACTGATGAAACAAATTTACTTCTTCTGTATCAGCTGCTCAGGCAGGAATCTCAGCCTTCTCCTCTGTCTTTTTAAATACAGGAAGGTCCTTACCAAGGAAAATTGCTGCTGCAAGGAATACTACTGCCAGCACGATGCATACGACAATGTTACTGTCTCCGGGGATCACATAAGACAGGATCATTGCTGTGGAGTTGTTGATGATATGCATGATGCAGGTTGGAACAATGGATTTGAACTTATAAGCCACAAATGCATAAGCTGCTCCGAGAGGAATTGCATACAGACTCTGAAGAGGGTTCATATGCATAATACCGAACATAACAGCTGTTAAGATAACGGATCCAACGATTCCGAAGGCCTTCTTGGAGCTTCTAAGGGCAACACCTCTAAATGCCAGCTCTTCCGCAATAGGTCCAAGAAGAGCTATATAAATAAATCCAACTACTTCATTTCCCTCTGTGGACATTTCCATGAGTGTGTTCAAAAGCTCAGCACTACCGGGAATAGCCCAGGCAATGAACTCTGCGAAAACAGTTGTGAAAAAATAGATTCCGAGAGCAAGGGTTACTACAAATACGATAGTCTTCACATTAAAGGTTTTCTTAAAGCCGGACTCGTACACTCCCTCTGCCTTATCCTTTTTGACAAATCCCAGATTATACCAGAGGCCGAATACTATCAGCAGGATAACACCTGCTACCAGCTGCAGAACCGGAGTTAATTTCATAATAGCCTGTGTAAGAGCATTCACATCAGTGGGATCATCTACACTAAAGGCCGCAATAATGCCTCCTACAACAGAGCCGACCAATATCTGAATCAGCATATACAGTAACAGAATTCCTATTACTGCCAGGACTGTCAGCCCCTTATTACTCTTTTTTGTTTCCATACATTTTCTCCTTCCAATATGCTTTTTGATGTCAGTTCCCCGAGTTGTCAGAAAACATGCACTCTATTACTATACTATACTTAATGCGTTTCTTAAAGTTTAAATTATACCTTTTTCCCCAAAGCAGCGATTCTAGCGTCAATCAGAGGATACAGCCAATCTGATAGCTTGCGGAAGTGATAGCCCGTTTGACGTGCCCTTTCTGTATTAAAGCTTCGTTCACCCTTAAGCCCCTTGTAGGGTGCAGCGTCGCCGTCTAAGGTAATAATCGCTTTTTTACCCAATGCATTTTCGATATAAGCGATCATGTTTCCAATCTTCACCGGATCTTCGGAACATCCATTTACAGGTCCCGAAACAAAATGATCCGCCAGATATGCAATGAACTCCCCTGCATCCTTCTCATATATGAAAGCCATTCTTCCATCCATGTCATCGATGTTCATAGGCTTCTCATCCCTGATGTGCTCTATATAGAAATCCAGCCTTCCCGTATAATCATTCTCACCCATAACCACCGGGTATCTCACAAAAGAAATCCTGTCGGGATCCATGAACTCAAGTGTCGCCCTCTCAGCCAGTCTCTTGGTCTCAGAATAATCAGAGAGCCTGCCCTCCCACCGAAGCTCATACTCCTGCGTCCTGAACTCATCCTCACTTATGCATGCGTGGTCATTGAAATAAACAGAACAGGTAGACATCTGGATATATTTATCACAAATTACGTTTTCAAGAAGCGCCTTAACATCATTGGAACCATAGGCAATCTTATCGATTATCAGATCAAAATGCTTACCTCCAAGCGCCTTCTTAACGCTCTCCGGATCCATTCTGTCCATCGTGCAATATTCAGTTTTCCCTTGGAATTCAGGCTTGGAATTGCCTCTCGTGGCAATAGTGACATCATGCCCATTACGAATCAGAGCATTGACCATAGGAATACCAAAAAATCTTGTCCCACCAACAACCAGTATTTTCATATGTGCACCTCCATGCAGAAACTACCTTTTAAATATACCAAAGTCAGTAATACAAAACAAAGAGAATTGTCAGAAAAAACAAAGTTATTCCTCCCCCGTCAGATTCAAATCCGCCCATACTATGTGTGGCATAAATACCCACAACTCCATAGGGCAGTCTAGTTCTTAGTGCTTGTCATATTTTTTATTATTTGCAGTAGGAAAACAGCATTGATATAGTGCCTCTTTTTGCAAAAACTGACTTGTTTTATACCTAAGGCATATGAACGCATACTTATTAGAATATTTCATATGCATCTTTGTCATCAATCCCACTGAAATAACTGCGGATATGCATATTAACATCCCAGATTTTTTCATTTTAATATGCTTATATACTGTAAAATGATCATCGCCAGCTCGATATTGATTCAAAAAGGCATATTAGCAAAAGGAATAATTGCCTTTTCATATGATTATCAGGATAATGATTCCTTATAAGCCCAGAAAACAGCTCTAACGATAAACCGCGATTGAGGAATGAAGGTCTGTTTGTGGCTTGCATGAATCTGCATTCATGTGCAGTACTATCGGCTGACGATATAGCAGGGCGTTTACCTGAATCGATGCCATGCTATAGGTTGGCGATATAATAGGGCTCCTTTTAAATATGCGCAGAAATATATCGATTTCGGGGCTATGGAGATGAGACCTATGAAGTACGAGTGCCTTATGCACGAGTACTTCATGCCCAGGGCTCATCGGAGTGTCCAGCACCGTGAGATATATTTCTGCGCATATTCAAAAGGAGCCCGACATCTATCCAAAGAGTACCGGGGCACATCAAAAAACGCCCGGCCTCCATTCACGGAGTACCGGGCGCCATAAACTACGCCGTAATGTTATGCGTTAACGATCTTGCCGAAATCGGGCTTAAGGCTTGCGCCACCGATAAGGCCGCCGTCGATATTAGGCTTTGAAAGCAGCTCTGCAGCATTGCCTGCATTCATTGATCCGCCGTACTGGATACGAACTTCATCAGCTGTAGCCTGATCATAGAGCTTGGCAATAAGCTCACGGATAAGTCCGCAAACTTCCTCAGCCTGGTCAGCTGTAGCTGTCTCGCCTGTTCCGATAGCCCAGATAGGCTCGTAAGCGATAACAAGCTTCTTAACCTGATCAGCTGTTACTCCTGAGAGATCCCAGGTGATCTGTCTCTCGATCCACTCCTTGTAGGTGTCTGCCTTACGAAGTGCAAGAGACTCACCGCAGCAAAGGATAGGTGTAAGGCCTGATGCGAAAGCCTTCTTAACCTTCTGGTTGATAAGGATATCGTTCTCACCGAAGATATCTCTTCTCTCTGAGTGACCGATGATAACGTACTCAACGCCTGCATCCTTAAGCATAGGAGCAGAAATCTCGCCTGTGAAAGCGCCGCTGTCTACGATGTAGAAGTTCTCGGCACCAACATGTACGTTTGTACCCTTAACAGCCTCAGCTACAGGTACGATATCAATAGCGGGAACGCAGTATACTACGTCCACATCATCATTCTTTACAAGATCCTTGAGCTCTGCGCAAAGAGCTACTGCCTCGCTGGGAGTCTTGTTCATCTTCCAGTTTCCGGCGATAATACGTCTTCTTGCCATTTTGGTATTCTCCTCTCTACATTGAGCGAACACGGATTTCTTCGCTTCGCTCTCGAAATCCTACCGCTTTCGCAATATCTCTTCCGTAATACGTACGGGATATTGCTCAACCGGTTTATTCGTCAAGGTTGCGTCATTTTCTGCAAGCAGATATGCCGCCACTTTGACTCATATATTACGCTCTATCGTCTGCTGCGTATACGCCGGGAAGCTTCTTGCCCTCGAGGAACTCAAGAGAAGCACCGCCGCCTGTTGAGATGTGGCTCATCTTGTCAGCATAGCCAAGCTGGTTAACAGCAGCTGCACTGTCACCACCACCGATGATTGTTGTAGCGGTTGTCTCTGAAAGTGCCTTAGCAACTTCCTTGGTACCTGTAGCAAGAACAGGGTTCTCGAATACGCCCATAGGTCCGTTCCATACTACTGTCTTAGCAGACTTAACTGCCTCAGAGTAAAGAGCGATGGTCTTAGGTCCGATATCAGCGCCTTCCTTGTCTGCAGGAATCTTGTCAGCATCAACAACTGTTGTTGTGATGTCGGGCTTGTCGATAGGATTAGGGAACTCATCGATGCAAACTGTATCGATAGGAAGAAGGAGCTGCTTGCCGGCCTTCTCTGCCTTCTCCATCATTTCCTTACAATAATCAACCTTGGTCTCGTCAAGAAGTGACTTACCAACTTCGTATCCCTTAGCCTTAAGGAATGTGTATGCCATACCACCACCGATGATAAGAGTATCGCACTTATCAAGGAGTGTGTTGATAACGTTGAGCTTATCAGCAACCTTAGCGCCGCCAAGGATAGCTACGAAAGGTCTTACAGGGTTCTCAACCGCATTGCCGAGGAAGTCGATCTCCTTCTGCATGAGGTATCCAACTGCGTTGTTTCCACCCTTCTCTGTGATGAACTTGGTAACAACTGCTACAGAAGCGTGTGCTCTGTGAGCTGAACCGAAAGCGTCGCATACATAGTCGTCAGCAAGATCAGCAAGCTCTTTAGCAAAAGCCTCACCGGCCTCTTCAGGCTTGGTCTCTTCCTTGCCACGGAATCTTGTGTTCTGAAGAAGAACTACGTCTCCCTCGTTCATAGCTGCAACAGCTGCTGTAGCATCAGCGCCTGTTACATTGTAATCAGCAATGAACTTAACTTCCTTGCCAAGCTTCTCAGAAAGTCTCTTAGCTACAGGTGCAAGTGACTCACCCTCGTTGGGGCCATTCTTAACCTTTCCAAGGTGTGAGCAAAGGATAACCTTACCACCGTCCTTTACAAGCTTCTCAATTGTGGGAAGTGCAGCTACGATTCTTGTCTCGTCTGTGATCTCGCCGTTCTTAAGAGGTACGTTGAAATCGCAACGAACAAGTACACGTCTGCCCTTTACATTGATGTCATCTACGGACTTTTTGTTGAGTGACATATTTTTTTCCTCCTGGATTTAAATTTGAATTAGGATTGTTTAAGAAAAGAGGCCCGGTCCACAAGGACCGGACCTCTTAAAAAGTCTATTTCGATATTGGAGAACTTAATTAACCAAGCTCAGCGAAATACTTGATTGTTCTAACCATCTGTGATGTGTATGAGTTCTCGTTGTCATACCATGAAACAACCTGTACTTCGTATGTATCGTCGTCAACCTTGTTAACAAGTGTCTGAGTAGCATCGAAGAGTGAACCGAATCTCATACCAACGATATCAGATGAAACGATCTCGTCTGTGTTGTATCCGAATGACTCTGTAGCTGCTGCCTTCATTGCTGCGTTAACTGCTTCCTTAGTAACGTCTGCCTTCTTAACAACTGCGAAAAGAAGTGTTGTTGATCCTGTAGGTGTAGGAACACGCTGAGCAGCGCCGATAAGCTTGCCGTTAAGCTCAGGGATTACAAGACCGATAGCCTTAGCAGCACCTGTTGAGTTAGGAACGATGTTAACAGCACCTGCACGTGATCTTCTAAGGTCGCCCTTTCTCTGAGGACCATCAAGGATCATCTGGTCACCTGTGTAAGCGTGGATTGTGCACATGATACCTGACTGGATAGGAGCGTAATCATTAAGAGCCTTAGCCATAGGTGCAAGGCAGTTTGTTGTGCAAGATGCAGCTGAAATGATCTTGTCATCCTTTGTAAGAGTCTTGTGGTTAACGTTGTAAACGATTGTAGGAAGATCATTTCCTGCAGGAGCAGAAATAACAACCTTCTTAGCACCAGCGTTGATGTGTGCCTGTGCCTTCTCCTTAGATGTGTAGAAGCCTGAGCACTCAAGAACAACGTCTACACCAAGCTCACCCCAAGGGCAGTTATTAGCATCTGGCTCTTTGTAGATCTTGATGGTCTTGCCCTTTACTGTGATTGTTCCAGCCTCGTCATCAGCTGTTACGTCATCCTCGTGACCTACTTCAACGTAACGTCCCTGTGATGAGTCATACTTGAGAAGATGAGCAAGCATCTTAGGGCTTGTCAAATCGTTGATAGCTACTACTTCGTAGCCCTCTGCACCGAACATCTGTCTGAAAGCAAGACGACCGATACGACCAAAACCATTAATTGCAACTTTTACTGCCATTTTAAGTTCCTCCTAAAATGAATTTATTTAATTGTTTGCTGTTTCCTTTATAATTACCTGCATTGATAATTTTTTATCAGCAACTACAATTCTAATAAAAAAAAGCATATAAATCAAGTGAATATAGCAAAATATTTAATGTTAATCCATCGAAGTTGCATAAAACCCAAGAAAAAATAAAAAAGTAAAATTATCTTTTATAAGTTATACTATAGAAAGTTAAATTGGACCTAAAAACCGAATTGTCTATCAATATAAAGTAGATATATATAACAGAAAGGCGTAACAAAATGATTCTTGCAGACTACCACATGCACTCCTCAAACTCAGGTGATTCCAAGGCTCCCATGGAATCTATGATACAATCAGCCATCGATAAGGGGCTTAAGGAAATCTGTTTTACAGAGCATATGGATATGGACTTTCCGAGGCTTCCTGAACTGCCTCCGGACCCCTTTTTGCTTGATGTGGAAGCTTACAAAAAAGAATTTCTTATAAATAAAGAAAAATATTCAGACAAAATAACTCTGAAATTCGGAATTGAGATAGGAATGCAGCCCCAGATCGTCGCAGAAAACACTGCCCTTGCCGCAAAGCATGATTTTGACTTTATCATAGCTTCGGAGCATCTGGTGGACAGAATGGATCCCTATTATATGCAGTTCTGGGAGTCACAGCCTTCCGTTAAGGCAGGTATTCTAAGATACTTCGAGCAGACACTGGAAAACATACAGCTCTTTACCGAATATGATGTACTGGGACACCTTGACTACATTGCAAGATATGTTCCCAAGGGTGACTCTACTTATTCTTATAATGCATTCAGGGAAGTTATCGACGAGATCCTTATGGTCGTAATTAAAAGCGGCAAAGGCCTTGACCTTAATTCCAAGGCCCTTGGCGGTGATTTCCACATGTCCAATCCCTGCCCCGAAGCCCTTGCCAGATACAAAGCTCTCGGAGGTAAGATCATAACCTTCGGCGCTGATGCCCACGCCCCAGAGGGAGTTGCCCTGTGCTTTGATAAGATCTGTGAGATTGCACTGTCCGCAGGCTTTACCGAGTACTATACCTTTGACAGGCGCTGCCCCATCTCCCACGAACTATAATCAGATTTTCGATTTTTTTAATAATATGATAACAGCCCTCTTCTTTATTCAATAAACGAAATATAGTAAAATAGTAATGATACATGTGTGAACTATTATGGCGTTTAAGGCGGAGGTTTACGATGAAACCTGAGTTTTATGATAAGAGTAAGAGGGCTAACGTCTATAACACTATATTCCTATACAAAGTGATTTCTCTTTGTATTCTTGTCATTCTGACTGTCATACTTACCGTTATATTTGTCACAGAATCCGATAAAATAAAGCAAGCTGACGATATGGCTCATCTGTTCATTATCATTGTGGGCATCAGTATCGTTCTCTTTACTTTCTCAGTCATATTTGATTTCTACGTTCTTAAGCGCACTGTTTCAATAGGGCGAAGGCTCAACAAAATGGCCTATCTGGACAAGCTCACAGGCCTCCCCAACAGATACAGCTGCGATATTCTGATCGACAGCTTCGATAGTCCCGACAGACTCCCTGGCGCGGGCTTTATCCTGATGCAGATCAATAACCTTACTTCCGTCAACGAAGATTCCGGACATACAGGCGGTAACTGGCTCATCTCAGAGTTTTGCTCCATCCTGGAAGAAGTCTCAGAGAACTACGGCTACGTTGGCCGCAACGGCGGAAATGAATTCATCATGCTGATAGAAAACTGCGACAGCACCGCAGTAGATATGTTCCTTCTTGACCTGACCAAAAGAATTCACGGTTACAACGAAATGAACGTGGGAGCTCCCATGGAAATATCCTACTCCCGCGTCCTTAACATCGATGAGCATAAGGAAAAGATCTCCGAGCTAATCTCTCTTGGCTACCAAAAGCTACGGAAATCCCCTCAGACACTTTCGTAAAATTATGAAAAAAAATCTGACCGGAAACAGACTAAATAAAATAAGGGCAAATATCCTCTTAGGGGTTATTACCTGTCTTCTTTTTACCATGAACAGCTGCGGTGACGCCGAGGACTTAATAAGCGCCGCACAGCCTTCCGCTGACCAGACAAGCGCAGCGGTAAGTCACGAAAAGGGAAGCAGAGATAATGCCCCTGTTTGTCTTGTGCCCACAACCCCGGGCAAGGTTACCTATGAGAACGATTTTGCCCATGTGGACGCCTCCAATATATCGGAGGGCTATGTGGTTGTGCGCTATACCGGATCATCTCCCAAAGTAAAACTCCAGATCACAGGCCCTGATGAGATCACCTACACTTACAGTCTTAATGTCGATACACCGACAGATGAGGTCTTCCCTCTTCAGTCCGGCGACGGCGAATACATGGTTAACGTGTACGAGAACATTCAGAGTAACCAGTACTCAATGGTATTTACCCAGCCCATTGAGGTAATCCTCGACAATGAATTCGGGCCGTTCCTGTATCCCAATCAGTATGTATCCTTCGAAGTTTCAGACAATGCCATACAAAAAGGAGCTGATCTGTGCTACTCCTGCAACAGCGATCTTGATGTTGTATCGGCAATCTATAACTTCGTAATCACCAATATCGAATATGACTACGACCTGGCTGAATCGGTTCAGAGCGGGTACCTGCCCGACATCGATGAGGTTCTTGCCACACGAAAAGGTATCTGCCTTGACTACGCCGCTCTTATGACCAGTATGTTAAGAAGCCAGCGAATCCCCACCCGAATGGAGGTTGGTTATGCGGGAACAGCCTATCACGCCTGGCTCAGCACCTATATCGAGGACATCGGATGGGTCAACGGCATGATCGAATTTGACGGAACCACCTGGTCCCTGATGGATCCCACCTTTGCATCCACCACCGACACCGAGAAACTCAGATCTTTTATCGGAGACGGCAAAAACTACTCTGTAAAATATATTTATTAATCATCCGGAGGCAACATGAAAACCAATGGCACTATCAAAAAACTAAGCAGCTATGAAATAGCAAACTTCTGCAGGCAGATGTCTCTTCTTATAAAAGCCGGCATCTCACCTTCAGAGGGCATTGAGATCCTTCTCCAGGACATCCACGACAAAGGAAGCCAGAAGCTCCTTAATAGGATCAATCAGGTTCTCCTAAGCGGCGAACAGTTCCACGTAGCTCTTCAGATGAGCGGTGTTTTCCCGGATTATGTTATTCACATGGTAACCATCGGCGAGGAGTCCGGAACTCTGGACACCGTAATGGAATCCCTGGCCGACTACTATGACAGAGAGGAAAACATCCAGTCCAATATCAAGAGCGCCGTGAGCTACCCTCTTATCATGGTATTCATGATGCTTGTGGTTGTGGTGGTTCTCATCGTCAAGGTACTGCCCATCTTCGAGCAGGTATTTGCCCAGCTGGGAACCAGCATGAGCGGCTTCTCACAGTCACTTCTTAATCTTGGAACTCTTCTTAACCGCTATTCGGCAGCTCTTACTATCATACTGGTGGTTCTGGCGGGACTCTTCATCTTCTTCTCCGGAACCTCAACGGGAAAAAAGACCTTCAGGAACATCCTGACCGTTTTTGCCCCCACCAAGAAGCTGATGCAGGAGCTTGAGAGTGAGCGATTTGCCAGCGGTATGGTACTGACATTATCAAGCGGAATGGACACCTATGAGGGTCTTGCCCTTGTTAACAAACTGGTGGAAAGCAAAGAGATGAAGGCCAAGGTGGAAAAATGCAGACAGCTCCTTCTTGACGGCGACAATTTCCCCGAAGCCCTTGAGAAATCCAAGATCTTCTCCTCCTTCTATTCACAAATGGTATCCGTAGGCTTTAAGACCGGGTCCATGGACGCTGCCATGAAGCAGATCGCCGACCGCTTTGAACACGAGACGGAGCGCAAGATCTTCTCTCTTATCTCGATACTTGAACCAACACTTGTAATCGTTTTATCCGTAATCGTAGGAATGATCCTTTTGTCTGTAATCCTTCCTCTGATGGGCATTATGTCCACCATAGGCTGATGAAGAAAGGCTGATATGTCAAGATTTGAAATGGGCGATGGCCACAAACTTCATATATCGGACAGCTTCTACAGAGTGATCTCTATCCTCATCTTTGCCATGGTACTGGTTCTCTTCTTCATCGCTGTGGACGAGACCGGACGAGGCACTGTCAAGAAGCAGCAGGAATCTCTTGAAAACGCTCTTTCAAGGGACATTGTCCAGTGCTATGCCATCGAGGGCAGATATCCTCCGAGTCTTGAGTACATGGAGGACCACTACGGACTAATTTATGACAAATCTGTCTTCTTCGTGGATTACCAGCCCATCGGATCCAATCTGTACCCCGATGTAACCGTTATCCTGATTGAAGGCAATTAAAGGAGGCTCTTGGATGGATGTAAATAGTAAAAAGAGCCATGTGATAGATACGATGTTCGTCATCTGCCTGATGTTCCTCTTCGTCCTGTGCGCGGTGTCGGTTATAGGCATCGGCGCCAGTATCTACAAGAAAAATGTCGGCCAGATGGCAGACAATTACTCCCACAGGATCACCAGCGCCTATGTCACCGAAAAGGTAAGACAGGCTGACGAAAACGGCGCAGTCTTCACTAAAGAGCTCTTTGGCAAAAATGTTCTCGTACTGCAGGAACAGCAGGGAAATGACCTGTACGATACCTATATCTATGAATACGAGGGCTATCTCATGGAACTCTATATAAGAGACAGCATTAAGACCTTTTATCCCCAGTCGGGGCAGAAGATATTGAAGATAAACAGCTTCAACGTAGCAGAAAACACCGATTCGGTGCTGGAAGTTGATATAGTCACCGAAGACGGCAACAAGAACAGGTTATACATAGCCAAAAGGAGTACAAGACAGCAGTAATGAACAGACGGGCAAGTTCTAAAATAAGTTTGTTCCTGATGGAACTTATAATTGCCATTCTATTCTTTTCCCTTGCAAGTGCAGTCTGTGTAAGGCTTTATTCTGCTGCCCACAGTCTCAGCGAAGAAAGCATTAATCTTAGCAATGCCCTGACCTGGTCCCAGAATCTGTCCGAAGCCTTTTACGGAACCAAAGGCGACGTAAAGGAGATGGAGAAGCTCTATCCCGAAGCAATTGTCAGTAAGGACGACTCCGAGGAACATGTTATTACCGTGGTACTGTTTTTTGACGACGAATGGAATTATGTGGATGCAGAGCTTGTGGATGCCTCCTATGAAGTAATTCTGGAGACACGCAGGAAAAGCGCAGATGAAGTCTACAGCGACGTAAATGAATACGGAATAACCCTTGTGGGAGACGCCGTTGTCGGAGAAGTAGCTGCCATCGATCTTAGAGGTACCACTGAAGTCTATTCTTTTATTCCGGAGAACGAAGATATGCTTCTCTACCACGGAAATGTTGATATTTATGTAGGAAAGGGGGTGCCGCAATGAGCAAAGACAGACAGGCTCCCGCTCACGTGGGAAGTGCCTCCATTCTGCTGATCTTCACGGTTCTGAGTCTTATCTCCTTCTCGGCTCTTACCATGGTCAACTCCAAGGCGGACTACAACTTAAGCTATAACCTGTCCAGGAGACAGGCGGCCTACTATGAGGCCTGTCATAAGGGAAATGCCTTTGTGGCGGCGGTCAACTCAGGATATACAGAAGGTGCATCAAAGGGCAAAATTTCAAAGAGTATACCGATAACCGACAATCAATCGCTCAATATTACGTTAATGTCAAATTTCACAAAAAACTCGGGTAATTCGGAAAATACCTTTACCATAACCCAGTGGAAGATAGTAAACTTCGAAGATTCAGGCTACGATACAACGCTTCCGGTGCTGAAAAGAGACGGCTGAATTTAAAACAATTTCCCTAAGACTTTATCAAATTTTAATTTTTTGCATAACGATTTAACGCATATATTTATAAATCCATGTTACAATAGATTATGTACTGAACAACTAATTTCAGAAAATGAATTGCTTTAATTTTCATAGCAACTAAAAATACTTATTGGAGGTTCAATATGGGAAAAAGAATACTCATTACCGATGACGCCGCTTTCATGCGTATGATGCTTAAGGATATCCTTTCCAAGAATGGATATGAGATTGCCGGCGAAGCTGAGAACGGTAAAATAGCAATCGAAAAATATAATGAGTTAAAGCCCGACCTTGTAACTCTTGATATCACCATGCCTGAGCTTGATGGTATCGGAGCCTTGAAGGGAATCAAGGCTGCAGATCCTAATGCAGTTTGTATTATGTGCTCTGCTATGGGTCAGCAGGCAATGGTAATTGAATCTATTCAGGCCGGTGCCAAGGACTTCATTGTAAAACCTTTCCAGGCAGATCGTGTTCTGGAGGCTGTTAAGAAGGCTATCGGATAATTTAATATTCGTCTAAAAAAAGCCCCAAAAATTCAGGAGCTTGCCTCTGCAAGCTCCTTATTATTATGCCTATCTATTTCTTACGATTTCACTTCATTTGGCTTAATCTCTCTAAGGCAAAGAACCGATACAACGGAGATGATGAAAAAGCCGGAAAGAGCAAGAATAGCATTTCTAAGTCCCATCTTCTCTCCCATTATTCCCGTAAGAGCTGTGAAGATCGCACCGCCGATTCCGGTGGCTGTGGTGATCATTCCGGTGGCTGTAGCTTTTTTATCTGCGCAGTATTCCATCAAAATGTTGAGAACGCCGGGATAAATAGCTCCGCATGCAAAGCCTAGAGGTATGCACAGAACAAGTGCTATCACGCCACTGTCAGCCCTTGAAATTACCGCTGAGATAAGCGGTATGGCGATTACAGAGGCAATCAGTATCTTACGTGCATACTTCGAATAGATTCCCACAAGAGCCCTTGAAGGTATCATAACAAGCCAGAAAAGAGATAATGCAAACTTACCGTAATCTGACATCAGAGCATCGGTGAAAAGAGTATCAACGAAGAAGGCAAATCCGTTCTCATATCCAACGTAGATGCACATCACAACGCACAAAAGAAATACTCCCGCAAAAATAAATTTGCCCGATATTCCTGCACTGTCTTTTATGCCCTTTGCTTCTTTAGGCTCTCCTCTTCCCCACAGCGTAATGCCGGCAAATGCAATGACTGTGCCAATGAAAAGAGTGATGAACAATATCCTCCAGTCTCCGCCTATTCCAAGATAATATTTAACGAAAAGAGGTGCCACAAAAGCTCCGAGCGCATACATTGCTGTCATGAATCCGATCTTGCGGCCACCTGTCACGGGATAATACTCAGCAAGTGCTGCGATCGCGATAAACTGAAGAGCGCTGGTTGTAAGTCCCAGGAAGAATATTCCTCCTATGAACACAGCCTGCAGAGAGCTGGTAAATACAAAAAGCGCAGCCATCGCCTGAATGCCCATCATTATAAGAAGGCATCGTATCTTGTTGGTTCTGTCAGCCCAGCTTCCAAGTATTATCGGAGCCAGCATGGTAGCCGTCAGCTCCACGGAAGCAAATATTCCCTTGGAACTCTCGGTAAGATCATAGACCTTTCCGATGGTATAGAGGCTTGCCTGGTAGCCTCCCGCCTCAAAGCCGTTGATGAAGATAATGAAAAACAAAAATAGCCACAACAGATCCGGGGTCTTTTTCATTTTGGACATCTCCTCATTATATGAAACTTTTTGATATAATGGTCATGTATACATTTTATCATGTTTTTGACGCAAATAAGTAAAGGAATAGCTGTAATTATGTTTAATATACAAGAAATTAATAGCCTTGATATCCCGGCTCTGGAGGTGTACTCAAAAATCCCCGAAAGGCAGCTTCTGACCATTAATGAACCTGCCCCCGGTATTTTTATCGCCGAGAGCATGAAGGTCCTGGAAAGGGCCCTTGACGCCGGATATGAGCCCATATCTATGCTGGTATGTGACAGCAATCTGGAGGAACTTACAGACGGAAATTCAGACCTGTCCGTCAAGCTCCTGGAAGCTGCCAAAAAGCTTACCGACAGCCTTCCTGTCTACGTAGCGGATGAAAAGACTCTGGACCTTCTCACAGGTTATCACCTAACAGGCGGTTGCCTCTGTGCCATGAAGAGAAAACAAATGCCCGCTCCCGGTGATATCCTCAAGGACGCAAGGCGTATCGTAATCCTTGAGAATGTCATGAATCCCACCAATGTAGGTGCAATCTTCCGTTCTGCGGCAGCTCTTTCCATGGATGCGGTGCTACTTACCCACTCCTGCGCAGATCCCCTGTACAGAAGATGCATAAGGGTCAGCATGGGAAATGTGTTCCTGATCCCCTGGACCTTCATTGATTCCAAGAATATGTACTGGCCCGGACAGGGAATGGAATATCTGCATTCCCTTGGCTATAAAACAGCGGCTATGGCCCTTAGAAAAGAATCCGTCTATATTGACGACGACTCTCTCAAAAAAGAAGAAAAGCTCGCCCTTATAATGGGAAGCGAAGGAGACGGACTCCTATCCGAAACCATTGATAAGAGCGATCACGTGGTAAAAATACCCATGGCCCCCGGCGTTGATTCCCTTAATGTGGCGGCAGCCAGCGCCCTGGCCTTTTGGGAGATATCAAAAAGACCTTCCCCGTAATATACGAGGAAGGTCCTTATTTATTGGTTCCTGCATCAGTTAATTGTAAATCTCAGCAGGTTGTCATTGATGGTATCAACAGCATCCGATACGGAGGAAGCGGCATTTGCAACAAGCTCTGAACTGGAAGCAACGCCCTTGGCAGCCTCAGTAACTTTATCCACATTCTCAGCGATCTCCTGAGTGGATGCGGACTGCTCTTCGGATACGGAAGCCATGTTGGTGGCAACATCGTTAACCTTCTGCATCTCCTGTGCCATATTGATAAGAATATCGTTGGCATCGGAGAGCTGTTTGGTGATCTCTTCGAAGGTGGTAGCTGCCACATTGACAGTCTCCGCACTGTTGTTGATAAGAGTTGTATTGGTCTCGGATTTCTCGGACAGCATCTGTACCTTCTGAGACATATCCTTGATGATCTCACCGATCTGGTTGGTGGCATCAGCAGAGTTCTGAGCCAGGGCTCCAATCTCGGAAGCAACAACCGCAAAGCCTTTTCCTGCTTCTCCGGCTCTTGCAGCCTCGATGGAAGCATTGAGGGACAGAAGGTTGGTCTGTGAGGAAATGGAATTGATAAGGTCTATGATCTGGGTGATCTTGTCCGCAGCCTCATCAACGTTAGTTACCGCATCAGCCATATCCTTCATGGATTCAACGATATCCGTCATGCCGTTGGCAACGTTGGACATATCCTTCTGACCGGAGCCAGCCTTTTTAACCAGATCGTTCATGGAGTTCTCTATCTGCTGTTCCTGCTCCGTTACATTGGAGACAGTCTCTGCAAGGACAGTGGCGTTCTCTGCAACCTCAGTTACGGCTCTCGCCATATTATCAATATTCTCTCTGATCTGTGTCATGCTTACAGACTGATTGTTTGCAGCCTCTTCCAGATCCTCGGCAGTACTCTTGGAGGTCTGGGCATCTCCACGGAGCTTGCCTGACACATCCTTGATCTCAGTTAGGGAGTCACGCATTCCGTCGATAAATTCGCCCATAGCCCGGTTCATATATGCGATCTCGTCATCGCCCTTAGCGGTGATATTGACGGTGAAGTCACCACCTGAGATCTTTTCAATATTGTTGGTAAGAGTAGTTACAGGCTTCTTGATCATCTTGTGCAGTGACTGGGCAATTATGAGGATAACCACTATTACTGACACAACCGTAACTATGAGAAGGACGCCAATAAGTTTCTGAAGAACTGCAAGAACCTCTTTTTGCTTGGCATAGAGAACTACACTCCAGTCAGTTCCGCTGACACCTGAGGTTACTACATACCACTTTTCGCCGCCTGCAACGATGGGTTTTACTATTTCGATCTCATCCTCCCCCTGAGCTGCAACAAACTCGCCTATGGATACGATAAGAGGATTATCGGTAACTTCAGATATGTTCTTGCCGCAAAGACTGGGATCATCTTTAAAGGAAAGGATAAGTCCGCTCTTTGTGATCATCATGGCACCACCTGACTGATATACAGCTACTTCATTCAGTTGTTTCTGTGTGTTTGCCATAAAAAGGTCCGCAGCAAAGCAACCCTCACGTCCATCCTTGAGGTGTACATGTCTGATAACGGTAGCGCAGAGTTCACCGGTAACAGCATCAAAATAGGGCTGATCGTAATAATAGAACCAGGAGTTATCATAACCTACAGCCTCCACATACCAGCCGTGGGAAGTGACATCCTCCATAACATAATCCGGCGAACTGGGATAAATAAAGGTCTCGTCGTTGAGGGCCAGATAAGCTCCCGTAGGAATCAGACCATATCTTCCGACGGTTCCGGCCATATATTCCATTATCTCCTCGTTGCTGGCGAAGTCGTTCTGTTCAACCGCATCGGCAACAGCATTCAGATAATAGAATGTAGATGTAAGCTCCTTGTTCACCTTGGCGGCACTGGCACTTACCTGATTGGTCAGAGATGTATCGATCAGATCCTTGACCATGCCGTAGCCAAAGATTATAACCAAACCCTCGGCAATAAGGATGCTTGCCACCAGAAGTGTGACAAACAGAATCGAAATCCTTACACTTATAGCTTTTGTGGCTCTTTTCTTTCCATTACTTCCTTCATTACTCATTACTGAAATACCCTCCTATTTTAGCAATTCAACGCCTATATATACCAAATTGCATTAATTTAATAACGCCAATGTGAATATTCCCTAACCAGTATATTAAATTTGAATTACTTTTTTATGACTCTATTTCACGAATAATTGACTCATAATCCCTTTTTTCAAAGAAAGCCTTCAACCTCTCGTATTTATCCTGCTCTCCTGCAGGGATAATATAATCGCCAAGGTCCCTGAATATGCCTTCCATACAGACCTCGTTCTCTACCCTTGCGCTGTCAAGGAGAGCCTCATAGGCGCTCTCCAGAATGATCTCATCAGCCTCGGGCTTTTGATCCGATTCAAAATAAGGTGCCAGCTTATCCAGAAATTCCAGATAATCGCTCATCATGCTGTCATGATGCTCTTTTATATATTCTATATCCTTTGCTTTGCCTGCATCCTCCAACAGTCTTGCCTTCTCAGACAGTCCCATGATTCCCACAAGCTTGGCTGAGCTCTTAAGGGCATGAACCTTGATCGTATAGTTCTCATAGTCTTCGCTTTCATAGAAGCCCTTAATGGCAGTGCTGTTCTCCTCGATTGATTCATAGAATATCTTAAGTACAGCCAGGAATGAATCCTCAGAACCGCTGTTGGTCAGCGCGGTCTTTACATCAAGACCCTCAATATCTTCATACCACTTATGTTCAGCTGCAGAAGGTTCCTCATATACCTCCTGAGTTACAGCATCGCTGCCGCTCTCCTCTTCCTCTTCTTCACTTGCGTAAGAGGCATCCGAAAGGCTTCTCGGATCCTTCTCATCCGGTATCATCGACTCGAAGTGATAGGGCTTGTCTCCCTTGTCCATATAGAGAAGGCCAAAGGTTCCGATACCGGAATTAACGGCAATGGCTGCGGAAGCTTTCTGGAACAGAATATGCTTGAATTTGAATCTTGCCTTTACTTCCTCAGCTATCCAGTTGAGTTCCTTATGGCTCATACCTACATATGCAATAAGCAGCATATCAAGATCGGGGTCAGCAGTCTTAGGCAGGATTCTTCTGATATACTTGCGTATGCAGTCTTCCTTTTCACCAAGGAACACCCAGCCCATGCTAAAGACACTCTTCTTAATCTGAAGAAGGGGATGCATATTGAGCGTAGACATGATCTTATGTATCCTCTCGGACATATAGCCGCCCCTGACCATTAATCTCGTCTCGGTTACGAAGAAGCTGCAGTGCATCTTGGTCTTAACGGCCTCCAGTTCTTCGATAATGCGCTCCACAGACTGATTCTGCTGCGCCATCTGGTGAGCCAGCATTACAAGAAAGCCCATGGCACTCGAGAGAACTCCCGAGTCAAAAACGGTTACATTGTCAAACTGCCTTGCCGCCTTGGAAGCATTGTGATACTCCTCGCTCATACTGGGCGTTATGGAAATATGAACGATATGATGAGCCTTCTGAAGCCTTCCTGCAAAGAACTCCTCAAAATCCTTGGTCTTGGGAGGCTCAGACCACACCTTGCCCTCCGACGAATACATATAGTAAAGAAGCTCATCGGTATCGGCTTCCACATTGTCATAGAAGGTTCCCGCATCGGTATGAACCAGGAAGGAAATGATATCAAGCTGCATCTCCCGTACAAGGCTCAGCGGCAGGTCGCACAAACTGCTGGTGGTAATAAGAACCGGCACCTTTCTCCTGTAACCCTTAGAGGTATTGAGCACTTCAGTGGACAGATTGATGGCATTCCTTCTTACGATCTTTTCCTCGGGAAGAAGTGACAGGAGGCTTTCCTCCAGCTGCTTACCGGATACAGGCTTAAGAAGATACCCGTCAAAGCCGCTTCTTGCATACAATTCTTTATTCTCGCCGCCCGCATTGGCTGTAAGTATCACGACAGGAGTATTGTTGTTGATCTCCTCTTTTTGCTTACGAAGCCTTATCATGCAGTCGATACCGTCCATGCCGGGCATCAGATGATCCATGAATATCACATCATAGCGTGTGCTTCCGGTCATATACAGAGCCTGCTCTCCGCTGCCAGCAAGGTCAATCTGAACCTTGGTATCCGCAAGAAGCTTTCTCTCCACCTCAAGGTTCATCTCATTGTCATCCACAATAAGAATTCGTGCCTGAGGTGCGGTAAAGCTGCTCTCATACTTCTGAGTGCCTACGCCATTTCCGAAATTGGAGATACTGATATCGCCGATGGGAGCTTCATTGGTAACTCCCTGCCACAGTGAAACCGTGAAGGTAGCGCCCTGGCTGTACACACTGTTGACGCTTATGGTTCCGTCCATCAGATCCACCAGCTGCTTAACGATGGAAAGGCCCAGCCCCGTTCCTTCGATATGTCTGTTCTTTTCCTCATCCACTCTCTTGAAGGCATCAAAAAGATAGGGCAAAGCCTCCTGTTTGATACCCATTCCGGTATCCGTTACAGAGAAGATCAGATGAGTCTTGTCATCTCCGAATAGCTCCTGCTCCACATGGAGAGTGACAGAACCCTCGCTTGTATACTTAACTGCGTTATTCAAAAGATTGATAAGAATCTGCTTTATTCTTACTTCATCACCGTAGAGCTCAGACGGAATCGAAGGGTCGATATCCACCTCAAATTTCAGACCCTTTTGCTCGGCCCTCAGCCATATCATATTTACGATCTCGGATACGAGAGCGGACATGCTGTAATTAACGGGTACAATGTCCATCTTGCCTGCCTCTATCTTACTGAGGTCAAGGATATCGTTAACAAGGGCAAGGAGCATTCTTCCTGAACCCTGAATATTGGCAGCATCCTTTTTGATCTCATCCGAAGCATCATCCTGGCGCAGTATGATCTCGTTAAGGCCTAGGATTGAATTGATAGGAGTTCTGATCTCATGGCTCATACTGGAGAAGAACTGGTTCTGACTGCGGTTAAGTTCCTCTGCTCTCTCCGCCTGCTGCTGAGCCTTTTTGCTCTCCATGCTGAAGATCAGCTTCTGATACCTTAGCATCGCAAAGGTCGACAGACCTACCAGAATAACCGATACCAAAGAGTCTATCGCAAACATCTGAGGAGAGTGCCTCACCACCAGATTGGGAAAATGGAACCAGATGGCATACTCAGCGATGGTAGTGGCTGTAATACAGAGCATCATTACCAGTCTGAAACCTCCTGTCAGGGACATACCTATAAACATATAGCTGAAGATTACCCAGAAGACACCGCCTCCCTGAGGTCCTCCTCCAAAGAAGAAGATTATCGGAAGAACGATAAATACCAGTTCAACAGCCTGTGCAACAGCTCCCTGCAGCAGTCTGCCCGAATACACACTGTATCCTGTTGCTATTGGAACCGCCACGATCATAACAGCCAGAGCAACAACCTCAACAATGTTCTCACCACCCAGAATATCGAAGATAAAGGCTATGATCATGGCTATATCGCCCAAGGTGGCAAGCATGACCATGGTTCTTTCTTCGTAGCTGATGGAGGGGTCATTTAATTTTTCAGAAAGGAGTCTGAACAGTTTTCTCATGGCATACTCCTTTCCTCATACCTGACATTCTTGGGAGGAAGAATTCTCTTCATGACCCTTTCGAATTCCATGATATCAATGGGCTTGGCGATGAAGCCATCGAAGCCCTCATTCAGGAACATCTCTTTGGCGCCGCTGACAGCATTGGCAGTAAGGGCAACGATAAGGATGTTTCTGTCCTTTTCCCGAGCCATCTGTTTGAGCCTCTTCATGGCCTCAACTCCGTCCATCTCGGGCATCATATGATCCATGAAGATAATGTCGTAGGTCTTATCTCTGAATTTATCCAAAGACTCCTGTCCGCTGGCGGCGGTTTCAGTGATCATGCCATAATCCCTGAAGGTTCCGGTAGCGACAACCAGGTTCATTGGTTCGTCGTCAACAATAAGAGCCCTTACGCCGTCAAACATAGGCCTCTTCTGTCTCTCATCAAATATTGCATTAAGTTCACCGGTACTTCCGTTAAGGACCTTGGTGACGGGAAGTCCATACAAAGGCTTGGGCATAAGAACTATATTACTGCCCTTAGGTGTATTGAAGGTTCTGTTCACTGCAACCGCAACCACTGTATCTCTCGCTGCAACTTCGTCAAAATATGCAGCATTTCGGCGGTATTCCTCTTCGCCCATGAAGATATGGGATACCTCTACCCTGCTCATAAGGTTCCTGATTTCCTCCACAGAATATGCGGAATAGAGATTAATCTTAAGACCGGATGCAAGATTCACTGCCATCTGACGATAGAAATCTCTTACAGCAGAAACCTTGTATTTATTGGGAAGCATATGGAATATAACATTCTTAAAGCGATCTCTGTTGGCGCTGAGGCAGTTAGATGCATTATCAACTTCCTGTGGCACGCAGAGTCTGACAGTGGTGCCTGTCTTGGCATCACTGTTGATAGTAACGAAGCCGTTCATGGCATGGGCAAAGCCATAGACAACACTAAGCCCCAGACCTATGCCGCCGCTTGATCTGTTTCTCTCTTTGTCGGCCTGATAGAGTCCCTGGGAAACGAAGGACATATCATGGCCCGTCATGCCCTTACCGGTATCGGTAACTTCAATGGTAAGATTGACACCGTACTCTCTTTTGGTGGAGCTGATCTTTACGTAGATACCGCCCTTGTTGGTGAATTTCACAGCGTTATCTATAAGGTGACGCAGCATCTTGTGGAGCTTTTTGATGTCACCCTTCATGGAAATGGGCACCTTGGGATCAAGGTCGATGACCATCTCCAGCTTTTCTTTGCCCTCACGGATAATGTAATTGGACAGCACATCATTTACAAGGGAGGTGATCATATATTTGTCTTTTTCGATATATACGTTGCCGTTCTTGATCTCGGTATAATCCTGGATATCCTCTATCTGCCTGGATAGGCGAAGGCCCGCATCCCTGATGGCAAGCACGTCCTCAGTGGTCTCGTTTTTAAGGATCAGGCTGGAGATACCATTGACAACGTTAACGGGAGTTCTGAGTTCGTGGGAAATATTAACTAGAAAGTCGTCCATATCCGAGAGGGAATTCTGCATCATCTTTTCATCCCCCTCTATGACCTCAAGAAGCCTCTTCCTGTCTATCATTATCCATCTGCAGACATAGTGCACGGAGAGGACCATGATGGAATGAAGTACCACCTTGGATATATTCAGCAAATTGAGTTCAACGGTGTGATAATAGGCAGCAAGAATGATCTGGACAAAAAGAACCAGTCCATACTGTATAAGAGTAAAGTTAAGAACAGTCACACTTCCCAAAAGGGAAAGCGCCACCGTCAGAAGCACATTTGCTATAGCAATATCAAAAAAGCAGGAATTGTGGATACCATGGAAGATTGCAGTGGCAAAGCTGAGCATGAGGATCACGTTCTCTCTCATGCTCTCCCGGCCGTACTGCGACAGATGCATTACCCACAGAGTGATCATTCCAAACACAAGGAGCGGTGGAACCCAGAACTCCCACATCTGAAGTGCACTCTCAATGGTAACGCCAACAATGCATATTGTTAGGATTATTATGATCTTTGTATGAATACCGGTGCGGTTCTTCATGATCTCACCTAAAAAACGATACAAAACACACAACTGCGCATAATAAATTATACGTTTTTAAGATAAAATAATCACGATTTCTCCACTTTTTTCATGATTTTCATAATATTTTAATGAAATGATTTACAGCGTAATTGTGCCATTTATCTCGGGCAGAATGATTTTCCCCGCATGAGAAGACACCAACTGTTCGGGTCTGAAGCTGTGAAGCGGAACAAGGACCGCAGGCTCTATCACATCAACGGTGTGACGAAGATAATAAGGCTCCGCATGGCCGCCAAGGCCGCATCTTAAATAGTTTATCCCCAGGTTATCAAGGAGGCTGTAGAACTTGGCAAAGGAAGGATCATAGTCGCCAAGGGGTGCCCCGTCCATATGAAGATACAGGGAAATTACACTGTCCAGCTCAAAGAGCTCATAGACATGCTTGTAGTCCTGCTGAAGCACATACTTCTCAGGGTTTTCCAGCAGCATTTTTCTGATGACAACAGGCCTGTTCTTAAGAAGAGGCGCCTTGAGCTCCCCGCCCTCAGGAAGGTATACGGCGAAGTTATCTTCGGGATAAAAGGCTGCCACATAGTCGGCCTGCTCAGGCTCAAGCACCATGGTTCTTCCGCACTCAGCCAGAACTTCAATGAACCTGTGGATCCTCTCAACATTTCTGTTGTAGTTATTAATAACAAGGAGCTTCTCTTCTTCAAGAGCATGATTTTTGAACTCCTCAAGGAGAGTTGACTCGGTATGGTCTCTTACAGGTCCTTCAAGAGACAGCATGTCCACATCAGCGAAACTGATGGTGACGCCTTCGCTGATCATCAGATCCGCGCCCTTGCATTTCTCGGCAAAGGCTGCGCTTATCTCAGGATGATAGCCGTGGTATCTGTAATCTCCGGTATAGCAGATTTTTTTCCCATCTGCTTCGATCAGAAAACCGCAGGCTCCGATGACATCGTGGTCCACCTGCACACAGGTTACCTTGATATCTCCTACGGTGACAGATGCGTCATAATCTATGGGAAGAACCTTTTCATGCTCTCTTATCTCCAGCTCTCCCATTACTCCCATCTCGTGATATAGCCGTGCAGAATCAGCACTCATATACACAGGAACGCCTTGGTCAAGGGCTCCCAGACCACCCATGTGGTCGATATGCATATGAGAAATGATTATGAATATCTCTTTATCCGTTTCGCCATAGGCCTTAACCCCGAGCTTATGTGCAGTCTCAGGCTCATAGATGCCGTCGATGGCATTAAGTACCCCGAGCCTTACATAGTCATAGGCTTCGTTTCCCGGACGGAGCCTGACCTTATCATCTATTCTGTCCGCATAAGCAAATCCGAAATCAAAGAGGCAGATAGTGGTCTCTGTTTCCACTGCCACAACCGTTCCGCCTATTTCCCTAAGTCCACTTATAAAAGTAAGTTTAGCCATAACACACCTCAAAAAGGAGAAAAAAGGCCGCCCGCCACATGGCAGGCAGCCCCAACTTTCATTTAATTCAATTGATCAGAAATGTATTAATACTGAGCGTTGATTGCTTCAACGATAGTGTCAAGCCACTTCTGAGCGTCTGCCTTGTCATAAACAAGCTGCTCAACAGTTGAAGGAACTGTGCTTCTGATATCATTTGATGCATCAAATGTAGGTGAGAAGAAGAAGTCCTTGGACTGCTCGTAGCAAGCCTTAGCGCAAACGTTCTCATCCATGTATGCCTTGTAAGCATCTGTCTCGTAAGCAGATGTTCTGATAGGAAGGTAACCTGTTCCTACAGCCCACTCTACTACAGCGTCTGTGCTTGTGATGTACTTGAGGTACTCCCAAGCTGCAAGCTGCTTGTTAGAATCCTGTGAGAACATAACGATGTTTGTACCAGCCATGTTAGCTGCCTTAGCAACGTTTCCGGGGATAGGAGCTACTCCAAGATCCCAGCCCTCAGCCTTGATGTAAGAAACACCGGCTGAAGATCCGATGTAAGAAGCGATCATCTGGTTGCTGAGAACATTTGAGAAGTATCCGTCCTCACCAACAAGACGAGCATAGCCATTGTTGTAAAGGTTTGAAAGGTACTCGCAGGTCTCAAGACCCTTCTCATCGTTGAAAAGAGCGCCTGTAGCATCTACGTAGTCACTTCCGTTCTGGTGAAGAGAAGCCTCAACAGCACCTGCAAGATCATCGTAACCGATGAAAGCGATGTTCTTGGAATCCATAACTGTCTTAGCAGCAGCCTCTACATCAGCCCAAGTCTGAGGAACTTCGATTCCGAGCTCATCGAACATTGTCTTGTTGTAGAAAAGAACATAAGTTGACTTGTTGTAAGGAACAGCGTGGATGAAGCCGAACTCTGAGCACTCATCACGATAAGCTGAAACGATGTCATCCCAGTTATCGAAATCAGTTGCTACGAAATCATCAAGCTTAACTACCTTGTCGATGTAAGGTGTAAGCCAGTTGTTGTAAGCCTGAGCAAGATCAGGAAGAGCATCAGCAGCAGCTGAAGCCTGAAGCTTGGTCTGAAGGTCGCCGTATGCACCCTGGTTTACAAGTGTAACCTTGATGCCATACTCGTTGTTTGCATTGAACTCATCTGTGATCTGTGTAAGAACAGTCTCAAGATTGCCGTTCATAGCGTGCCAGAAAGTAATCTCTGTTGCTTCGATTGACTTAGCCTCAGCAGCAGGAGCTTCCTCTGTAGCAGCAGCCTCTGTTGTTGCCTCTGTTGTTGCAGGAGCCTCAGTAGCAGGTGTCTCTGCAGGAGCCTCTGTTGTTGCGGGAGCTGTCTCACCACATCCAACCATCATGGATGCAGCCATAGCCATAGCAAGTACGCCGGCACCAAATTTTTTCAGTTTCATAATACTATTCTCCTTCCTTTCCGCATCGCGGATGTAAAAAAAATATCTTCTAAGGCATAATTGCCCTTAGATCAAAATAACCCCAATATCATCCCTTAAGTCCGCTTCTTGTAACACCTTCGATGATGTACTTTCTAAGGAACAGATAGATGATGATGATAGGCATAACCAGCATACAGGATGCGGCCATGATAAGCTCTGTGGAAGAGCCTGCCTCAGTCTGGAAACGAACAAGTCCGTTGGAAAGAACTCTCATCTCCTGTGAGTTTGTAACAAGCAGTGGCCACAGGAATGCGTTCCAGCTACTGATGATGTTCAGGATCGCAATTGAGAAAATGGCCGATTTGTTCATGGGTACCATGATCTTGATCATATATTTGAAATCAGAGCACTTGTCAACCTTGGCTGCAAGGTAAAGTGACTCAGGTACCTGCATGAAGAAACGTGTCAGCAGATAAATGTAAAAGGCACTTGAGATCCAAGGTACGATCATGGCCTTGTAGGAATCGATCCACTTGAGCTTGATGATAGTCTCATAGTTGGTGATGATAAGCATCTCGCCGGGGATCATCAGTGTTGCAAGGAAAAGAGAGAACACTGTCTTCTTGCCGGGGAAATTAAGTCTTGAAAATGCGAAGGCTGACAGCACTGTAGTTACCAGTACGCCGCAGGTGGTGCACAGTGTAACGATCAGTGTGTTCACAAAATATCTTGCAAAAGGTGCTGCTGCCCAGGCCTCCTTGTAGTTAACCCACTGAGGAGTCTCCGGAAACAGCGCAGGCGGAATTGCAACCAGTTCGCTGGGTGTCTTAAGTGAAGATGAGATCATCCATACGAAGGGCAATATAGTAAAAACAGATCCCAGGATCAGTACTGCAAACTTCAGTACTGTCCCGATAATATTTCCAATATTTCTCTTATTATTCATAGCTATACCCTCTTTTATTTCTTATTGCCACCGGTTACACGAAGCTGAACCCTGGTGAAGATAAGAATAATTATGAACAGGACAACACTGCCTGCAGCAGCAACGCCGTACTTGTAGCTGTTGTAGAACTTATCGTAAATGTAGTAAACGATAGTCATTGCCTTGTTGGCGGGGCCGGCTTTTCCCTGGAACAGTGAGAATACCTCGTTGTACACCTTGAAGGCACCGATCATTCCGATAACGCTGGAATAAACGATCATGGGTGCAAGCTGAGGAACCGTGATCTTGGTAAATACTCTAAACTTGGGTGTAGAGTCAATTCTTGCTGCCCTGTAGAGATCCTCGGGAATAGTCTGAAGACCAGCCAGGAAAATAAGAATATTGAAGGCCATGCTCTTCCAGATAGCGAAAATGATAAGAGCAGGCATAGCATACTGCGGAAGATTAAGCCACTGAATAGGCTCAATTCCGATAAGTCCCAGCATGAAGTTGATGAGACCGTAATTACTGTTGAACATCCATCTCCATACGATACCGATGGCGATTACGCTGGTAACGTAAGGAAGGAAATAGATTGTCTGGAAAAGTGCCTTGGTCTTCTTGCAGCTGTTGATAAGAACCGCAATGATAAGTGAAAGCATGATGGATACAGGCACAACGCACACAACGTAGATTGTGGTGTTCTTAAGTGACATAGCAAAATCAGGATCGGCAAACAGCGCCTTGTAGTTATCAAAGCCGATTGACTTGTAGCTGCCGTTGATAATGCTGTAATCCCCCAAAAAGCTCATAACGATGGCTCTTATAAGAGGATATATTGTGAAGCAGATCATAATGATCATGGACGGAAGGAGATATAAATATCCCTTTGCACTCTTTTTATCCATTATAATAACTCCCTTCCCTTGGATCAGAATCTGCCGATGAGCTTCTCCTGGTCATCAAATACCAGGATATGGCCTTCACGAACAGAAGTCTTAACAGAATCACCTTCTGCTACCTGCATGTAAGAATGAACGAGGATACGTACAACCTTCTCACCAAGCTTGGAGAAAAGAAGGAGGTCACGTCCTGTCATACGAAGGTTGTCCACCTTGAAGGAATTGCCGTTATCATCGATGTAGAAGGACTCAGGTCTGATTCCTGCATGATAATGTCCGTCAGCGAGCTTGGCGCCTGTTCTGAGAACCATACCGCCTGAGGAGATAACGCCGTCATTAACGTCAACTTCGATATTGTTGATCTCGGGTGTTCCGAGGAAGTTTGCTACGAATTCGTTGGCAGGATTGAGGTACATGGTCTGAGGAACCTCATACTGCTGAAGCACACCTTCCTTCATAACTGCAATACGATCGGAGATACTCATAGCCTCTTCCTGGTCGTGGGTTACGAAGATGGTTGTGATCTTAACTTCCTGCTGGATACGTCTGATCTCTTCTCTTGTTGCTACACGAAGCTTAGCATCAAGGTTGGATAAGGGTTCGTCCAGAAGAAGTACCTGGGGTTTCTTGACAAGTGCTCTTGCGATGGCAACTCTCTGCTGCTGACCGCCTGAAAGCTCACTGGGCTTTCTCTTCATGTACTGGTCGATCTTAACGACCTTGGCGATCTCAAGAGCCATCTCCCTTGCAGGAGCCTTCTTGATTCCGCGGTTGATAAGCGGAAATGTGATATTATCCTCTACAGTCATATGAGGATAAAGAGCATAATTCTGAAATACAAGACCGATTTCACGATCCTCGGGAGCAATGGAAGTTACATCCTTGTCGCCGAAATAGATCTTACCCTGTGTAGGGGTAGTAAGACCCGAAAGCATAAAAAGTGTGGTTGACTTACCACAGCCGGAGGGTCCCAGAAGGCCCACCAATTCACCGTCTTTTACAGTAAGATTCATGTGATCTACCGCATTAAGACTACCATAAGTTTTTGTTAGATTTTCAATTCTGATATCCATGCTTTACCTACCCAATCTAATAAAAAAATGTTTCTCCGAAACGCAGACAGCTTTTTATTATACTATAACAAATCGAAATATCAAATGTTTTTTTTTATAAAAATTTAACAATTAAAATAGGACCGGTCTATATGCCGACCGGCCCTTAAAAATTCAATAGTTTCCTTATATATCAAGCAGTTTCGCTCTTCATACCCGTGTAAAGCTGATAATACTTCTGACCCTTGGCAATAAGCTCGTCGTGGGTTCCCTGCTCGATTATCCTTCCCTGTTCCAAAACGATAATACAATCGCTATTTCGTACAGTTGAAAGTCTGTGTGCAATGACGAAGGTGGTTCTGCCCTTCATAAGCTTGTCCATACCGTCCTGAACGATCTTCTCTGTTCTGGTATCGATGGAGGAAGTAGCCTCATCCAGGATAAGAACCGGAGGATCTGCAATGGCCGCCCTTGCAATTGCAAGGAGCTGGCGCTGACCCTGTGACAGATTGGCTCCGTCACCGGTGAGCATGGTGTTGTAGCCGTCAGGGAGCCTCTTGATGAAGCTGTGGGCATTGGCAAGCTTGGCTGCTGCCTTGACCTCTTCGTCTGTGGCATTCAGCTTACCGTAGCGGATATTCTCCATAACCGTGCCGGTAAAAAGATGTGTATCCTGAAGAACGATACCAAGGGACCTTCTAAGGTCTGCCTTCTTGATCTTGTTGACGTTGATATTATCGTACCTGATCTTACCGTCCTGAATGTCGTAGAATCTGTTGATCAGGTTGGTGATCGTGGTCTTACCCGCACCGGTGGAGCCTACAAAAGCAATCTTCTGACCGGGAAGCGCATGGAGCACGATGTCATGAAGAACCATCTTCTCATCCGTATAGCCGAAGTCAACGCCGTTGAAGGTAACATCACCTTCCATGGGCTGGTAGGTGGTTGTATCGCTGGCTTTGTGATAATGCTTCCAGGCCCAGTGTCCTGTGTGGTGGTCTGCCTCAACGATCTCACCGTTCTTCTCCTCAGAATCAACCAGCATTACATAGCCTTCATCGGTCTCAGGCTGCTCATCCAGGAGCTTGAAGATACGCTCTGCTCCGGCAAGAGCCATGATGATCGAGTTGAACTGCATGCTGACCTGGTTGATGGGCATTGAGAAGTTCTTGTTGAAGGTAAGGAAGCTGGCCAGTGCACCGACCGAGAGTCCGAAGGTCACATTTCCCGACAGTGCGATGGCACCGCCCACAATAGCACAGATTACATAGCTGGTATTGCCAAGCTGTGCATTGATGGGACCAAGGGCTCCGGAATAGGCATTGGCCTTGAACGCACTCTTGTACAGCTCCTCGTTGAGCTCATCGAACTTAACGACGGCTTCGCTCTCATGATTGAAGACCTTGACTACCTTCTGTCCTGTCATCATCTCCTCGATATAGCCGTTGAGAGCACCGATATTCTTCTGCTGAGCAACGAAGTTCTTACCGGAAGCCTTGGTGGCCTTGGCTGAACAGAACAACATAACTGCAACCATTACAAGGGTTACGATGGTAAGAGGTATGCTCAGAACCAGCATTGATGCCAGAACGCTGACAATCGTGATTGCTGAGTTCAGCATCTGAGGTATACTCTGACTTATCATCTGACGGAGAGTATCGATATCGTTGGTGTAGATCGACATGATATCTCCGTGGGCATGAGTGTCAAAATACTTGATTGGAAGGCTCTCCATGTGCTCGAAGAGATCCTCACGAAGTCTCTTAAGTGTGCCCTGGTTAATGAAGATCATTGTATAGGACTGAATAAATGCAGCAAGTACGCCTGTTCCGTAGAATATGGCAACTCTCGCCATGGCCTTGAGAAGCTCGCTGTAATCATTGCTTCCCGAATCAAGCATAGGCTTGATATAGCCGTCTATAAGTGTCTTGGTAAAAAGGGTTCCCTGTACGCTTGAAAATACTGTTACAAAGATACAAAGAACAATAATTATCATATGAACGGGATAGAATTTAAACACATATCCCATGATTCTCGCAAAAAGCTTGCCGGGGTTCTCTACCTTGGGACGGGGCATTCCCTGCCTTGGTCTTCCGGGGCCCGGTTTAACCTGTTTTTCTTCTGCCATTTCTTTTCTCCTTTACTCTCAGCCTGCCTGGTCGAAATCTGCATCTCCGGAAGCTCCGGTCTGTGACTCGTATACTTCTCTGTAGATCTCATTGGTCTTAAGAAGCTCCTCATGGGTTCCGAAGCCGTTTACACAGCCGTCGTCCATTACAATGATGCGGTCGCAGTTCTGAACTGAACTGATACGCTGAGCGATAATAAGCTTGGTGGTTCTGGGAATCTCCTCGGCAAAGGCCTTCCTGATCTTGGCATCCGTTGCTGTATCAACAGCGCTGGTGGAATCGTCCAGGATAAGGATCTTGGGCTTTTTGAGAAGGGCTCTTGCGATACATAGACGCTGCCTCTGTCCGCCGGATACATTGGTTCCGCCCTGCTCTATCTCGGTGTTGTAGCCATCCGGCATTCTCTCAATGAATTCGTCGGCGCAGGCCATTCTGCAGGCTCTCTTGCACTCCTCCTCGGTGGCGTTCTTGTCACCCCAACGGAGGTTGTCAAGAATAGTTCCGGAGAAAAGAACGTTTTTCTGAAGTACAACGGATACCTGATCTCGCAGGGTCTCCATGTCATAGTCCCTTACGTCCACACCGCCGACCTTGATGCTGCCCCCCGTAACATCGTAGAGTCTGCTGATAAGGTTAACCAGCGAAGACTTGGCAGAACCGGTTCCTCCGATGATTCCGATGGTCTCTCCCGATTTGATATCAAGGTTAATATCCTTAAGAACAGGCTCCTCGGAGGTTGTATTGTAGGCAAAATCCACATGCTCAAAGGAAATGCTGCCGTCCTTAACTTCCTTGACAGCGCCATCCTTGTTGGTGATGGTGGCCTTCTCCTCGATAACCTCTGCGATACGCTTGCCGCTGGCCTGAGCCATTGTCAGCATTACGAAGATCATACCAAGCATCATGAGATTCATGAGGATGGTCATGCAGTAGGTAAGAAGACTCATAAGTCCGCCGGTGGTAAGCTCATTTGAAACTATCATATGAGCACCGAACCAGCTCACCAGAAGGATACAGATATATACAGTTCCTGACATTACGGGACTTATCATAACAAGGTTCTTCTCCGCCTTAACGAACATGTGATAGATGTTAAGGGCAGCCTTCTTGAACTTGTCATTCTCATATTCTTCACGGACATAGGCCTTGACCACGCGGATTGCGGATACGTTCTCCTGTACGCTCTCATTGAGCTTGTCGTACTTCTCAAATACCTGCTTGAAATACTTGGTGGCCGTGTTCATGATGATCACCATAAGAACCGACAGGAACAGAACTGCCACCAGATAGATGCTGGCAAGTCTGGGACTGATGGTAAAGGCTGCAACCATGGCGATAATAAGGGATGCAGGCGCTCTCATGGCCATTCTGAGGGTCATCATGTAGGCGTTCTGAATATTGGTTACGTCTGTTGTAAGTCTTGTTACAAGACCTGAAGTTGAAAATTTGTCGATATTGGCAAAGGAGAAGGTCTGAATGTTGTCAAACATAGCCTTCCTGAGGTTCTTGGCAAAACCTGTGGATGCCTGTGAACCGTAATAGGCTCCGCCAAGTCCGGCAAAAAGTCCGAGCAAAGCGATGACGATCATCATTGCTCCAACCCTGAAGATGACGCCCATGCTTCCTCCGTTTGGATTGTTAAATCCGATACCGTCATCCACGATCTTGGCCATAAGAATAGGGATTATCATCTCGCAGATAACCTCCAGGACCATGAAAAGGGGCGTAAGGAAGGAGGCAAGCTTGTATTCCTTTACCTGTTTTAAAAGTGTTTTTAGCATAGATTCTCTCCTGAATTGTTATTCACTCTTGTTAAGATCATCGCAGTTCATAGTTTCTTCCCGAAGTTCCTTCATGTTGTCTATGACCTTGTCAAGGAGCCTTCTAAGCTCCGTAACTTCTTCCGTGGTCATGCCCTCGGTCAGGTATGAATCGGTGTATCTTTTTCTCTCCTTGTTGTGCTTCACAAATTTCTCGCCCTTAGGAGTCAGAGCGATATTCCTGTATTTTCTGTTGTCAGGATCAACCACTACCTTCAGCATCTCCTTTTCCTCGAGTCTCTTAAGAAGACCGATGGTGGTGGGATGCTTGATGTGCAGAGCCTTGGATATGTCCTTCTGGGTGACCTTCTGATTCCTCTTCTCCCACACGTAGGATATAAGCATCAGCTGGGAAAAGGTCATATCGTCCTCCTTCAGCTGTCTATTGATAATGGCAGCGAAGGATTCATGGATAAGCTTGAACTTGAAGCTCGTGGGCTCATGCTCTCTGTCTCTGAAGAATTGCCTTGGATCTTCTTCGCAGTTCATGTCTCACCTCTCATTCGTGACAATTATATATATGTAGCATGATACATATTCCATGATAGGTAGCTAACTACATATTGTCAAGTTAAAATTTTCTTAAGCGAATCCTTAGCTGATTTGACAAACACTGCGGCAGCGGTTAGACTTCTGAAATTATAGAAAGGACCTGAATATGATCATATTTTTCGATATAGACGGAACACTATGGGATTACAAGAACTACATACCTGAGAGCGCCAAAGAAGGCATCAGAAGGGCCAGGGCAAAGGGCCACAAATGCTTCATAAATACAGGAAGAGCCAGAGCCTTTGTCACTAATAAAGAGCTCCTTGATATAGGGTGGGACGGCATTGTATCCTCCTGCGGATGCATGATCGAATATGAAGGTAAGACCATCTTCAACCGCCTGATATCCAGGGATGACGCAATCCGGACCATGGAAGCCATGAACAAATACGGCTTCAAGCCAATCCTTGAAGGCCCTGAACATCTCTATATGGAGAAATCCGACTACACCGGAGATATGTACGGCGAAAAGGTAATGCGGGAAATGGGTGAGAGACTTCGCGGAATCAGAAACTCATGGGGAAAATGGGAAATAAACAAGCTCTCCGTCACCTGCAACCCTGAAACCAGTGCGCAGTGCAGCGAAGAGCTATCCGATCTGTATGACTATATGGTTCACACTCCCACTATCTGGGAGATGGTTCCCAAGGGCTATAACAAGGGAACCGGTATCCGCAAGGTCTGCGAACTTCTTAATGTAGATGCAGCGGACACCATTGCCTTCGGCGACAGCATCAACGACAAGGAGATGCTGGAGGAAGCCGGTATCGCAGTTGCCATGGGCCGCTCCAGTGATGAGATCGCTCAGATCGCGGATTTTGTAACTGCCAATCTGGAAGACGACGGCATCCTTATAGGCCTTGAGAAATTTGGCCTTATTTAGAACTCATATATTACCTTTTCAACCTTATAGGTGTGGTAATAAGAATTATCAACATTTAGAAGAACCAGATCGTTTTTACACCAGGCAAAAACCAGCGTTCTTCCTACGACAAAGCTACTTATTGTTTCTTTCTTACGGCTTTCCAAGTTATATTTTACGAGAAAACCGTTTTTGTAATAATACACCGCTCCGTCCCTGTAACCTATTATTCTCTCTTTGTAGGTCTTGCATTTGTATATTATCTTAGAGGAGTGGTCTGCAGGGTTTATGGCAACAATTGCCTCTTTTCTGGCTGCCCTGTCCGCCTGATTGTGATCTGCGAAGTACCCTTCTCTTTTGGACCAGGGATCCTCATGATACATGACCTTGGCATAGATAATACCGTTTTCGTAGGTGCAGTCCTCTGAATAAATGGAGGCCTCATCGTCAACCTTGGATGTAACAACTTCTACCGGAAAAGATTCCCCATTAACAGTACATGTATAATATGGATCCAGATGACTGGAAGAAAGGGTGACCATTCCGTATTCCGGTGTCTCAATCTCTGCTGTAAGGCTGTTCCATACATCATATCCGTAGGTATGATCATGTACCGGCTCGGTAGCTTCCAGTTCTTCGCTACCTATGTGATAGGTATAGATAACGAAGTCATTATCATCATCTCTTACTTTGTATTCAACAGTGTCACCCTTAAGCACCGGATCATACACAAGATAATAATCCTCAGGATCTATAACAGCGATCGTCCTGGTGCTGTCAGTATCAACATCATATAGGCATATCAGCTCTTTTTCATCCGCATATCCCACGTAAGCTACATATCTCTCACTTGCAGTATCGGGACAACCGTTAAAAGAGGATACGTTAAGAGTCGGCCTGTCAAACAATCCAAATACCATTCCCAGGACCACAACTACCCATATTGCAAATCCAAGGCCTATTGTCAGCAGAATCAGTAGAATGGCTATGATGATCTTTTTGGCCTTACTCATTTCTTTCTTTTCCTTAACCATAAAAACGCTTCTCCTTACCGTTTGTCCATAGAATCGATTTCATTCTATCCGATAAGAAGAAGCGTTTAAATTATCTATTCTGCCGATTACAGGTCTTTATTTAGTCCAGATTGCATAAAGAGTTACTGTAGCTTTGTCCTTGGTGGTGAGATTCTTAATGCCGGAAGTGTACTGACCCACAGGCCTTCCGCTTGCGTTAATCACCAGGTTCTTACCTGCCTTGTCGGTGGCAAAGCCTGCAAAGGTATAGCCCTTTCTTGAGAGCCTCTTGCTGCAGAAATCGGAGAAATCTGCTTTCTTTGTAACATCTTCGCCGTAGGCAACCCCGGATGCAAAGAGCATGGTGGTCTGTTTCTTGTTGTTTTTGTCAAGGTATACACCGCCGTTGGTGCTAAGCTTCACATTGTAGGTGATTGGTGTGAACTTAGCGACGAAGTATATGTCACCGGCACTTCCTTTTTTGATGGTTGTGACATTTCCCTTGGTGGAAAGCTTCATCTGGCTGTTAATGTACTTCGCATCCCAGCCGGTGAATTTATAGCCGGTCTTGGTGGGATTGGGGATCTTGACATCTGTGCTGCCATCATAGGCATTTACAGGAGTCTTAAGGGTTCCGCCGTCAAGCGCATAGCCGATGCGGTAAAAGATTGCTTTGCCCCACTGAGCGTACAGATGAACCTGCGCTATTTCCTTGCCGTTTGGATCACTTCCGGTTGACAGCCCGGAGTAATTACTTGCCATGGAGTACTTCTTGCCTTTGCCGTCAGCTCTGGAATTGACTGATACTACGAAGCTGGTAAATTTCCCGCCGTTTTCGGGGTGATAGCCCTCAAAGGAGCCTGCCATGGAGTACATCTCAAATTCTTCTGTATATCTGACCCTGCGGGTGTTGGTGATATCCTTGCTGTCTGAAGAATTGTTCTTGTGCACGATGAGGTCATATACGTTCTCGTTCCAGGTGGCTGTCAGGGTTACGTTGCCGTAATTGCCGCTGCCTGCCTTGATGATGCCGCCGGAGAGTGCCATTTTACCTGCTGACTGCTCTACCTTCCAGCCTGCGAAGGTGTAGCCGGTCTTGGTGGGAACTGCGAGAACGCAGTCCTTGTCTGCTGTGTAGGTCGCAGGAGCCTTCTTCTGAGTGCCGCCCTCAAGTCTGTAGGTGATCTTGTACTTAACAGGTGTCCAATGAGCATAGATCTTGGCGCTGTCAGGATTCTCAGGCTTAAATACAGTGCTTCCGGGCTTAATCTTGCTGCCGCCCTCGGGAAGTGTATACCAGCCGGCGAAATTGTAACCGTTTCTGGAGGCTGTGGTGGTGAACTTGGGATAAGCCTTGCCATAGGTACCCCGGAAGGTTGATGCTCCGCTTAATTTACCGCCGTTTGCATTAACACTAACCGTATAAGTCTTAGCTGTCCACTTAGCGTAGAAGGTGAGCTTGCCGCCCTTACTTGTGTCCACAGACGGGGCTGCCTTGGTGAACTTGGAATCAAGGAACCAACCGTCAAAAGTATGGCCGGTTCTTGTAGGAGCAGAGAGTGAGATGCTCTCGCCCTTTAGATAATTAACAGGGTTCTTATCGCTGTTTGTTCCGCCATTTAAGACATAGGAAATGGGGAAACTCTCGGTGATAATATAATTATTGTCATTTGCGTTCTTTTTTATCCAATCATAGGCATAGCATCCCTTGGGTACAATGACCATGATATCCTTGGACCCTGTGGTGGTGAAGGCCTGATAGCCGATTTCCTTTACCGACGCAGGTATTGTAACCTTGGAAAGAAGTGGACAGTCGCCAAATGCCCAGGCGTCTATCTTGGTAACTCCCGAAGGAATCACGAGATCCTCGATATATGTTCCCCTGAAAGTCTGATATCCTATCTCCTTGAGCTTGTCAGGAAGGCGAAGCTCGTAGAGCCTGCAGTTGGCAAAAGCCTCACTGCCGATACTCTTACACTCGCTTCCGGCCTCAAACTTAAGTGCATCAATACTTCCCTTGCCATCGGAATAAAAGGCGCCTTTACCAATAGTCTTGATCCTCTTAGGGATAGTTACTGTACATCCTGAGAAATCCGCACTGTAAAAAAGATAGTCAGGAATAGCTGTGACATTATCTCCGAAGACTACCTGACTTATGCCGCAGCCATCAAAAGCAAATATCTCACAATCAGTCAGGGTATTTGAATTAAGTGTCACCTTGGCCAGGAACTTGTTATCAGAAAAGGCCCAGGAACCGATATTGTTGACCTTGGATGGAATTACGATCTCAGATATTCTGGTGGAATGAAAAGCCTGATCGTCGATTTCCTTAAGGCTCTCAGGAAGGGTGATCTTGAAAAGACGTGCCTGGCTGAATGCTGAATCCCCGATGGTAGAGAGCTGTGAGCCATCCTCAAATACAACCTCCATGGTTCCGGAAGATTTGGAAGATGCACTGAAGGCACTTCTTCCGATGGTCTTAACGGTTTTGGGAATAGTGATCTTGATATCGCCGAACTTGGCATCATGAAGAAGATATTCGGGAATTACTGTCATATCCTTGGGCAGAGTCACACTGTTAATCGGGCACTCCTGGAACGCATACATTCCTGAGACTGTCATCTTCTTGGTCTCTACCACAACTTTAGTAAGCCTTGTATTATTGGCAAAAGCCCAATTGCCGACTTCGGTAACCGATGCAGGCAGTGTAACACTTGTAAGATGAGCATATTCAAAGGCATTGCTGCCAATCTCTCTTAAGGATGAGGGAAAGTTAATGCTCTCAACCGCGGTCGCATAAAAGGCTTCCTCGCCGATGGAAGTGATGTTACTCTCCAGAGAAACCTCCTTCAGATTAGAGCATTCCCAGAAAGCATATTTGCCGATAGTTGTAATGCTGTCCTTTACCACAACCTTCTTGATACTCTTCAGATAATCTTCCCAGGGACGGGTAGTTGGAAGCATGTCCTCCATAACGCCGCTTCCGGTGAGGGTCAGGGTTCCTGAAGCATCAAGGCTCCATTTGATGTTACTTCCTAATTCGCCGCTTGTTGCCATGAGCTTTGCATCAGCAACATCATCAGCTTCTTCAGATACGAGATCATCCTCTGAAACAAGCTCTTCATAGGAATCTGTATCGTCTTCTACGACTTCTGCTTCAATTTCTGTTTCGATTTCTGTTTCATTCTTTGTTGCATCAGAATCCTCATAATCTGACGCCTCTTCTGAACTCTCATCCGATGCAAAATCCTCTGAGATCATAACCTCAGATGAATCCTCAACAGAGAGTTCTTCCCCATACTGCGTTGCACCCTCATAAGCCTCTGCTGCTTGCGGAACCTGTGCAATCACAATGGACGCAGCAAGGAACAGGCCAAGGGTTCTACGGATAAAACCTTTTTTCATACTATAATTTTGTCCTCCATGTCAGTATTTCTCTCTCCCAGTGTAGGCTATAAGCCCACACTTAGGTATTCTACGACATGGAGGACAATTTTTCCATTATTGTTATTTCGTTTATTCAGTATTTATTCGTGGTTCGGGGTTTATATCAGCCGTCGAACTCGTTAACTTCATGACAGTAGGTGCATACAGCGCTGTCCTTGCTGATATCCGCTGTGATGTTTCTGTGGCAGTGGTGGCAGGCGATCTCCATGGCCTGTGTCTCTATCTCATGTGCTGCCTCAGAGGCCTTCTCGTCTGAATGTGTCATGCTTCCTACAAGTAATACTATAACCGTGAATCCCAATGATAAGATTTTAGTGATCATTCCCATTTCTATATTCTCCCTCTCAAACTTATTGTTTATAAGAAAATGATATCAGGAGAATTATCACAGTTTTATCACAGTAGTTTCACAGGTAGCCGTTAAGCTTCTTTTTGCCTCTTATCAAAGAACTCTGTAAGGCGCTCGATAGGTATTGGCTTGGAATACTTGTAGCCCTGGAGGTATCTGGCGTACATATTGTTACATCTGTTCTCATCGTCTTCATTCTCGATGCCTTCGTAGAGAACGGAGTAGTTCAGGTCTGTGAACATGTGGGCCAGGCTGTGGGAGCTATAACGGTGAAATAAAACGGCAGCCCATTTCTGAGCTGCCGCACATAATACATTTGCAATTTACCTATAAGCCTTAGAAATCCTCGGGACCAACCAATGAGTCCTGAGGCGTAATCTCCCTTTCAATCATCTCCAGTAGGCAGAGCATTCCAAAAAATGCAAACAAGCTGTTTAATAGGACTACGATTATCTTAAAAATAAGTTTCATGGTGCATTCTCCTATGTTTTATTGCCTTTGTCATACTGTTTCTATTACAATGATATAACTTTTTAATGATAAATGATACACTTTTTCTCACATTTAGGTGATTCGGTACAGTCCCCAAGTAAACATCGCTCCCCCGGGAATCCCACATCCTCCGCTATCGCTATCAAAGTGCCTGGCACCAAGGCTCTGTCTCAACCATTATTTCATTTTCTTCAAAGCTTCATTCTCCGCCATGAGCTTCGCTATCGTTGCATCTTTATCTGCTAACTTTGCATCTTTATCTGCTATCTTTGCATCTTTATCTGCGATAGTGGCGTCCTGCTCAGCAATGGTTGCATTTGCAGTATTCAAAGCCGCCTTTGTATCATTAAGTTCATCCTGTAGCTCATCAATCATATACTTCGCCGTATTTCGATCCATAATCCTAAGCTCTTCAGAAAACATTCCCATCACCTTCTCCACATTTAAACACATGTTGTACAGGTCACGATATAGAGGCTCGAAATATGGATATTCCTTGATAAGTTTGATAATATACTCCGGTTCATCACATCCAAGGAATGTTAGCCATGCTTCAAATTCTCCATCTATACTACCTCTATTATGAAGTTTATCGAGATAATTATCAACGGGAATAAAAACTATATTTTGAAGCATGTTAAGCTTTAACCCGGAATCTGACACAGATCTGAAGGTATGAATGAAAGCATTCCTATACTCTTTGAATTCAGATGGGCTGCTTTCCATAAAGACAATTGTATATACAGGACAAATATCCTTGTAACTGAACTTTTTCTTTCGTTCATCACGGACTCGCTTGTATTGTCTAAGAAGCAGGTCCGCACTATAGCAGGATGACCTTTCTCCGGTAAAGGTAAGACCGATCTTTTGAATCTCGATATTTGCAATCGAGCCGTCCTCCAGTTCCACAACGATATCAGTTATCACAAGGGACAGTTCATCACCGATGCGGGAATTGTCGTTGGGAAGCGGGCATTTTACTGTAACTTTCCTCTTTAGGATAATGCTAAGAAGGTCTGAAAGTCTTTCCGGTGTAGTATCAGGATTTAGGATTTCTTTGAAATAACTATCATATAGAAGTTTACAACCTCTGGTTCCACAGCATATATCAAGAAAGCGTTCCTGCTGCTGCGAGGACCATTTCTCAAATATACTTCTGAGTGCGGGAGTGCTGTTGATCTCTGCAAGGATCTGTACTCTGGTCCTGATCATAGGGAAGAATTGTGATAAGTTATTACTTTGCATGCTTTTCCTTTCTGTTGTATGCTTTCATTTTTTTCGAGACAAAACACTCAGCCCATAGGTTTGAAGACGCCCCTAGAAAAATGGTAGCCTTAAGAAAGCACATAATCAGCCAAATATCAGTCATGGCTCGTGCGTTGTGGTGGGTACTGACAATCCCTATGGTCTTATGTTTGGAAGATACTTATCATGCCGAAATGTTATGTAGCGAATTGGACACGCCGTCAACATAATAAGTTACTCACGATGGAGCAGATTACGTAATTAGTTTTTTCACATCCAACATCTATACAATACAGTATTTATGCGGGTTTGTAAACAATTCTTAAGGAATCTTAAGTATTTTGCGGTATTGCGTTATCAGGAATAAAACAGCACCAAAGAAACGTCCAGCATCCGGCATCTCATGCGCTGTTCACATACCGGTCACAATCTTAAGAATTCTTAAGAATTGTACGGTTTCATGATACTTTTGGATACAATATACTTGAGAATGAAATACCCTTCGGCGAGTGAAAATCCGCTTTGCGGCATGAAATTCCCTTCGGGAATGAAATAAATTGCGCCATCATACAGGAAGACAGCTGCCTCTCTCCACACACCGGCCAGCCTAGTTTATCCTCTCCCGGCCGGACGCAATTAATTGTTTTGCTTGGAGAGCGCAGCCTATGCTTGCTGTGAGAGCTATCGCAAATAAAAACGGCAGCCCATTTCTGAACTGCCGGAGATACTATCATTAGATAGTTTCATTCTACTTTAAATATGTGAGTATTACTTTTCTTCTTTCAGTTTTTCATATATTCTCTCTACACTGTAATCAGGAGCAAAATCTATTGCAATATTGTAGATTGGAGCAATGTCTTCAACACTTTCCTCCACTTCATTTGCAATTTCTTCAATGTGTTTCCCTGCTTTTATTTTCTTGCAAATCAGAGTAATAAGATGCTTGTCAATTCCTTGTTTTTCCCCATCTGCTCTAAACAGTTCCATAACCTCTGCTTCGTTGTATTCAGTATCAAGCATACCTTCAACCTCCTGTCTGTGCGAAAAAAGGAAATCTCGAATTACAAAATTTTGGGGCATCTCATCAAGCGCTATGTTGACTGCAGCCTTTATATCGTGTTCTACCAAGTTCTTAAGAACACAAGCCACAAACCAGGCATATTCATTCAGAGTCTTGCAGTTCTTCATAAGCTCTTTATTTCTGCCATAGTTCACGTTTATCATCCTAACCTTAACTTCTACATCTGCAGTTTCCCTGTAATCGGGATTAAAGGAATCACTCAGCCTTAGTATAACCTCATCTTCAGTATAATCTCCGCCATTATAAAACACCACAAGTTTCGGAACAGGGAGCATTATCCTTTTTTGCCCATATTTGTTTAACTTGTGCTTTGCAATATGTCCGGAATACAGTTCTCCTACATACTGAAGCATCCTCAGTGGCATATTATAGTTCAGAGTCGATTGATGTTCATACACGCTCATAATATCAAAAATGATAAATGATGTATCATTCTGCATGCCCATAAAGAGTACATCGCTCAAGGTGTTAAACTCAATCAATGATGGATCCGTGTAGTCTGAGCCATTTACAGCATTGTATAGACTTAGAGTCCATTCCTTGTTTTCAGGATTGCCATAAATAAAATTGAAAAGCCTGTCCTTATACTTTTTGTTGATCCCTGTTGTAGTTGTTGTCAATTTTCGTTCTCCTTTAATTATAATTTTTCAGCATTTCCCTTTCAAGCGCCAAGATTTAGTATCCGGGCATGATTGCGGATCATTGCCGTATTGGGTTATTTCTTAAGTCTTCATAACTTGGGACTTATGGGCGATGAGGCCTTGAAATAATAGATGTTTTGTCAGGTAGTATCCTGACGACTGAAAAAATATAACACAGAAACTTTCGAACACGCAATCGAACAGAATCTTAAGATTTGGAGGCGTTTTCTTAAGAAATTAACGGTATATTGTAGATTTTGGACAGTCCCCAAGCAGACATCCCCCACCCCGGAAATCCTACATTCTCCGCTATCACTCTCAAAATGCCTGGCACCAACAGGCCTCCACTACATGGCTTCTCTCCAATTCCGCTACGCCTCCGTTACGCTTCCTTCCTGCAAGTGCCAGGCACATTATTATTCGCCTTTTCTTCACTGATCTTATCTCTCTTCATACAGGGATTTTATATGAAAAACTCAATGACATTATGCTCAAACAGAAAACTCAGTATCTTATCCTGGGTGATCCAGCCCATAGCAAGCTTACCGAAGTTAAAGAACTCAAGTCTCGTGATGATCATAAGGTAAACATCCATGTACAGTACGCCCTCCACGATTCCCCAGGCAAGGCAGGGGAGAAGGGGTCTTTCGTTGTTTTCCTTATTGTGATATATGACGACTCTGGCAATGAGAAGCACTGCCTTGGCCATTAGATAACAGATAAACATTGCGAGGATCTCGAATACGAAGCCCATGATATATTCCTTGAGCTGCACATATTGATCGGTGGGATTGGTCAGAGCGGTACCGGCTGCTATGGCATCTATCTGGCCGATCAGTTCAATGTATGGAGAAACCATCTCCTCTATAGGGGGCACTGACCTTGGGATTTTTGTGCAGATAATTCATAACTTACTCCAGAAAAAGTCTCTCCGCATCGAGCTTTACTGTTACATCCCCGGCGCCTTCCGTCTCATTCCATTTCTTCATAAGTCGGTCCACGGGAATGTTATAATCCTCAGACGTTGTCTTCATCAGCATTGTAAGGACCTTGTCCTCACCATATTTGGTGATGACGTCACTTCCTCTAAGGCAGGAGGATTCCACCTCAACAAATTTGTCCACATAATCTCCGATGGGACCCTTGTCGCTGCTTAGGGTGAATATAAGAAAATACATGCCAAAGGCATAGTTTCGCTCAAATCTTATAAGGAACCTGTAGAGAGTTGTGAAGCATTCCAGCGGAACCACGCAGGCTCCCTTTTGGCCTGCTCTCTCGCCCAGGATCATTCTAATATCGGTGGTGCTGTGGGACTCATTGTCCTTCTTGTCTGCATCATTCTGCCTGAAGATGCTAAAGCCGTGCTTGCCGTTCTGCTTAACTTCGTAGAGGGCCTGGTCAGCCTTGTTAAACAGCATGGTGTAATCATTGCCCTCGTCGGGGCAGATACAAGCGCCGATGGAGCAGCCAAGGGGGATGTTCATATCCTCTGCCAGACACTCTTTTGCGTAGCTTACGATCTTGCGGTTAAGGAACTCAGTTCTTTCCTTGAGCATTCTCTCGTCTCTGGTATTCTGGCAAAAGGCTATGAATTCGTCGCCGCCGATCCTTCCCACGATATCGGTGGATCTCATGACACTGCGAAGGATCTCTGCGAACTTGATAAGGATCATGTCGCCCTTTTCATGGCCATAGATGTCGTTTACCAGCTTGAAACTATCCAGGTCTATCATCATGAGGATGCCGTTGCCGCTTTTTACGATCTCACCAATCTTCTCTGCACTGGTAGTCTTGTTGTAGAGGCCTGTCATGAGATCATTCTCCGCAGCCTTTCGAAGGCCGCTAAGGCGCTCCATGTTGTCCATGATGTTGTCGATACGCCGAAGGAGTACGTCTGCCTTGAAGGGCTTTCTGATATAGTCAACAGCGCCGTTGGTAAGACTCTTTTCCTCGCTCTCGTCGCTGGATAGGCCTGTCATGAACATGACGGGGATGATAAGGTCATATTTTTCCCTTAATGTCTCCACCATCTGGAAGCCGTCCATTCCGGGCATCATAAGGTCAGAGAGGATCATGTCGGGCTTCTCCTTACGGTACAGCTCTATGGCTGCCTCGCCGGAATCCGCCATGACCACCTCATATTTGCGGGACAGTATGCCCCTGGTCTGCATGCGTACTATCTCGTCATCGTCCACCACAAGAATCTTTTTATCGCTCATTTGCCACCTCAAATATACTTAAGCAGGTCTTTGTAGGACCTGTACTGCGATATCAGTTCGTAGTTGTTGTCTCTGACATAATCTATATTGCCTTCCTTCACGGCTTCCTCAAGGGCCTTGGCCTTGTCGGACAGGTCATAGGCTCCTATCAGCCTTGAAGTGCTCTTAAGTGCATGCACTTTGATGCCATAATTCTCGAAGTCGTCCTTGAAGTAATACCCCTCGATCTCATCGGCCTTCTTATCAATATCCTCAGGTTTCATACCGATGCCGGTGTCACTTACCTTACCCTTTAGCAAAATGGTGTCGGCACCGTCCTCGAATATCAGCTTCTCGGCGGCCTCGCGCTCTGCCTGTTCATCGCTCCAGGAGCCGATGAAACGGACCTTAAGTTTTACATCGGGATTAACTGATTTGGCGCCAAGATAACAGGCGTTGACACCTCTGTCCACCTGGGGAGTGTTGGTTCCTCCCACAAAGCCAAGGACATTGGTCTTGGTCATGGAGCCGGCAATGATACCGGCCAGATATCTCATCTCATAGATTCTTCCGAAATAGGTATATACATTGGACGCGTCACATTCGGTGGACACGGTAAAAAAAACACGTTGGGATAGCTCTCGATTATCTTACGGCAGTTATTACCAAAACCGCCACTGGTAAGGAAAAAACAATTGCAGCCCTTGGACACAAGCTCCGCAACTGCAGGCGCTGTGGCCTCTGCGGTCTCATCCACATGCTCCACGATCTCAAGGGGAAGATCAAGTTCTTTGCATGCTTCGCTGAGGCCTTCGTAATGGATCTCACTCCATCCGTCATCCTCTATGGAATCAATGAAAACTCCGCCGATCTTCACCGGCTTGTCTATTTGCGGTCTGTTGGAAAAAAGAATAAAAAGCACAATGGAAAAAAGCGCTGCCACCAGGATTCCAAAAAAGACCAGCATAGCCGCGACTATTACCCGAACAGTTCTCCGCATATCATCATCCTCATCCTTGAAAGTAATGACAATTAATCATGTATTCTGTATACCTTTAACCGATAATACTCGAAATCATTATAGAATGCTTCTATAAAATGCAGAAAAACTATGAATAAAATAAGTGTAAAATAGAGGTTTTCAGCCGATCTCTTTTTCGTGAAGTTCCTGAATATCATCGAGGGCGGAAAGCATAGGCTTCACATCCTTGCCGCGAAGCTTGCGGTCAACGTAGTTCTTGGTGATCTTCATAACGGTGCCGCTAAGGGTTATAACACCGATAAGGTTGGGGATTGCCATCATTCCGTTGAAGGTATCAGACAGATCCCATGCAAGTGACAGATCCATGGTAGCTCCGATAACTATGAATACAACGAAGATTATCTGATAGCCCTTAACCGCCTTGGTTCCGAAGAGATACTCAAATCCCTTGCTGCCGTACTGGCTCCAGCCCAGAACAGTTGAGAAGGCGAAGAATAAGATTGCAATTGCGATAAAAGCAGAGCCTGCGCCGCCAAATACTGTTGAGAAAGCCTCAGCCACAAGAGCTGTGGAAACGTTCTCTGAAAGGACCTTGCCGGTATCAAGATCAACCAGACCGCTGGACAATACCGCAAAAGCAGTAAGTGTACATACGATGATGGTATCTGCAAATACCTCGAAGATACCCCACATACCCTGAATAACGGGCTCACGAACATTGGAACTTGAATGAACCATAACTGAGGAACCAAGACCTGCCTCGTTGGAGAAAACGCCTCGCTTCATTCCCCACTGAACAGCCATGGCAACACCGCTTCCTACGATACCGCCGCCAACTGCCCTCATTCCGAAGGCTCCTTTTATGATAGCTGCAAAAACTGCGCCGGCCTTATCAAAGTTAACCACAAGAACGATGATTGCTCCTACAACATAGATAACTGCCATGAAAGGTACGAGCTTCTCTGTTACGGAGGCGATTCTCTTAAGTCCGCCAACGATTACAAGACCTGCAAGAGCCATCAGGATGATTCCTGTTACGAAGTATGGAATGTTAAATGCTGAATTCATGTTGACAGCAATGGAATTGATCTGGCTCATATTGCCGATGCCGAAGGATGCAAGAACGCAGAAGACACTGAACAGTACTGCAAGAGCAGCTCCGATCTGTGCACAGCCTCTTTTGGCCCCAAGTCCGTCCTTAAGATAGTACATGGCGCCGCCGCACCACTCATCCTTCTCATTACGTCTTCTATAGTAGATACCGAGGACATTCTCGGAGAAGTTGGTCATCATTCCGAAGAACGCTACGATCCACATCCAGAAAATAGCTCCCGGTCCACCTGCCGCAATAGCTGCCGCAACACCTGCGATATTACCTGTTCCGATAGTTGCTGCCAGCGCCGTGCACAGGCTCTGGAACTGGGAAATCTGCATATCTCCCTTGGCTGTATGCGCTGTTATATGAGAATTGGTAAAAATACTTCCGATGGTGTTCTTCACCCAGTGACCAAAATGACTTACCTGGAAGAACTTGGTCAAACAGGTCATCAAGACTCCCGTTCCACATAAAAGTATCAGCATGGGAAGCCCCCATACAAAACCGTTCACTGCACCATTGATCTGTTCCACCTGAGATAGAAATTCGTTCATAGGCATCTCCTTCCACAACACTTTTTAAGATTGTATACACGAGTACAAATATAATTAGTACCATTTTAAAGTGATAAAGCGGAAAAGTCAAACCAAAATTGGGGTCAGACCCCATTCACAGAATGTTCACAAACTCTTTAGTAAGCATTTAGGTTATGGTTTTAATATAAGATCATCAAGTAAAACAAATTACTTGATCCCCACAACACATACTTTTTTCAATCATTACACATGGCTATTCCAACCCCATACACGGAATAGCCTCCTCCCACAAATAGCCTCGCCCCTCCGAGGATGAAATAAATAGACTTCACATCATAAAAAGAGAGAGCTCATGATCTGAGTTCTCTCTTTTTTGCCGATTACATTAAATTTGCCGAGTACGTTTTAGTTCTTCTCTTCCTTGGGTGTCTGAGGGAAGATGATCTTGTTAACAAAGAAGAATACTACCATGCTGACACCGCCGTTAAGAACTGTGGTTCCGATTTCCTTAAGCCATGCAAGATTCTGAGGAATAGCATAGGTGATGCCGCCCTTCCAGATGCAGTTAAGGGAGTTAACGATACAGGTGATCACACAGAAGGCACAGATGTACCAAAGAGCCTGTTTTCCGATCTTGTCATAGTTCCTGAAAACAAAGTACTTCTGGATAAAGAAGTTGATGAACTCTCCGATCACCATTGCTATCATGTATGCCACAAAGTATGCCGTACCACCCTCATCCGGGCCGTATCCTATGATATACCAGGGGAATGTATGGCCAAACATGGTGATTGGGATTCCGGGAAAACCGAACGCCTTATCACCAAGGAATCCAAATGCGGCGGGAAGGAAAATAAGAAGTAACAGCTTGAATACCGTGATCAGATTACTTACGATCACGAATAAGCCACCCTCTCTTATCCACTGCGCTGCCTTGGGATGTTTTTCTGCAAAACTGCTCCAGAATTTCATTATTTGTTGCCTCCCTTAATCTTAGCTTCATAAGCCTTGTTTTTCCTGCTGTTTCCGAAGAAACCGCCGATAATTGTGCCAAGACCGCCGAAGAAGTGTCCGTTCACGAGCTTGACGATTCCATCAACCATATCCATGCTGACCATACCGCCGCTCATCTTGGCCATCGCCCTGAAGGGCATATTGTAAACAAAAAGAATGTTCAGATCCGGCTTACCGCTTTCATCCGCCTTCTTCTTTTTGTTCGTAAGTACCTTGTAAACAAGCCTTCCAAGACCGCTCTTAGCGTAATAGAGCTGACACAGAGCATCGTTCCTTCCAAGCTTGCCGCTCCACCTTCCATCGGGAATGGATCTTCCAAGGAGCTTCTCGAATTCATCGTCGTTAACGGTCTCAATCTTACCTGAGTAATAGGCCTTAAGAGACTCTTTGACATAAGGAAGTACGTCGGTGGTCGCTTCCTTCCTGATTTCACCTGTAAGTCTGATATCAGCGCTGCTGGCACCTACAAGGATGTCATAGCTGCCACCTTCAACCTCCCACTTATTAGTCTTGACGTTAAAATAGCGGAAAGTCTTATCGTCAAAGGCGATCTCAACCTTCTTGCTCTCCCCTGCTTTAAGGAAAGTCTTGGCAAAGCCCTTGAGCTCCTTGGCAGGTCTGAAAACCTCAGCTCCGGGAAGTGATACATAGAGCTGTGAAACCTCGGCTCCGTCTCTGTCTCCGGTGTTCTTAAGGGTAAAAGCTACGCCGTTTTCACCGACTGTGAGGTCGCTGTATTCAAAGGTTGTATAAGAAAGACCGAATCCAAACGGATATACCACCGGCACTCCGGCTGTATCATAGTATCTGTAGCCAACATAAACGCTTTCTCTGTACTCTGAAGTCCTCTGCTGGCTTGGATAGTATCTGTAAGCGGGAGTATCCTCATATCTTCTGCAAAGGGTCTCCGCCAGCTTACCTGAAGGATTGACGCTTCCGGTAAGAATATCCATAGCAGCTCCTGCTCCTGCCTGTCCGTTTAAGTAGCAGTGGATCATGGCCTTGAGGTAATGATGCCAGGGCATCTCGATGGCTGATCCGGCGCTGATAACACCGATAACGTTGGGATTAACCTGTCCAAGTTCCTGCATGAGAGTTATCTGATTCTGAGGAATTCTCATATGGTTTCTGTCCATTCCCTCAGATTCACTGTCCTCATTAAGTCCGAAGAAGTACAGGACATAATCTGCTCTTGCTGCTATATCCAGAGCTTCCTTCTTGGTCACTGCATCCTCTTCGCCGTTTCTGGAATAGCCTCTGGAGGAGCCAATAACCTGAAGATCGTAATTACCTATGATCTCGGAGATGGTCTCAACCTTGGTGGGATTAACCATGGAGGAGCCTGCACCCTGATATCTGGGAACAAAGGCAAAGTCGCCGATAACCGCTACCTTGGAGCCGGGCTTAAGAGGAAGGATCTTGTCCTCGTTCTTCAAAAGAACTGTACTCTCTGCCGCAGCTCTTCTTGCTATTGCATGATGAGCAGGAATGTCGAATTCATCCTTTTTATCCTTAGCATTAGCTGTAAGAGTATAAACTACGTCAAGAAGCTCGTCGACTCTCTTATCCACATCCTCAATACTGATCTTGCCGCTTTCTACCGCAGCGATAAGCTCTCTTGCGGAGTCAAGGCCGGGATTGGGCATCTCAAGGTTGGAACCTGCAGCAACTCCCAGAGCGTGATCGTTGGATGCACCCCAGTCAGTGATAACTATGCCGTCAAAGCCCCATTCCTCTCTCAAAATATCAGTCAAAAGATGCTTATTCTCATTGGCATAGGTTCCGTTAACCTCGTTATAGGCTGACATGATTGTCTTAGCCTTACCTTCTTTTACAGCAATCTCAAAGCCGGTCAAATAGATTTCTCTTAAAGTACGCTCGTCAACCACGCTGTTCATGGCCATACGACGAAGCTCCTGTGAATTTACCGCAAAGTGCTTAGGGCAGGCATATACGCCTTTGGACTGAATACCTCTTACATAGGCTGCTGCCATTTTGCCTGCAAGATATGGATCTTCAGAAAAATACTCAAAATTACGTCCGCAGAGAGGACTTCTCTTGATATTGAGTCCGGGGCCAAGAAGAACGTTGACGCCTTCGGCCATGGCCTCTTCGCCGAGAGTCTCTCCCAGTGTCTCTCCAAGCTCGGTGTCCCAGCTGTTTGCTATTGTTGCTGCTGTAGGGAAGCATGTGGCGGGAAGGGATGCATTAAGTCCAAGGTGGTCTCCCGCTCCGGCCTGCTTTCTTATGCCGTGAGGTCCGTCAGAGCAAAAAATTGACGGTATTCCAAGACTGTCGAATTCCCAGGTCTGCCACTCTCCTTTTCCCTGTAAAAAAGCAGCCTTCTGTTCAATTGTCATCTTCTCAATGATATTCTGATATTTCACGATTTTTATCCCCATTTGTTTGTTTGAATATCAGAAGGCGTCCGGCCCATTGGACCGGCGCCTTCCGAATAATCAACAGTAATTATTACTCTTGTGAATCTGTATTAGCACTCTCTGCCTGAGCAGCTGCCTGAGCAGCTGCCTGTGCTGCCTCTTCTTTGGCTCTGTTCTTGCCAAAGTTCTTGATGAAGATGCACATAAGGCAGATCATCAGTGCTGCAAATATAACATCAAGTACGATCATAAGTACTTTCCAGGATGCCATTTTTTCTGAAAGATTCTCAGGTGCATAAGCACGGCTGTTTACTACTGTGTAGAGAATGTTCCTGGTAGCTTCTCTCATAGCCTGCTGAGCGCCGTTGGTATCTCTGAACTGTACATTGTTGGTTGCTGTAGGATAGTTAACCAGCATACAGTCTGTACCGTTACGGATAGCCTGGTCAGATGACATGTATCCGTATACTCCGAAGTAGTCGGTAAGAACGAAGCCATTGAAGCCCCACTCATCGCGAAGAACTGTCTTAAGAAGTGATGATGAACCACCTGCCCAACGGTTACCGATGTAGTTGAAGGAGCTCATTACAGCCAGCATATCGGTGTTCTTTACGCACATCTCGAAAGGTCTTAAATAAATCTCACGGATTGCCTGCTCATTGGACCATGTGCAGAGCATATCAATTCTGTTCTGCTCCTGATCGTTGAGGGCAAAATGCTTCATGTAAGCATATACTCCGTTGGACCAGGATCCCTGACAAGCCTGTGATGCAATGATACCTGAAAGGAAGCTGTCCTCTGAATAGTACTCGAAGTTACGTCCTGCAAAAGCAGTTCTGTGGATGTTCATGGCAGGGGCATACCAGCCGGATACGTCCATCTCGTTAGCCATCTTACCGATGAAATCACCGAAAGAATAAGCAAGATCCTTGTTAAAGGTTGCTGCAATAGTTACACCTACAGGGAATCCAAGGGATCCAACACCTGTAAAGTTGTTGTTGATTGATGCAGGGCCGTCACAGTCATTGGTACGTACCTTGCCGATGGAATCAACTGAGTTGGTCTGATATCCGCCAAGGGAGATCAGTGCATTCATGTCATCCAGTGACATGCTGTTAAGGAGCTCATCCCACTTGGGATCGTCCTTGGCAAGACCACGGAGGTCTTTGAGCTTTAAGCTTGTAGCTGCGCCTGTTGTTACTGCTGCGGCATTAGGATCTTCATCAGCTGCTGTAGCCTCAGCTGTCAGGTAGTTACTGTTGTTGTAGAAGGTAGCCTTGGCCTCTGCGTTCATCTCATAGCTTGCAGGAGCCTTGGTTGCCTCTGCATAGTTGGCAAAACCATCTTTTCTTGAGAGATATGTTACATCTCCCTGTGCATAATCAAATACGTTTGTTGCTGTGATCTGATCTGTTGATCTCTTGTTTGATCCGTTGTAGGTTACAGCGGCTCCAACTGAATAGGTCTTGGAATCGATCACTGTGTGTGCATCCTTGTTTACAGAGATGATATAGTCTCCGCTCTCAAGAACATATGCCTTGGCACTCTGATAATCGTAGGATGCCATAAGCTCTGTATCAAAAGAAATTGTGAAGGTCTGTGAAGCGCCGGGCTGAAGGATATCAGTCTTCTCAATAGCGATGAGGTTGGCTGTTGCCTTCTCAATTCCGCCGTTGGTGTAAGGAGGATTGAAGTATACCTGAACAACGTCCTTACCTGCTGCAGAACCTGTGTTGGTTACTGTTACGTCAAAGGAAATCTTGCCGTTTGACTCTGTGATCTCACCCATCTTCTGCTCGAAGGAGGTGTAAGAAAGTCCGTATCCGAAAGGATACTGAACAATGCTGTCATAGTCGATAAGTCCCTCAGCTGCTGCTGTCTCATAGAACTTATATCCAACATAGATGCCCTCGATGTAATCAACGAAGGAAACATCTGCTCTGGACTCGCTGCCTGTCATGAAGTTAGTTGAAATAACAGCGAACTCGTCCATATTTGTGTAATTGAAGTCACCGAAGTTGTTCCACCAGGGTGTCTCTTCCATATCATAAACAAAAGTGTCAATGAGCTTACCTGAAGGATTAACCGCACCTGTCATGATCTCTCCAAGTGCCTTCATTCCAACGTGGCCCATTCCTGCTGCCCAGAGAACTGACTTGATCTGAGGATGATCCTTGACAAAACCAAGCTCAAAAGCATTGGCGCCGTTGTAAAGAACGATAACCTTGTCGAAGTTACTGCAGACAAGATCGATCATCTCTTCTTCTCTGTTGGTAAGCTGGAGATAGTGATCACCTGCATCCCAGTCGTTTCCAGTATTTAATGTGTCATCATAAACACCTGCGGTGTAGGTTGTTCCATCCTGGAAGGATCCGTCAACCACTGCAGTCATGTTGGCAGGAAGATCTGCTCCCTCACCACCTGAACGGCTGATAACAACAAGTGCTGTGTCAGAAAATGCTTTTGCATTTGAAATAAGACTGTCTGTGTAAAGAGAAACATTGGGTTCGGGAAGTGTCCAGTCCTGTGCCCACATTCCAACCTCAGGTCTGTCTGCCTTGTAGTCGGTGTAGAACTTGGACAGCTCCGCATTGGTCTCGATACCTGCCTCCTTGAGGGACTGAAGGATATCGATGGTTGCATAGGCGCTGTTAAGAGCACCGGATCCTGCTCCTCCAAGGATAGGATTGGTGGAAGCCCAGCCGAATACGTTGAGCTTGCTGCCTGATGCAATGGGAAGTGTGTTTGCCTCGTTCTCTACAAGGACAATACCCTCTTCCGCAATCTGTACAGCCAGATCGGTTGTAGCGTCGGATGTCTCTTTTGTGATCGTTCCGCTTCCGCTTACAAGGTCAAGCATTGTGCTCATGGGACCTGTACAGATCATATTTACGCAAATAACAATACCGGTGAGCATAGCAACAAGTGCTGTACCTCTGATGAGCTTCTTGGTGGACTTCTTCATCTTCATTACAGCGATCATTACGACTACTGCAACTGCGATGATGATTCCTATAGCTATCAGATAGGATTTGATGGATGTTATGACGTTCATAACATCGCTCATGTTGATAGTTAACATAAAAGAACCTCCCTCTTTTTAGTGTTCGCAACTGGTCAGGAAGCGAAACTATAAATTTTGCGCACATACATACGCGCCATTACACCTATAGATTATCACGCAAAAAAAATCGTGCCGTTTTTGTCACAAACGGTACGATTTTTGTCATAAACGGTAGAATTATTCTTTTTCCAAAATCATCAATGGTTTCCCTGTGGGATAAGTATCTTAAGCTCAAACCAGTTGTCATTAAGGGCAAAATTCAGGGTTCCATGATACTTCTCCACTGTATATCTGATACTCTTAAGTCCGAAGCCGTGGTTTCCCTTGTCAGCCTTGGTGGTGACGGGATAGCCGTTTTTCATGGTGATGGTATTCTCGCAGTAATTGGATATCTGCACTACGATGAAGTTCTTTTTCTGTGAGATGGCCATGTGTATCAGGCGCTTCTCCGGGTCATCTATGAGAGAGACGCTCTCAATGGCGTTATCAAGGGCATTGCCAAAAATGGTACAGATGTCCGCAACGTGCATGAAATCAAGGACGTCCCCCTCCGCCACGCAGGTTATCTTGATATTGTTGGCCCTGCAGTTCATGGTTTTGCCGGCGATAAGGGTATCAAGAACGCTGTTTCCCGTCTCCAGCTCGGGACTGTAGGATTCCAGCTCTGCTTCCAGGGAATTGAGCCATTCCTCTCTCTTCTCATCGCTCATCTCGGCGCGAAGCCCCGCTATCTGGTGCTTAAGGTCATGATATTTCATGTTGATGAGTTCAAAGGTGGTCTGGTAGTTGCGGTACTTGTCGTACTGGGCCTTGAGCATGGCATGGATGTTCCTTAGCTCTTTTTCCGCAAGAAGCTCGCAGATACGGCTCTGATACACGTAGAGGATCATGATCCCGGCCACGTCCACCAGGGTCCTTATATAGAAGATATCCGCCACAACTCCGGCTGAAAAAGGGGTATTCTTGACGATAAAACTAAGATTACTGAAGGCGAAAACCGCAGCGGCAATGATGATGGCAGCCCACAGCTCTCTGTTATTGATCTCCAGCTGGAAAATGCCCCTTATCATGCTGACTTCCATGTAATGAGCCCAGGTAAAAACAATTCCGTAGACCACTACCAGGAGAAGTAACTGCAGCAGTATAGACTTGTTGTATTTGTAAAAATAGCAGGCCAGCTGCCACTCAAGGGAAGCTGCAAGCTCCGCCAAAAGAAACGCTCTGGCACAGTAATAGCCAATGACATTGACGGTTGCGTCGCAGGTTGCATACATATACACATACATAAAGGCCACCGCCATCCCCATGCAAGGCACCCATAAGTAAACGGGAAGGCTTTTGGTCAGCACCAGAAACATGCTCTGAACTACCAGCGACAGTATCGTAAAGAGGATAAAGTCCTCGTTCTTGACCTTCCTCTTAAGGACCAGGCAATAGCCAAAACAGGCCAGCCACTCCGCAAGGGCTGTATATATTCTTGGTATATCCTGATAAACCAGTTCCATTTACGTCTCCGTATCCTGCCCGACGTATCAACTACATAATCGAGGTCATATAGTCGGTGAGGGCGCTCATAAAATCATTTTTCCTGGCTCTGCTGATAAGAAGCTGCTTGCCTGCAATGAGGCAGCTCCCCTTCTCAACACCGTCCACAAACTTGAGGTTCACAAGATATCCCTTGTTGCTCCTGAAAAAACCATAGGCGGCAAGCTGTTCTTCATAGTCCGAGAGCTTTCCCCGAATATAGAACTCTCCGCTGGTAGTGTAAAAAACAAGGTTGTGACCTTCACTTTCTATATAGAAGATACTGTCCACGTCCACCTTTTTAACACCGGAGGACATTTCTATGGAAATATATTTGACGTCCTTTTTCCTTATCTTACCGATGGCACGGCCAAGCTTCTGGGAAAAAGCGAAATAGCTGACGGGCTTGAGCACATAGTCAAGGGCGTCAACCTGATAGCCTCTGATGGCGTAGTTGGTCATGTTGGTGATGAACATGATGACCACGTCCTGATCAAGCTTTCTGATCTCCTCGGCTGCGATCATTCCGTCCATGAGCTTCATCTCAATGTCCATCAGGATAATGTCAAACTGGCCCTTGTAGCCGTTGGTGATCTCATCTCCGTCGGAGAATCTGGTTATTTTGAAGTAGTTCCCGCTTTCCGCCTGATATTTATTTATGTATTCCGTCAGCTGAGAAGCGTAGGAATCCTCGTCTTCAACAATCGCAAGCTGAATCATGTTTTCTCCCGTTGTCGTTACTGCGTTTATGTATATTTTGTATTGCGCACTATCAATTGTATTATACAACACTTTCTGCCGCTGCATAAATAGGATATAATTAATGCTATCTATTCCCAACATATTTTAAAGGAGACAAATGCAAATGGCAAAAATAGTCAATCCCGATCAGTACGCAGAATCCACAGAGGCCAAGGGCGAGCTTCGCTACACAGAAAGGTGCAGATGGCTCTTCCTTGGTCTTCCCTGGACCTTCACCAAATATGAGATTCGCGATAATGTACTTACCATCATCAAGGGATTTTTTACAGTCAGAGAAAACGACTGTTATATGTACAAGATAAGTGATGTTGAGATCACAAGTACTCTCATGCAGAGAATCGGCGGCATGTCCACCATCATCCTCTATACTTCCGATGTTACTGACCGCACCATCGTCATGAAGAACATCAAGCACGGCCGTGAGATCAAGGACTTCATCCTTCAGGCCTCAGAGAGCGCAAGGCTTCGCAGAAGAACCGTCAGCATGCAGAACATCGGCTTCGGAGCCAGCGATGTTCATGACATTGACGAGATGGACGAAATATAAGTCGTAAGGCTTAGTCCTGAGGGTGCCTCTCCTGTCTGGAGAAGCCGCATCCGCAGTAGTCCTGCCTGTAGAGGTCGAACTGCCTGGAGAGCTCTATTGATCTCTTGTAGCCTTCTTTTTTCTTAAAATCAGAGGGAAGGAAATGAACCTTCTCCTGTCCACAGTCTGAATTAATCTGCGCCGCGGCCTGTTCGCCTACTTCGTTCAGGACGTCGGCGTTTTTTAACGGGCTGATGGTGAGGGTGGTGGTAAAATACTCAAAGCCCTCCGCCGCTGCGATCCTGGCGGTCTCGCCAAGTCGCAGTTCAAAGCATATCCTGCAGCGGTCCCCGCCTTCGGGGCACAGCTCATACCCTTTTACCGTCTCGAAGAATTCCCTGGGCTCGTAGTTACCTTCAAGGATCTGTATCTTGCCGGCCTTGTCGGTGGAATTCATGCCCTCAAAATTGCCGCTGTCGATCTGGCTGTTGTAGGCAGCGATGAGTCTCTTCTCTTCTTCCACACGCTTCCTATACTCTTCGTCCTCGGTGATATTGGGATTGTAGAAAAAGACTGTGATGTCGAAGTATTCACGCAGGTATTCAAGGCAATAAGAAGAACAGGGCGCGCAGCAGGCATGAAGGAGTAGCCTTGGCCTCTGGCTTTTGTTTGCGAAGGATTCTATTTTCTTTTCCAGTTCTTTGGAGTAATTTCTTTTGTTCATAAAAGGTTAATCTCTTTGGGTGTGTCTGTGTGCTCTCCCAGCATCTTCTCCATCCAGACCATGTTGTACCATCGTCCGAACTTGTAGCCGCACTGGTGGAATTCGCCCACCATGGAATAGCCGAGCTTTTCATGGAATCTTACGCTGTCATAGGTAAGATGCTCATCCTCAGCTCCGTTGGGGTAGCCGATGCAGGCGTTGACATTAAGTATTCCCATGTCAGCCAGCCTTTTCTCCAGCTCGTTATAGAGGAGTCTTCCAAGACCGGCTCTCTTTAAGTCTTTGTCCACATAGATGGTGGTCTCAACGCTCCACTGATAGGCCGCTCTCTCCTTAAAGGGGGAAGCGTAGGAATAGCCAAGGAGTCTACCGCTCTCCCTGTCCTCTGCCACAATATAGGGATACTTCTCCAGGGTCTTACGGATGCGGCCCTCAAACTCAGTTACTGAAGGCACATCGTACTCAAAGGTGATGGCGGTATCCTCAACATAGTATCGGTAAATGTCAAGAAGTCCCTCAGCGTCTGAAGGAAGGGCCTCCCTTATGTAGATATCCTTTTTCATAATTATTCATCCTCTCTCATTATAGAGAAAGTTTACTCTCAATCTGCGAGAAATCAACTACTTTTTTCGTGCCGTCCTTGAAGTTAATGGTAACAGGGCCGTAGCCGCCGCAGCCCTGAGGATCGGTGTAAACTATGCTGTCCACAGGGAATATCTCATCCTCAGAGAAGTCCTCAAGGCTCTCCTTGGTAATGGTCTGGGAAAAAAGAAAATATGGCTCGTAGCCGTACTGCTTATCCCTCACAGTCTCTGCATAAATGACTATTGACCTTCGGCTGTCGGGGTTGGTACCCTCGCTGTTTATTATCTTAATATCGCTCCAGCCGTCCATGATGGTAAAGGCCAGCTGTTTTTCCTTTCCGGTGTGGTCATATCCTTTCAGGATAACCGCCTTGTAGCCATCCATCTCCCTGTGGATGATCTCGGTACCGTTGTCGGGAAAGCCAAAGCTTCCAAGGGTGAGCCTTAAGGGCCTTCTGTACATTCTTATCTTATCGGCTCTGAAGATTCCGCAGGGCACTGCGAAGTCAGCCAGATTCATCACTGTGCGCCAGTGGTCCTCGGTCTCCATCTCGTAGTCAAAGACCTGCCTTCTGTAGAGAACGCCGTCTGATTCTCCGTGCCAGAGGGTTACGTTACCCTTGTGATATTTTTTCTCCGGAAGAAATTCAAGGACATACTGCTGGGATTCCACGTCCGGAGCGGGCTTACTCTCCCAGGGGAACTTGGTGCTGTATACCAATTTGCTGTAGTTCCACATGCCGTGCTCATCATCCTTGGCCTTCATAACCTTGGCGGTTCTTAGCTCTGTTATCCCGTTGGCTTCGTGATTTGCAAAACAAAGTCCGGGGCCATCAAGGGTTGTGACCTTTGTTTCATTCTTTTTCAGCTGCTCGAAGGTGCCGCCGCTCTCTCTCGCGGTCCAGAAGGGATGGTCCTTTGGAAAATGCAGGCACAAAAGGGCCTTGGCCAGCCACATGGGTGACTCAGCACAGGAATAGCCCTGAAGGAGAGGTGCAAAAGGGCCGTAGAAGCCAAGGGTTGGCACTCCTTCCCAGAGAAAATCGTCCCTTGTAAGGAACTGAAGAAGGGATCCGGAGCAGATCCTTCTGGCCAGGCCCGGATCTATGGAGGATTCTCTCATAAGGAGATTCCCGTCAAAAGCGCCGGTGGCGGCGTTTCTGTATATGCCGCTTCTGCCCCACATATTGGTAAAGCCGTCCCTGTCAAAAAAGTCAGGATAGGTCTTCATAAGTTCGTTGGAGTTTTCTTCGAATCTTGACGCGATATAGGGCTCTTTTTCATAACCGTACCAGTTGTTCCAGATGGCGGTGTACATGTTGAAGGCCCAGCAGGAATAGTAGTCAAAGCACTGTCCGTCCCTGTACCAGCCATCTCCCACATAGTAGCCGAGGATGTTCTGGGCGTGGTCTCTCATGATATCCTCGTCAATGGGATATCCATTCATGTACAGAAAAGCCATATCCAGCATGTTAAAAAGGCGCCAGTTCTGGGGCACGGTATTGGAATGTGCAAAGTCGGTGAGAAAAGCTGCTATTCTATCCTTCTCTTCCTTGGTGTAGGTATCCCAGATCTCATCCCTTGACAGCCACAGGCAGATAACAAGGGCTGCGGTCTCCACGGTCTGCTGATAGCAGGCATTGGGATTGTTCGAAGCATCAAGCTTTCTCATATCCGAATAATTAAGTACATAATTCTTTTCCCCGGGAGTTACGGCGCAGAGAACCTGCTTTTTATAATAATCTCGAATATTAATCCCGTTTAAGGTAAGCTGCGGCTCTATATGGATAAGAGGCGCTGCGATAAAAAAGCTTCTGGCAAGGCCTTCGAAGTACTCGGCCTTGATGCGCCACATGGGAGCATCCTTGGAAGGGTAAGTGATCTTGGTCTCATACCTTGGCATAACCACGGGAGCTTCGATATTTTCTATATTTTTAAATATTCCCGAAAGAAGATATTTTGCAGCATCTATCCAGGTATCTCTTGTAAGACCTGTAAAAGGGCTGAGCTCAAAGTCCAGGTGTTTGGGTTCAAACTTCATTCTGTCTCTCTCCATAAAGTCCATATTGTGATTACTTTTTGCGTATTACCAGATAAACAGTTCCTTATCCGTCAATTTCCAGATGGCTTCAATGTAATAGTAGTCACCGTAGATAATCGGGAATTCATGGTCCTTATCATGATAGGAAGCGGAGCACCTTGTTAGAAGCTCATCATGCTCCGGATCATAGTCGCAGTCCTTTTCATCAAGGGCTGAAAGCATCTTCTCTGCGGCGGCTCTGTATGCGGCAGCCTTGGAAGGATCTTTTTCCTTAAGCTCTTTTTCAAGAGTAAGAAGTCCGCAGGATGCGATGGCTGCTGCCGTGGAGTCGATGTAATGAGGCTCTGCGGGCTGGTCGAAGTCAACGGGGATAAGGCCGTCTTCAGGGATTCGGCTGCAGAATCTGTCTGCAACCTGCATGGCGGTTTCAAGATAATGCTCATCGCCTGTATGTATGAAACTCAGCGTAAAGCCGTACAGAGCCCAGGTCTGGCCCCTGGTCCAGGAAGAACCCTCGCCATAGCCCTGTCCGCCGTATTCTCTGTCAAATTCTCCGGTCACGGGATCAAAGCCTACAATATGCCTCACGGATCCATCTTCCCTTATAAACCATTCCATGGCTGTATCCGCATGTGCTACTGCGATGTCTTTGAATCTGGGATCCTTAAGAACATCAGATGCCCAGTACAAAAGAGGCAGGTTCATCATGCAGTCGATAATTGCCCAGCCTGTTGTATCCCTGTCATCGCCCCAGTCGTTCCAGGCTCTGATGAAGTTGCCTTTCAAATTAAACCTGCCTGCAAGGCTTGCCGCAGCAAGAAGTCCTCTGTTTTTGGACTCTTTACTACCGGACAATCTGTAATTTGCGACAGCCGTTGGAAGCCAGCGAAAGCCGGCATCATGGTCCATTCCGTTATAATCCATGAATGCGGCATCCATCTTAACTTCAAGCTTTTCCGCGCACTCACGAAACAGCTCATTGCCTGTGGCGTGATAGAGCTGCCACATCATTCCGCCGTAGAAGCCGTTAGTCCACCAGCAGATATCCTTTTTATCCGATTTATCGTCAAAAACATGTCCGGCTGCGGTGTATGGAATCTTACCTCTGCTTCTTGCAGCCACCTTCTCCTCTTTTCTGATAATCTTGTCAGCTATCCTGCTCCAATCAGTACTCATAAGAAATTCTCCTGTTTTATTCATAGACTATACTTCTTTAATACTACTATTGTTTCGGGATCAATAGTATGCAAATCTTTAATTATTATTTGTATATTTATTAAAAAAAAGAAAAAATCAAATAAAATTTACCCCCCCAATTTAAATCTGATAAAATATATACTGTAAACCGTTTGTCAAGTCATAATCCACGGAGCTGCAGCCTTGAAAACGCAAGCCAAAGAAAAGGTAACCGATCAGTACTTCATCGACAATCTTGACAGAGCCATCAAAGAGGAATGGATAAAGGCTTATCATCAGCCACTTATCCGCTCCGCCAGCGGCCTTGTATCCGATGAGGAAGCCTTCGCCAGATGGGAAGATCCCGAAAAAGGAACCTTTAGCCCAGCTGACTTTCTTCCTGTGCTCGAAAGAGAAAAACTCACCCACAAACTTGATCTGTATATGGTTGAAATGGTCCTTAATAAGATGAAGGGCCAGGGCGAACGCGGTCTTTTCATAGTTCCTGAGTCCATCAATCTCGCCGCTTCGGATTTTGAGTGCTGCGACATGGTGGAGGAAATCGTAAAAAGAGTTGATGCTTCCGGGCTCTCGAGAGATAAACTGTCTGTGGAGCTCTCGGAGAGAACTGTTTCGAGAGATATTGGGTTCATGAAGACTCAGGTTGAACGCTTCCAGTCCCAGGGTATTAAGGTGTGGATGGACGACTACGGAAGCGGTTATTCATCACTGCTTATCCTGCTCGAGATCAAATTCAACCTTTTAAAGATTGATAAAATATTCGTAGATAAGATCCTGGATGGCGTTGACGGTCAGATTATTCTTACAGAACTTGTTAAGACAGCCCTCTCCCTTGGTATAGACACCGTTGCCGAAGGTGTGGAAGTCAAAGAACAGGCAGACTTTTTGAAGGAGATCGGCTGCACTAAGCTTCAGGGTTTTTACTACACCACTCCGCTTTCCCTTGCTCAGATCATCAAAAGGAACGAGGAAGGCATTCAGATAGGCTTTGAGAATCCCGCAGAGAGTGAATACTACGAGCAGCTTGGCAAGATAAGCCTCTATGATCTTTCTTTTTCCAAGAGCGAAAGCGACGGGTTAAAAGACTATTTTGACACCTTACCGATGATCATCATTTCCATGGACGATGAACAGATAAAAATAATTCGAAGCAACAAAAGCTTCAAGGAATTTGAAGCCGCTGCTCTTCCGGGTATGAGAAAGAGCTCTTCCTTTGAGTTTTCATCCATAAAACCCGGCCCCGGATACTATACCTTAACACAGATAAGGCAGTGCGCAAAGAACGGAAACCGGCTTATTGTCGATGACCGTCTTCCGGACGGAAGAAGTCTGCAGCTTTTTATCAGAAGGATCGCTCAGAATCCCGTTACCGGATGCAGCGCCATCGCTATTGCTATTTTGTCAATTTCAGATAAGATTTCCGAAGACAACCTTACCTACAATTACATTGCCAGAACTCTGTCTTCTGATTACATATCCCTGTACTTTGTTGATTTGGATACAGAAGAATTCTCCCAATACATATCTGACGGTACACGCCGAGATATAACATTAAAATCGAAAGGAACAAACTTCTTTGACCTGACCAGGCCGGACTTCGATGTCACTATGCAGGAAGAAGATAAGTCGCAGTTCATCAAGGATTTTACCAAAGAAAAAATCATGAATGCCCTTAATAATAACGGCATCTTTTCCCTTGTTACCAGAGTATTAATAGGCGATTCTCTCTCCTATGTCAGCCTGAAGATTGTCCGAGTCGGCAGCGATGAAAAGCATATCATCATGGGCGTCAGCGATGTAGATGAGCTGATCAAAAACCGCGAGATAATCAGCCTTGCAAAGGAAGAACAGCTGGTCTATTCAAGAATCGGCGCTCTCTCCGGTGATTATATTTATATCTACACCGTAGATCCGGAAACCGGCCATTACACCAGATTTACTCCGGCAGGTATCATAACGGATATGGGAATGGAGGATGAAGGTGATGACTTCTTTAACGAAGTAATAAAGAACAGTTCGAAAGGAATTTATCATGAAGACTATAACAGCTTCCTGTCAGCCTTTACCAAAGAAAACATCATAAAAACCATCGCGACAAGAGGCATATTTGAACACAGCCACAGACTCAACATCCAGGGCAGACCAAACTATGTGATCGCGCGTGCCGTTTGGGTCAGCGAAGATGATCATGAAAAACTTATTTTCGGTGTCATCGATGTGGATGAGCGCGTTCGCCGTGAACAGGAATATGAGAAACACCTTTTTGCTGTGGAAAACAAAGCAATTCTGGACGAACTCACCGGTGTAAAAAACAAGCATGCCTATGCTGACACGGAAGAAACTCTTAACGCTCAGATATCCGCAAATAAAGTGTCACCTTTTGCAATTGCAGTATTTGATATTAATGGCCTGAAGCAGGTAAACGACACCTTAGGTCATCAGGCCGGAGATGAATTTATCAAAAGCGGCTGCAGCATAATCTGTAACTTTTTCAAGCACAGCCCGGTATTTCGTGTGGGCGGCGATGAATTCGCGGTTATTGTACAGGGCAGCGACTACAACAATATCGACTCCATAATGAAGCGCTTTGAGGCCAACAACCTGAAAAACAAAGAAAGAGGAACGGTGGTCATCGCAGCCGGTGTATCCAGATTTAACGCCGATACAACTGTGTCGGAGGTTTTCTCGCGGGCTGACATAGAAATGTACGAAAACAAGAGAAAGCTCAAAGAAGCCTAAACTCGTAATCAGTCGCTGTCTCGTCCATTTCCAGCAAAATGCGATACACACTGCCCTTCCAGGCTGCGGACAATCTGGCATCGGTTATGGGATATTCGCTTATCCGCACTTTTTTGACGCCTCCCGTAACCCGGATACTTCCAAGGTCTCCCACATCTATATTTACTGCTTTGCCAAAGGAATCCCCGGAAATAACAGGCTTCATATAAGTCATGATACTCATATACACCGGCAGCTGTCCGGTGTATTTGTCTGTTACGATAACTCCCGTTCCCTTGCACAGAGCAATGGTCCTCTCATAGGAAAAATCCAAGTCTCCTATCTTATCTCCCACCGCATAGGCGCTGCTGATATCCATCTTGAGAGAACTAACTTCTTTACCATTGCTGCCGGTTACATTAGTGCACAGTATGCAGTTAACATCCGTTGCGCAGTACTCTTTGCCGTCTCTTTCCATGATGATATCAGGGTTATTAGCATCCGCAGCAGGGTCTGTGCCCAGCACATCTCCAACCTCTCTCATCGCAAAAGTAGGAAGGTTGTGGAACTGGGACTGCATTGTCCACAGTTCGTAGCGTTTGTCTGAAAAGGTCTTGGCCGTATAGGTCCCAACGCCAAGATCAATGACAAAGGGCCTGCCATTCTTGTACACAGTAAAGGAGCCCACATCATTGTGATTGTGGGAGTCTGCGTTATCTCCCGCCCTGGCTGCAAGAGTAAACACTTTGTCCCTGGCGATCATCAGTCCCATGCTGTCAAAGTAGCAGTCCTTAGGAAGCTCATCGCTTGTAGCAAAACTCTCCATCTCACCGGCAGCAAAGGCCTGCATCACATGGTAAAAGAGATTGATCTCACCGGATATAAGCCTGTCCTTCCTTGGTGCTGTTCTGTAATCCTCCGCAGCAAAAGAAGCAAGTACATCATCTCCAACAGCCCTGCCAAAGAGAAACTCCCTCGCGCAGCGCCTTCCTGCCAGAGGGCTGCAGTCTGCGAAATTGACATAGTATCCCTCTCCCACATACATCTTTACAATGAAGCCGGCGATATTCTTAATCTTGTTTTCCTTGTATATAGCTGAGAATTCAGGGCTTTTTAATGAACAGTCCATAAGCTCAAGACATCCGAAGAGGCACAGTCCCGCATGGGAATAATACTGGGCTCCCTCGTTGCAGCCACCGTCCTCTCCGTATTCATCAAGGAAATAGTCGCAGGATTCAGCAGCTTTTTCCAGGAACTGCTGTCTCTCTTTTACGGTAAAAAAGTCCTCTTCTCTTGTAAGTGCACATATAAGAACATTCTGGGTAATCCAGGGAGTCCAGTTGCACATGGTCTGCTGCCCATCTCCCATCCACCAGAAATGCTGACGAAGATAGGGCTCAAAGATGCGCTCTTTAAGCCTCTCATTGACATAAATTCCGATATGAGGGCTTATCTTATCAAATACAGGGCGAAGAAGATACTCTATAAAGGCCACCTCAGCGCCGCTCTCTGCCTGAAACAGGTCTATGATCTGCCTGGTGACATCGGGAAGTATCTCCTGCTCTGCGTCTCTCTCATAGCTGGTATGGGGCGGAAGACACCAGGTGGTCTCCTCCAATATTAGGTAGAGTCCGTCCAGAATATCATCAAGGAACCGCCCCTTATTCTCAACGCACTCTGCCATTACGAGCTTATTTAGTTTCCTTCTTCTGGGAAAATACTTATCCTCGAACCTTACTCTGTTACCGGTTCTTTTGAAAGTCATAAAATCCGAGATCAGAAGCTCGGTCCAGGGCTCCTTAAGAGCCTCTTCACCCTCTTCTATAAGCTCTTTTTTGACCCGGTGCGGGAGTCCTTCCCAGGCAGTTCTGTCTGAAATATCGGGATATCTGTCGTAGATGCCGCAGTTTCCCGCCCTTCCCAGATATTCTTTTGTTAAGCTCTCATGAACGGAATTCGTAGCTGTTCCCATACTTTTTTACCCCAAAGAATATGATCTGAAACCTTATAACAAAAGATGCATCCACAAGATGCTCACTAAAAAGCACCACGGATGCATCGAAAGGTACAATATTATCTTGTAGAAAGAAAAACGTTCTCTCTTGCTGCAACTTCATCATCGGGATAGTCATGCCTGTAGGTCTCCATCAGAGAGGAGGCAAGTCCGAACTCTCCCATATATTCATAAGCGGTTATCTCATTGAGCATAAGGGCCTGCTCCACATCCTTATCACCAAGGGCAAGTCCCGACTGGAAGGAAGCAACAGCTCCCTCGTAATCGCCCTGCTTGATCTGACACATGCCAAGCTGGTTGTAGACAAGGGCGGAATCCGGATTCTCGCTTATATAGGTCTTGTATACGCTGATGGCGTAGTTGTAGTCGCCCTGTTTCTCTCCGGTCTGGCCAAGAAGAAGGACCACAGGCTCTTTCTCCTGATCTCTCTCGTTCCTGGCGGCCTCAAGATAGCTCTGGGCCTCGGCATTATTTCCAAGGTAATAGGAAATCTGCCCCTTCTCGTAGTTGGTCATGAAGTTCTGACCGTTGTCCATGGCGGTCTGAAGAAGGGCTGTGGCCTCATCTCCGTAGCCGTGCTCATCAAGAGCTCTGTAGATCATGATGATCATGGAATAATCCTTGGGACTTAAGGTAATGGCTCTGGTGAAATCCGAATAGGCATTGTCATGGTCGCCAGATGCCAGAAGTGCCACACCTCTGAGGTAATAAGCACTGCTATCCTTACTTCGAAGTCCAAGAATGGCATCATAGACCTCCTTGGCCTTACTGTATTCACCCATGTTAAAAAAGGCCTCCGCCAGGTAGTAGTTGGTGTCAAAATCCATGTCATCAACTATTCCCTCATCGGCTGCAAGGGATGCCAGCAGCTCAGTGGCAGCCTGCTCATACTCGCCGGTCTTAAGAAGTGCGATGCCCCTTCCTCTGTGCAATAGGCATTCGTCCTCCCCGTTATTCTCGGCACTGGCAAAGCTCTCAAGAGCATTCTCATATTCATGGCTCTCTATATAGGCAAAACCGGAGTCTATATTGCGCCTTCCAACGAGACTCCCACATCCCGACAGAAGGACAGACGCCAGCAAACAAGCGCAAATAAGTCGTTGCTTCATAACCCTTCCCCCAACGATAGTGCATTACTTAAGGTAAGCTACAACCTCCACTTCACAGAGAACGTTTCTGGGAAGCTGCTTAACTGCAACGCAGCTTCTGGCAGGCTTGCCTGTGAAATACTTCTCATATACTGCATTGAAAGGAGCGAAATCACTCATCTCAGCAAGGAAGCAGGTAGTCTTAACCACGTGCTCATAGTCTGTTCCTGCAGCACGGAGGATCTCTCCGATATTTCTGCAAACTCTGTCTGCCTGATCGGTAATAGTTGTTGTATCGATCTCACCATCCTCAGGATTGATGGGAATCTGTCCTGACGCATAGAGAAAATCTCCTGCGATAATAGCCTGTGAATAAGGTCCGATCGCTGCCGGTGCCTTGTCTGTAGAAATGTACTGCATAATAGACCTCCTTATATGTAAAAAATAATCAAGTATTATCCTGTGAATCCTCTCCGAACAATGCGGTTACGTAGTAGCCTCTGGCGTTCTCTTCAACCTTGGTGACTACGCCCTTCCTCTCCAGCATTCTCTCGCGGAAAGGGAAATTTCCCGACATTGCAAGGGACGGGTCGATGGTATAGTAATAGTTACTGGGAAGCACTCCCTCTGTAACCGTAACAGGGTCTCCCTCATGAAGAAGTCCCGGTCTTTCCATCTTAAAAATCATTTCTCTAGACATTTTACCACCCCTTTTTCAGAAAGTAATATCTTGTTTTTTTCTTCAAATTGTGAATCAGTCTTTTACAATGGCATGGAGTCTTAAGTAGTCATACCAGAGCTGATAGGATGAGGCTTTGAGGTGAATATCGTCGAAGGAAAGGCTTCCATCAAGGTTGCCGTTACCGTCATCCACCGCCTCGTTCATGTCAATGTAAAAAATGTTCTGATTGTCCGCAAGCTGCGACAGAGCTGCATTTCTTCTGTCAACGTTGACATTGTTGAAATTCTTGTCGCTGTTACTCTTTCTCTCTGTAACATGCATGATGCCCTGAATGTAAATTATGGCATCGGGCTGAAGCTCACGGATTCTGTTCACCACTTCCATGTAATGCTCAACGAAATACTCATCGGTACCTGTGCCGATCTCATTAAGTCCAAGGCTGATATATATCTTGCCAAACTGCTGATTGGAAAGGGCCTCCTCAACTCCGATGGTACCCTCGGGAGTCTTGATGAACTCTTTCTTCATCACAGTGTAAATGGAGAGAGACACCTTGGCATAGAAGGTGGCATGCTCATCCAGCTCCTGACAATACTCGGACAGGCCAACGGTCCTTGAATCTCCGATGAAAAGCGCATCATCGAAGTACTCCGGAGTAACCTCCTGAGGCTCATAGATCTTCTCTTCCACAAGTTCTACGTCATTAGCTGATACATCGCCAGCGGATATATCAACCTCCGGCTCTTCCACCGTCTCTTCTATCACTACCTCCTCAGGCTCTTCCTGAGGACCTTCGACAACAGTATCCTCCTGCATCTGTTTCAGGAGTTCATCAATAGAACCGGGCACTTCAGGTGAGGGCTGCTCTGCCTCAGGCACATAGTTCCAGGGAAATACCCCTTCCGTAGCGCCCCGTATGGGAAGTACCATAATTGGTGCCTTCTTCGGGTCGTACCCTTCCTTATAGTCCGCATAAACAGTGTTTGCAAACACTACTGCGACAGTCGTTATGAAGATTGAACTTACCACGATGGCAATAAACATCGGGCAGGTCTTGAAAAACTTCATGTCTCTTACACTTTCTTTTAATACAAGGATTAAAACCTAAAATACATAAACGGATTGCCTGCTGCGTTGGCCAGGCTGTATACGCAGGCCCAGAACAGCACAAATACTGCAATTGTCACCACAATATTTCTTCTGTGGTTCTCAAATATCTCATAGACCTTGGGAATCAGAAGCACCAGGCCTACAGCTATAAGAATGCCGTAAATACCGACATTTTTGGCAAAATCATTGGGGTTAACTGATATTCCCGCTCCGAAGAAAGGGAATAGTCTTGTAAAGTAAGTTGCCAGCATCTGTGAATCCGGAATCGCGAAGATAACCCAGGTAAGAGGTATAAGCACCAGCACATTGATCTTGCCGATGAGCCATCTGAGAACCCCGGGGAGCTTCTGAACAATGTATTTCTCACAGACAATGATAAGAAAAATGATCATTCCCCAGAGAATAAAGTTCAGGGTAACGCCGTGCCAGAAGCCGGTTATAAGCCATACGATAAGCAGATTGAAAACAGTGCGAAGGCTTCCCTTCCTGCTGCCTCCAAGCGGGATGTATACATAATCCCTAAACCAGGAGCCAAGAGATGCATGCCATCTTCTGTAGAACTCCGATACGCTAAGGGATGCATAGGGGTGATCGAAGTTGGTGATAAAAGGAAATCCCAGCATAACACCAATTCCCGCTGCCATCAGCGAATATCCCCAGAAATCCATGTACAGCTCAAGTGAATAGGTAACGGCGCCGAGCCATGCCAGCGGCGTTGAAATACTCTCATAACCGATGGTCCCGATGTCATTCCAGAGCATCGCAAGATGATCTGCCAGAAGCACCTTCATTCCAAGTCCCACTGTAAAGAACTTAAGACCGTCCTCGATTCTTTCAAAAATCTCGAGAATGGTCCTGTTTTCTTTGTGTCTTTCAAAATCCGAAAAACGCATTATGGGGCCTGATACCACCTGCGGAAACATGGTAAAGTAGGCAGCGGTGTCAATAAACTTAGGCGTATTCTTAACTTTTCCCTGATAGAGGTCTGCCTGAAATGAAATCATCTTGAATACAAAGAAGCTGATTCCTATAGGCATGAATGAACTGTCAACAAACTGAGACAGGAGCTTGAATTCCACCAGCATTACAACGTCCAGGAATACGACGAAGGCAAGCAGGAACTTATTCTGCCCACTGCCGTGGAGAGCTCTTGCAAAAAAGTAGTTGACTAACACAGCCCCCAGAAGAACCGGGAGCATCCTAAGATCCCCAAAGCCGTAGAAAACCAGACTCCCCAAAAGGAGAGTGGCTTTTCTGAACTCTATGGGGGTCAGATAATACACTATTAGAAAAACAGGCAAAAACCTGAATATAAAAGTTAAATCTGAAAAATTGATCATTTAGTTCCCCGAATTGTTAATCTCTGCCAACTTGGTTTCGGCGGCCTGAGCACTCTGAGTACCCGGGAAATCGGTGATAACCTTATCATAGATCTCCTTGGCCTTATCCGTATCGCCCTGGGCGTTATAGGAGTTGCCAAGATAATACAGGGTATTAACATTTGTATTGTCATACTGATATGCCTTGGAAAGATTGGCTACAGCAGTATCATAATCTTCAGCTTTGTAGGCTTCATAGCCTGTGTTGTAATAGGATGTGGCAAGCTGAGGTCCAACCAGTGACATAAGGCTGTTGTACAGAGACATAAACTCAGCAGAAACATTCTCATCGATGGCATCAAGATCAAGATGCTCCAGAGCCCCTGCCATTCCCTCGATATCGGAGGGATCATTAATGTAAAGGGCTGTGGCCTCCATAAGGCTGTTCATTGCAGCGGAAGTACTGTCTACGCCTTCATAGCCGGTAACCTGAGACTGAAGCTCCTCAACCTGTTTCTGGAGGTTACCGATCTGCTGCTCATAATCCACCAGCTGAGCCGACTTGGAATCGGACTCCTCGCTGATCTGAGTGATCTTGGCCTGGTTGTTGCTGTTGATACTCTGAATTCTCTGAGGCAGGATCAAAAAGCATGCTGCCGCCACACCAAGCACCATTCCAAGGACGATTCCCCAGATGGAGCTGGATCTGGCTATTGCCGATTTCTTAACCGGCTGAATGATCATCTCATTGCCGCTGTTGTATCTGATGGAGCCGTCATTGTCCGCAGCCACATCGGAAACCAGCTTGCCGCTCTCGCCGGGAAGCAGCATACTGTCAGCTTCCTTGAGATATCTTCTTGCCATCAGATTGCCCGTATCAAGCTCAAGAGCCTTCTGGGACTCGATCTTGGCTCTGTCCCACTTGCCGTTTTTAAGGCACAAAAGGGCAAGCAAAAGATGTGCCTTAACCAGTCTCTTGTTGAGCTGGAGCACCTTCTTAAGCTGAATCTCCGCCAGATCGTAGCTGCTTTGATGACAGTAGTTAAGCGCAATATTAAATTTCTTGATGGTCTGATTGATGTTGTCCAGAAGAGATGGTGAATTTCTGACATCATCAATATAGTTGTCAGCCAGATTGTTATCGGACTGAAGGTTCTTACTTATAACCCACTCGGCAAGGGCTGCTACCACTTCGCCGGTGTCGTAATATATAAGGCCGAGAAGATTCCTGGCATTTATATTGTTTTTATCAAGTTTAAGGCTCTGACGAAGGGACTCGACAGCGCCTGTCATATCTCTAACGCCTGCTTTCTCAAGGCCTTCATTGTAGAATCTGTTGGAAAGACTCTTGATCTTCTTGTAGGTTCCTACCCTGGCTCCGCAGCCCGGGCAGGTGCTATCCTTGGTAAGCTCGGCTCCGCAATAATAACACTTCATGTTATCTTACCCTCTTTGCCGTATCTGCTTCCTGACTTGCTTCCTTGAGAAGCTTAACAATGACATCGGACATATCGTCAAGATCCTGCTTGTAGATAATGTCCTCTGCATCCTCTATTTCAAGACTTGGTTTGAATTTCTTAAGTTCTTCTTCAAAATTGATCATAATAGCCTCTTAAATTATTTCCTTGATCTGTCCGGCGAGATAAAGTGATCCTGCCGCAAATACCATATCCCCGGATTTCCTGATGGTTATAATATCGGTAACGGCATCCCGGACATTGCTGTAATATTTAATGGGAAGTCCTATGATTCCCAGTCTGTCCTTGCTGTCCTCGAAGGCCGCCTTGAGATCTCCCATGGATACGGTCCTCTCGGTATTAAGTACTGCTACAAATACGGAATCAAATATTCCGCTGGAAAGAAGCCTGTCGATGATATCTCCGTACTGCTTGTCTCCTACGATTCCGAACAAAAGGAGCCTTCGTCCTTCACACTCTATTCCGGAAACGCTGTCAATAAAAGCCTCTATTCCGTCAATGTTGTGGGCTCCATCCACAAAAATACCCGGCCGGATCTCTTCCATCCTGCCGTCCCACTTGGCACTGATAAGTCCATCATTAATGTCCAACTCAGTGATATTGGCGCCCTGATCCCTTAGGATCTCACAGACAGTTACCGCCAAAGCGGCATTTTCTGTCTGATATTTGGCCAAGGTTGATAGCTTTAGGCCACAATATTTATCATAAAGGGAATTATACGAAAAAGCAATGTATTTATTCCCCTGTTCGTCCTTATTAATATGTACATCGGTGATATTTCTGCTCTCCACCGCAATCGCCCTTGTATCAAGGCTTAGCGCTGTCTGCTTGATAACATTCGAGGTCTCTTTGGTCTTGTCAAAAAATACGACGGGAACGCCCTTTTTGATGATACCGGCCTTCTCGCCGGCTATTGCCTCAAGGGTGTTGCCCAGGTACTGCATATGGTCGTAGCCGATCTCCGTAATAACGCATACTTCCGGCTTCCTGATACTGTTGGTGGCATCGAGCCTTCCCCCAAGTCCGGTCTCCATCACAAGATAATCCACCGGATATACATCGTAGAGAAGTACTGCCATAAAAAAGAGAAATTCGAAATAAGTCGGGAAAAATTCCCCGTCTTTGTATTCAAATATTCGGCGCAGCGTCTCCATAAATACAACCAGGAATACACCGTCCGATATAGGTTTGGTATCTATGCAGAATCTCTCGTTGATCTTAACGAGATGCGGCGAAGTAAAGGTACCCACGGTGTAGCCCGCCCGCATCAATATCCAGGAGATATAGCTGCAGACAGAGCCCTTGCCGTTGGTCCCCGCCACATGGATTATCTTCATGTTTTCCTCGGGATTACCCAGGTACGCAAGAAAAGCCTCCGTCTCTTCGGCGGAGTGCTTTTCTGCGAATCTGGGAATCGTGTTAAGGAAATCCTCAAGTTCTGCAATTGTTATCTTTTCTGCATTATCGGAGCGCTCAATAAGCTTCCGTGCCTTGCCTAATAACTCGTTATCCATAACTCTCAGCTTAGTGGCAGCGATTATTTTTTCAGCTGCGCAAGTCTTTCTGTAATCTGATCATAGGTCTGCTGATACTTTAGCTGCTTGTCCTTCTCCTCTGCGATCTTCTCTGCGGGAGCCTTGGAAAGGAACTTCTCATTGCTGAGCATGCTCTGGGATCTCTTAAGCTCACCCTCAAGCTTCTTCTGTTCCTTGGTAAGTCTCTCGATCTCTGCTGCAAGATCAACAAGATCTGAGAAAGGAATATAGCAGGTTGCATCTGCAAGAACTACTGAAACAGCGTCCTCAGCAATTCCTGACTTATCCTTCTGGCAAACAGACTCTGATGCGTAAGCAAGGGACTCGAAGAAGAGCTTACCCTTTGTGAAGATATCAAGAACCTCGTCCTTGTCACTTACTACGTATACTGCTGCCTTTCTGGAAGGAGCAACGTTCATCTGTGTACGAACGTTTCTGATGCCTCTTACGGCCTCTTTGATGGTCTCGATTGACTTCTCGTCTGCCTCGAAGTTCCACTCATCCTTGTAAACAGGCCACTCAGAGATCATGATGGACTCTTCCTCATCCTGCATTGTGCAGAAGATCTCCTCTGTGATGAAAGGCATATAAGGATGAAGGAGCTTCAGTGCGTTAAGAAGCACGGTCTGCAGGGTCCAAAGAGCTGCCTCGTGGGAAGTCTTGTCATCTGAGTTGTAGAGACGAGGCTTAACCATCTCGATGTACCAGTCACAGAACTCATCCCAGATAAAGTCATATACCTTCTGAACGGCGATGCCAAGCTCATACTTGTCCATGTTCTCGGTAACTTCCTTGATGGTATTGTTGAGCTTACTGATGATCCAGTGATCAACGGGCTCAAGACCGGAGGGCATATCCTGATGGATAGCACTCTTGGCGTCATCAGCCATGTTCATCATGATAAATCTTGATGCATTCCATACCTTGTTTGCAAAGTTACGGCTGTTCTCAACTCTTTCATTATAGAAGCGCATGTCGTTTCCGGGAGCGTTACCTGTAATAAGTGTAAGTCTGAGAGCATCAGCACCGTAGTTCTCGATGATATCAAGAGGATCGATACCGTTTCCGAGGGACTTACTCATCTTTCTTCCCTGAGAATCTCTTACCAGACCATGGAACAGAACAGTGTGGAAAGGATAAGTTCCCATGTTCTCATAGCTTGAGAAAATCATTCTGATTACCCAGAAGAAAATGATGTCATAACCGGTTACAAGTACGTCTGTAGGGAAGAAGTACTTAAGCTCCTTGGTGTCATGAGGCCATCCAAGGGTCTCAAAAGGCCAAAGGGCTGATGAGAACCAGGTATCAAGAGTATCAGGATCCTGTGTAAAGTGGGTCTGTCCGCACTTAGGACAAACTGTAGGAGCTTCCTTGGCTACAACTACCTCTCCGCACTTGTCGCAGTAGTAAGCAGGGATTCTGTGGCCCCACCAGAGCTGTCTGGAAATACACCAGTCACGAATATTGTCTGTCCAGTTGAAATATGTCTTCTCCATTCTCGGAGGAATAAGCTTGATCTCGCCTTCCTTAACTGCCTTGACAGCGGGCTTGATGAGCTCGTCCATCTTAACGAACCACTGTGCCTTGATCATAGGCTCAACGGTTGTGTGGCAACGGTCATGGGTTCCTACATTGTGAGAATAATCCTCGATCTCAACAAGAAGTCCCATCTCATCCAGCTCTTTTACGATGGCATCTCTTGCAGCATATCTGTCCATGCCCTCGAACTTGCCGCCGTTTGCGTTGATTGTGGCATCGTCGTTGAGGATATTGATCTCCTCAAGGTTATGACGCTTACCAACCTCGAAGTCGTTAGGGTCGTGACCGGGAGTGATCTTAACTACGCCGGTACCAAACTCCATATCTACATAAGAGTCCTCAACAATAGGAAGCTCTCTGTTAACGATAGGAAGAAGAACCTTTTTGCCCTTGAAGCTCTTGTATCTGTCATCATCGGGGTTAACCGCAACTGCAGTATCGCCCAGCATTGTCTCGGGACGTGTGGTTGCGAACTCGATGAACTCAGTCTTTGAAACTGTGCCATCCTCATCGATCACAGGGTATTTAATGTGCCATAAGTGGCCTGCCTGCTCCTCGTACTCAACCTCAGCATCTGAAATAGAGGTCTTACATACAGGACACCAGTTAACGATACGGCTTCCCTTATAGATGTAGCCTTTTTCATGCATCTTGCAGAAAACCTCGGTAACAGCCTCATTACAGCCGTCATCCATGGTGAAACGCTCTCTGTCCCAGTCGCAGGAAGAACCCATCTTCTTGAGCTGAGAAATGATGGTTCCGCCGTACTCTTTTTTCCACTCCCAGGCTCTCTCAAGGAACTTCTCACGGCCAAGGTCTCTCTTGTCGATGCCCTCTGCCTTAAGAGTGTCAATGATCTTAACCTCTGTGGCGATGGAAGCATGGTCTGTTCCGGGCTGCCAAAGAGCATTGTAGCCCTGCATTCTCTTGTATCTGATGAGAATGTCCTGCATGGTGTTATCAAGGGCGTGGCCCATGTGAAGCTTACCGGTGATGTTCGGGGGTGGAATCACAATGGTAAAGGGTTTCTTGGTCTCATCAACTTCGGCATGGAAGTACTTCTTCTCCTCCCATTTGGAGTAAAGACGTCCCTCGATACCTTTTGGATCATAGGTTTTTGCAAGTTCTTTCTTCATAATCTTCTCCTATCTCTGATCTAAACTGCTCGGCAAGGGATAATCGTTTTTTTGGTAAAAAACGCCCTTAGCCGAATGAACAACTCAGCTAAGGGCGTAGTTAACGCGGTACCACCTTAATTCACAGAAAGCATCACTGCCTCCTGCCTCTGCAGCATCATAAAATGCTCTATCCTCTAACGCTGATAATGCGGGAACGTTTGTTGAGGAAAAACCCTCATTTCTGGACGTCCGGTTCAAAAGCTACCTTCCATATCGCAAACGATTGTATCCTCTCAGCGACAGCACTGCTGCCGGACACATTCTCTTTAGTCGCCTGACTGATATGTACTCCTCTTTCTCAAAACCTTTGATATATAATTAGTAAATATCATAAGTTACATGTTCTTCATTGTCAAGTTTGGCTGTCAGTGCCATCCTTCCGGGGCATATCGGCCACTTGCGTCTTGTGGAGCAGGACGATCTCGCCTTTTTTGCCACCTTTGACCTCATAGAGGGCATTGTCTGCGGCGTACATGTAGTCCCAGAGCTTGTTGGTCTCAAGGGGAACGGAGTTCCTGATACCCTGGGATATTGACAGATACTCCTCAGAGCCTGCAAGACCGCTCTCTATCTGCATGGAAGCCACTGCCGAGCGAAGATTGTCTGCATAGTTCATAACCTGATCGTCTCTTAGACTCTCATAGATAATGACGAATTCATCTCCACCGTAGCGAAAGCCGTGAATCCTGGGATTGTCCCTGGATATCCTGGCAATCTGAGAGGCGATCTTCTTAAGGCACTCGTCACCGGCGGGATGCCCGTAGGTATCGTTGTAGTGCTTGAAATTGTCCACATCCAGGATCTCCACCGCAAGAAGGGTCCTGCGATTATAGGCATTGTCGAAGGCCACGTCAGCGAATTTGTTAAGCGCCAGTCTGTTGCCAAGACCCGTCAGCGGATCGGTCTCCGCCTGCTTCTGTAAAAGAGTGTTCTCCTTCTCTATCTCCGAGAGCTTCTTGCGGATACCGGAGAAGAACTTGTAGTTACTTATGATCTCCTTGTTCTGGAGCATGCTGTATTTGTAGAAATCCTCGAGGGCCTTGCCCTTCTCCCTGCTGTCGTCCACTCTTTCATAGAGCTGCACGCGAAGGGATGCCGCCTGGAGCTTGAGATTGGTTATGTTAAGGTCGTCCAGGGATCTCTCGATATTCTTGATTGTGCCAATGGCCTCATTAAGTCTTCCCGTCTCCATAAAGAAGCGGCATATTCTGAAGATATCCTCCATATTGTCCAGCGGATATTTGTTCTTCTGTATCAGATAGGAGAGCTTGTCGGAATAAGCCTGATATTCTTCCATCCTGCCAAGATAGTGGTTGGCCCTCATTCTGATGTCAAGAATCGGCACATCCAAAAAGTAATCCCTGCTGCACCTTAGGTCCGCCTCGATCTTGGCTATACCCTCAAGGCACTTTGCCACAGACTCACGCTTATCCAGCTGCATATAGCAATCCGCTTCGAAACAGTAGCAAAAAAGAACATTCCTGTAATACAGGCTTTCTTTCTTGTTCTTCCTGATATCCCTGTAGGCTGCCCGGATATGGGACAGTGCCTCCTTCACATCACCGTTGTCGTAGTAGATCTGACCGATGTTGTATCTGATAATGCCCGGCACAACGCTCTCATGCATGTTCTCACAGTATTTGAGTCCTGCGTAGAAAAAGTCCAGGGCAGGCTCCTTGGTGCCGTGGTTCATGGCGTCAATACCAAGGAGATTGTAGCACCTTGCCAGATGCTCGTAATCCCCGCACTGCTGAAGATATTCTATTGCCTTGAGAAGATTGGTGTTGAATCTGCGATAATTGGTGCTTATCTGGTAATAAGCATCTGCCAGATAGTAGTAAGCGTAGCCCAGTAGATTAATATCATCTACGGCCTTGGCCTTTCTCAATAGACGATTGCATATGTTGATAAAACTGCCCGACATGGAAGACCTGGCAGTCATTAGTTCCCTGTTAAGTCTCTGAACATCTAAATCATAATCCTCTATTCTCATACCCGCCCCTCGCTAAATCCGAATTATGACCAAAAGAAATATAAATAATTCTACAATACCAAGGTGCCTATCGCAAGAAAATAAGGGAATAAAAAAGGACCGATTTTTCGCCCTAATATTTTCGGATTCCGCATGGATAGGGTATTACAAGAATTTAAACGACACATCTGTCATATTCAAATATGGTTTACATAATGTATTTGACCGAATCGGTCAGATAACAATTTTTTAACGGTTCTTGGTTCTATTTCACAACAACTTGTAAACCCACTGTTTTAGCGGTCTTTGATTTTTACCCTTTCAGGTAATCCCCAATTTCCACAGAGTTATCCACATGACACACATGTCGTAAACATCTAACAATTTTGTGATTTTTCTGCTTTTTTCATAAATTGTATCTATTTTAGCATCAATTAAGTACAAATAGCGGTTTACATAAATTAGTAATTTAATTTTATATGTAAACCATTTTGCCTCATTTTTATGATAAATCGTATATATTACCCTTGTTTTAGTGGTTAGAACCCGCTCCAGAACTGCCCTGCGGCTGTTTTGACCGTTTCGGTTAATACCCGCTTACACCCCTTCCATTCCCTCGGAAACAGACTTCTGTATCCGGTCTGCATAAAGCGGTCATCAAGAAGGGCCACAACGCCTCTGTCCTCTTCTGTTCTGATAACTCTTCCCGCTGCCTGAAGGACCTTGTTCATCCCCGGGAACTTATAGGCATAGTCGTAGCCGTCCTCTCCCTGTTCATCGAAATAGCTCCTTATGATCTCTCTTTCGTTGCCCACCATGGGAATGCCGCAGCCCACTATGATAACTCCTATAAGACTGTCGTACTTAAGGTCTATTCCCTCACTGAAGATTCCGCCCATGACGCAGAAGCCCAGGACGTTTTTGTCCTCCACGATCTCAAGATCCATGTTGATGATCTTGGACAGGTCAAGGTTATTTCCTGTGGAAAAGCGCTCCAAAAAGGCCTCCCTGGAGGTCTCACTCATATAGTCCTGTTGAACTAAAAGCTCTGTGGTCTCCTCGTCGAAGAACTCATTCTCATAGATCTCGCCCACTTCCTCCATGAACTGATGGGAAGGGAAAAAGATGAGGTAATTGCCGCTTCTGGCCTTAACAATGCTGTCTATATAAGAGGCGATCCTGTGGTACTGCTCCGGGCCTCTTTTGGAATATTTGCTGGTGACATCCGCTCCGATGAAAAGCCCAAGCTTGGACGGGTCAAAGATGGATCTGGCATAGATTTCAAAGTCCTCAGCCGTGCCTCCAAGCAGCTTTTTGTAATACTGAATGGGCAAAAGTGTGGCGGAAAAGAGTATGGTGCTGCGCCCTCTTCCCATGCACTCCGCAAGGTTCCCGGAAGGATCCACGCAGCGAAGCCTTAGAAGGAAGCTCCCATCCTCAGCAAATTCGCTGTAGATCACATATTTGTCATCAAGCTTGTCATAGATAACAAGGAATCTGTGGAGGTCAAAGTAAAACAGAAGAAGTTCCTCTCTGCAGGGGCCCTCTGAATGATCCTCCAGATACTCGGAAATAATGGTAGAGAGCCTGTTAAGGGCATTTGCCAGCTTCTCGATTGAAGTTATGACCTTGCAGCCGTCACAATCTCTTTTGAGTTCCAAAAGAAGCTTGTTGCACTTATCAAGGTGTCCGGCGATGCTGGGATGATATTCCTTGATGGTATTCTTAAGCTCAAGAAAGCTCTCCTTGCGAAGAACGGCGCTGTACATCTCCCTGCCTCTTTCAAGGAGGTTATGGGCCTCATCCACAAGGAATACGTAATCCGTTTTGAGGGCATCGGAAAAGAACCTTCTAAGATATACGAAGGGGTCAAAAACGTAGTTATAGTCGCAGATCACGGCATCAGCCCAAAGGCTCATGTCAAGGGACATCTCGAAGGGGCAAACCTGGTATTTTGTGGCATACTCCACTATTTTTTCCCTGTCGAAGCTGTCCTCATGGGTCAGCAGGTCAAAAATGCAATCGTTGATCCTGTCATAGTGACCCTTTGCATAGGGACATGCCTCGGGATTGCAGTTCCTCTCCTCTTCTCCGAGGAAACAGATCTTGTCCTTGGCTGTAATGGTAACGCTCTTAAGACGAAGCTTCTGATCGTTCCTCAGGATATCAAAGGCTTCCTCGGCAACGGTCCTTGCTATGGTCTTGGCTGTCAGGTAGAAGATCTTGCTGGTTTTGCCCTCACCCATAGCCTTAACGGAGGGGAAGACGGTGGAAATGGTCTTGCCGGTACCTGTGGGGGCTTCGAGAAAGAGTTTTTTGCCATGGACGATAGTTCTGTAGACACCGGCGGCGAGATCCTTCTGGCCCTCTCTGTAGGGGAAAGGGAACTGAACAGCCTTGATTGATGAAGTCCGGAGGGTCTCCCACTCGCACTCGAAATCAGCCCATTTCCTGTACTTGGAGATGAGGTCAAGGAACCAGGTCATGATCTCGTCGTAGGAAAAGGACTTGTCGAAATACCTTTTTTCCTCAGTATCGATATTGCAATAAGTTATTCTGATGTTGATCTCCGGATAGTGTCTGCCCGCAAGGTACATGGCGCCGTAGCACATGGCCTGGGCAAGATGAAGGTCATCCGCCTCTCTCATTCTGGAGAGGTCTCTGTAGGTTCCCTTGATCTCATCGATCATGGGTACGTACCTGCTGCCTGGAATGAAGGACTCCTGAGATGCCTCCAGCTCAGATATTGGTTTGTCGAAATTCTTGTCGAGAATGCCGTCGGTTCTTCCCTCCACCACCAGCGCATATTTTTCCGCATCATAGCTGTAGCTTAGGGGCACCTCGGCGTGGTAGTCCGGTCCCATACTCTTTTGAATCATGCGATGGATCCTACTGCCCTCAAGCATGGCGTCGGGTGACGTCTGATGTATACGATTGTCTATGTTTCCGCTTCTTAGGATGAACTCCACAAGACCGCGGACCGATATTTTTATCTCCATTAAGTGAATGATCTCCGATGAAATGTAATAGGAGCACAACAGAAAACTCCCTATGGCACATTTTATACCATAGGGAGTCTTACTACCACTTTAAATATGAAATTGTATCTACCGATTATGCTACGGTAAGTGAATTGAGCACCTGCTCAAAGCTCTGGTCGTAACCGCTGTACTCAACTGTGAGCTTCTGTGTAAGATCAAGACCGAAAACTCCCAGGATTGACTTAGCGTCTACTACGTACCTGTTATAGTATATATCTACATCGAAATTACATTTAGTCGCAGCATTGACAAAGTCCTTAACCTGTGCGGGTTTCAGCATAATATTTTTCTTAATTACGTGTCTAAACATATCTCCTACTTCCTTTCCACAAATGACCAAACGTCAACTAAATCGTATAAGTAAACGTTTAAGTGAATGCTTAGTAGAATATACCCTCTTGGCATCGATTTGTAAATAGGATTTTGTGAACAAACGGTGAAAGATTTTCGAATTTTTTTATAGATTTTTTATACTTTATTTCGCTAATGTAATAAAAAAAAATGTATATATATTGTAGAAAAATATTCAATGTTTTGAGATAAACTATTGCAATAAGAAGCGTTCCGCTTTAAGATGTTAAATAGTAAAAATTTAGGTAAATTGGAGTTTATCAGATGGAAAACCTTAAGATTCCCAAGAAATACGAATGCGCCCTGGATCTTCACGATACCCAGGTCGGCATCAAAACAGTAAAAGACTTCTTTCAGGGCATGCTCGCCACAAGACTTAACCTTCAGAGAGTAACCGCTCCTTTGTTTGTTACTCCCGAGTCAGGTCTTAACGACAACTTAAACGGTGTTGAGCGCCCGGTTTCTTTCGATATCCTGAACGAGAATCAGCGTCCCGCCGAGATCGTTCACTCTCTCGCCAAGTGGAAGAGATACGCACTCAAGAAGTACGGCTTCAATGTTGGCGAAGGCCTCTATACGGATATGAATGCCGTTCGCAGAGATGAGATTCCCGACAACATCCACTCCATCTTCGTTGATCAGTGGGATTGGGAGAAGGTCATCAGCAAAGAGGACAGAAACCTTGATTTCCTCAAGGAAACAGTAAGAAACGTATACAAGGTTCTCAGAAAGACAGAGAAATTCATGTCAATTCAGTATGATTATATTGAAGAGATCCTTCCCGACGATATTTTCTTTATCACAACCCAGGAACTGGAGGATATGTTCCCGGCCAACACTCCCAAGGAGCGTGAGTACTACATCTCCAAGGCTAAGGGCGCTGTCTGCATCATGCAGATCGGCGACGAACTTGCTTCCGGAGACAAGCACGACGGCAGAGCACCTGACTACGATGACTGGCAGCTCAACGCCGATATCATTGTTTACTATCCTGTTCTGGATATTGCTCTTGAGCTGTCCAGCATGGGTATCCGTGTAGATGAGAAGTCCCTTATGAGCCAGCTTGAGAAGGCAGGTTGCACAGAGCGTGCTAATCTTCCTTTCCAGAAGGCAATTCTCGACAAGGAGCTTCCATACACCATCGGAGGCGGTATCGGACAGTCAAGAATCTGCATGTTCTTCCTTAGAAAGGCTCACATCGGAGAGGTTCAGTGCTCTATCTGGCCCGAGGAGATGGTTGCCGAGTGCGAGAAGAACGGAATTAACCTTCTTTGATCCTGCCATATTGATAATGATCTGTTTGGGAAGCCCGTTTAATATGGCTTCCCATTTTTTTGCCGGTTGTTCCGGCTATTGCAGAAACGGAGATTTAATGAAAAACACAATACACCAGATAATTCAGGAAACAATTAAGCCAAGGGCAATCCTCGTTGGACTTAACGTAAACAGAAGCGATCTCGAATTCGAGAGATCCATGAATGAATTAAAAGAGCTGACCAAGGCCCTTGACCTGGAGGTGGCAGCAGTGGTGACCCAGTCCCTGTCCTCTCCCGACAACAGCACCTATATAGGAAGCGGCAAGGTGGAGGAAATCAAGGATTCCCTCGATGTCTTCGATGCGGATATCATCATCTTCAATGACTCCCTCTCTCCCATGCAGCTTCGTAACCTTGAGAAAGCTCTGGACACTGAGGTCATGGACAGAACAGGCCTTATCCTACAGATTTTTGCCTCAAGAGCCAAAACAAGAGAAGCAAGACTCCAGGTTGAATATGCACAACTTCAGTACATGCTTCCAAGACTGGCCCATATGCGCACCTCCCTCTCAAGACAGGGCGGCGGCAGCGGAAGACTCTCCAACAAGGGTTCCGGAGAGAAGCAGCTTGAGCTTGACAGAAGACGCATCGAACACCGCATGGCCGAGCTAAGAAGAGAACTGGAAAACGTGGAAAAAGAGCGTGATACCCAGAGAAGCAGAAGGCTTAACTCAGGAGTTCCCAGAGTCTCTCTTGTGGGCTACACCAACGCCGGCAAGTCCACAATCCTCAACAACATGATCAGAAATTACGGAAGCGACGGTCAGGATGCGGATGAGAAGCTGGTTCTTGAAAAGGACATGCTCTTTGCTACCCTTGATACTTCCGTAAGAAGAATAAATGCCCCGGGTCACAGACCCTTTTTGCTGGCGGACACGGTAGGTTTTATCAGTGAACTGCCCCACTCCCTTGTTAAGGCCTTCAGGTCCACTCTGGAGGAGGCTAAATATGCTGATATTCTGCTGCAGGTCATCGATTTCTCAGACCCGGAGTACAGATATCATATGGATGTCACCAGGGATACTCTCACTGAGATAGGAGCAGGTGATATTCCGGTCATATATGTTTTTAACAAGTCAGACCTTGTGCAGAAGGAGCAGGAGGAGAATTCCCAACTGGTGATGGATGTCCCAAGGTCCATGGATGACAGGGTATATATCTGTGCCAAGGCTGAGGACAGTCTCGAGGAGCTGATCTCGGTGATCGAAAGAAAGCTCTCGGAGGGCGCGTCGGAGTGTGAACTGCTGCTCCCCTATTCTGAAGGCGGTATCTTAAATGCCCTGACTCAGGGCGGAAATGTACTGTCCAGTGAGTATCTTCCCGAGGGAATAAAAACGGTCGCCAGACTTACGCCTGCCGACCGAATGAAATACGCTAAATATATATCGGATTGATTGCTGTTAAAGGGCATCAGCCAAGCTGAACCTGCTTGCGGATGCTCTTTTCGTTTACCTCTGCCTTGACGCGGTTAAGTGCCTTGTGTACGGCGGGAATCAGCAGAACGATGATCGTAAGTACTGCCTCTGCTCCGATGTAGGAACCGTTGTAAAGGGATGAATAAACAACGGGATGCATTCCCTCGGGAGCATAAGCTGCGAAGAATATCACGCCGGAGAGAACGGAGAATATGAAACGACCGAATATTCCAACAAGATATCCGATGATCATTCCGTTCTTTTTCTCATAAAAGAAACCTGCAAGGCCAAGGGCTGTGAAGGCCAGCACGTAGTCGCAGACAAGCTGAGGAACGCTGATGATATAGGGATCAACGATCATCTGGAGAAGTCCGTAGGCAAAGGCAGCTGAGATGCTGACTCTGGGTCCGTAGAGGTATCCGATGAAGGTTATGAAGAACATACTGAAAAGTGTTACGCTGCCGCCCATAGGAAGCTTGAAGAGCTTGATATTGGACATTACAAAGGCGAGTGCGATGCAAAGAGCTGAAACAGAAATCTGCTTGATGCTCATTTTGCCCTTGCCGTCCTTGTTGGTAAAATAGCTGATGGCCATGGCCGCTACCACAAAGAGAACAAACATTAAGGCATAGCCGCCCTTGGTGAGACTGTAGGTTACGTCTCCGTCTTCAATTACTTTTTCCAGAAATAAATACATATAAAAATCCTCCCCTGATGGATATCCGCTTCAGAGGAGGTTATTATTTCTTGATTGTGGTGTATCAGTCAGACTGTGTAGATGTGGTCTGTGATGTAACCGTTGCTTCCCTACGCCGGCACTATCCGGATCAGGTAATAAGGGTTAGACGCGCATAACGCATACACTCTCAGCATAGCTCCCCTAGCGGTTTATTTAGTTCATATCCATTAAACACTTGACGGGGGCTGTTGTCAAGAGGGGATATTGGTTTCCCGGAAGGGGGATCAGGGAGGGGGAGTTGTATGGGCGTGGGAGGGGGGAGGGGCGCTGAAGAATGGCAGAAATGCTCGCCGCTCTTTCGCTTGGATTTATGGCTTTGTCAAAATACCGCAGCGTATCTACGGCTCTAAACTCCGCCCGGGATGGGTTAATATGGTTACCCGGAGGTGCTGTGGCCGGGCGTCAGACAACGAGCCGTGGGCAGATACGTTGCGGTATTTTGACAAAGCTCATAAATCCTGGCGCTCTCTCACAGGCGAGCATTTCTGTCATTCTTCAGCGCCCAGCTAATGCCCCTCCCACGCCCATACTACTCCCGACTCCTCCCTGAGATCTCCTGCCACCACGGATAAAGTCAGATATATTACTGTATGTGAATTCTGATACACAATGTTCGTAAAAATCAGGTACACATTAGCTAAGAAAATTAGATACACATTAATAGAGATAATCAGATAGAATAAACGTAGATACAATAATGCAATCTGGTTGCATTAGTTAAGTGTAAACATGGCAAAAAGATCAGATGAAATGTAATATGAAACCCTATGACAAAATAGTGAACATGAGTGTTAAATATTAGCATTAAAAAACAGATGCACAGAAGCTAAAATACTAGCAATTAAAAAACATCATAATCAAGAGGAGAAATATTGGATAAGTATTTGATATATATGAGAAGTAAGCTGAATAGAGATACTTCAAAGAGTGTAACGCCGGGCACTTACATGGTTTATGGGGTGGTGGGGGCACTTTTTGCGTTGGCGCTGACAGTGCTGTTTAATGCGCTTGGGCTGGTTGAGGCTGAATCATATCAGAAGGTGGCTAAGTCGCAGTTTGGTGTTTTTGAGTCGCCGGTTATGATGATGCTGTTGTACTGCGTATTTACTCCGATTGTGGAGGAAGTAGTGTTCAGGTTCGTTATTTATAACAGTCTTAATTATGCAATAAAAAAGGACCTGTGGGCCCTGATGTTGTCGTCTTCGCTGTTTGGGATCTATCATATGAATCCGGTGCAGGGGGTGTATGCATTCCTGATGGGAGTGGTGATCTGTTATTGCTATCGCAGGTCGGAAAGTATTTTTGTCCCAATAATAGTACATGCCAGCGCTAATCTGATAGCACTGGCATACACCATTTTTTTCTTATGAGGGGTTTACAACTATTTGTGCATTAGTCCACCGGAATTGTAGAACTGTATTCAGTTTAACAGCAGATTTGTCAGATAACTTATCAGATATTGCGGGCGATATGCGTAAATTGCTCAAAAAAACCGTCTTTTGGGGTGACCAAAAACCGGTTTCCAATAAGCTAAGTAACCATGCATTCCGCAACCGTTTCCACGTTATCAGTTTCCAAATATAACAAAAATGTTCACAAAAAAATCACATATTTCCTTGGTTTATTATGCTATTTTCACATCAAAATCCCATTTTGTTACATTTTACGCAATATTCAGAGGAATCACAGTTCCGAATCTGAAGGAATAAATATATATCTCCTTTACTTTCTTGCCTGTGGCTGCTTCCAGCGCTCTCTTGTAGTATTGGAGCTGTATGCTGTAGCGCTGTACCAGTTCCTCTTCGGTATCCACTCTGTCGGTCTTGTAATCCATGAGAACGATGTCGTCGCCCTCAAAGAACCAGGCGTCAACGATTCCCTGTATAAGAACTGTCTCCTCAGGCGGGAACTTGGAGTCCAGGTCAGCTGCGGAGATTCCCATCATGAAGGGCTTCTCTCTCATGAGATTACCGGTTCTGTAGGCCGTGGCCATACGCTGTCCCAGGGATGAACCCAGGAATCTGGTGACATCTGCAGACCAGACAGACTGCGGGTATTCCGGCGGGATCACTTTTTTGTCCGCCAGATCCTTCATCCATACATAGATTCTCTTGGATATGTTGTCCAGATCTGTTCCCTTCATCTTCCTTGTCTTGGAAGGTTCAACGTCATCGAAGATCTCTGCCGCATTATCAGTAAGCTTCTTATCTCCGAAGATATTCTCGTCCAGAAGCTCCATGATCCTGTGATAGGCGGTACCTCTGTCAGCTCCGGACAGGCGCTGTATCACCGCGGTCTTAACGTCAGCCGCGCCTTCTGTAGGAGCCTTTGCTACATCTTCCATATCGAAGGGCACCTCAATGGCATCCTCATCTATGAACTCAGCTTCTGTACCAAAGACCTCTCCCATTTCCTCGAGAAGGTGCTTTTTGAGCTCTGTAACGGTGGTCTTGGTGTATAGTCCCTTAAGATTCTCAAAGGCATATCTGCTCTCAAACTTATCCTTAAGCCTCTGGGCCAGCTCCTGATCAAAGCCCTCAAGGACGCCTCTTTTCAGCTCTTCCTTACGTAGATTACCCATCACATCGGCGATTATCATATCACGGCGAAGGTCTTCATCCTGAAGAGCAGTAACGCAGAAGGCAGGAAGGTCGCCTTTTTTATCAATGAATTTGACGTAGGTTTCCTTGTCTACTCCAAGCTTGTCCAGTGCTGCCTCGAAGCTCGGATGGGCAAGTACGGCGGGAAGTGTCCAGTCATAATAGCTCATGGCACCAAACCTTGCGGAAAACGGAAGGCGCACAGCTGCCTGATTCAGAGGCATCTTGTTAAGAGCCTTGGCAAGCTTATCTCCAAGTCCCTTGACGGAAGCTGTCATAATGAGCTTCTCTTTGGCTCTGGTAAGGGCTACGTAGAATATTCTAAGCTCCTCTCCAAGGCTGTCTTTGGTCATCTTGTCGGCGATAACAAGGCGCTTCAAGGTATCGTATTTGAGCCTGTGCTCCAAATCGATGCACTTTACTCCAACACCAAGATCCATGTCTGAGATAAGATCTCCCTTGGTGTCCCGCATGTTAAAGCGCTTACTCATCCCCGCTACAAATACAACGGGAAACTCCAGACCTTTACTCTTATGAATACTCATGATGCGGACAACATCGGCGTTCTCATCGATGATTCCCGCTTCGCCGTAGTCCACCTGAATGAGCTTAATGTGTTCAATATATCTGACAAAATGGAATAGTCCCTTGAAACTACTCTTTTCAAAGGTCACGGCCTTGTTAAGAAGGAGCTCAAGGTTGGCCTTTCTCTGATTTCCGCCGGGAAGAGCTGAAATATAGCAGTCAAAGCCTGTCCTGTCGATGATGTACTCCAGAAGCTCATGAACGGGAGTGTACACCGACATCTCCCTTAGCTCCTCGATGAACGTGATGAAGCTTCGGAGCTTGGCTGTGAGAGCATCCTCATCAGAGCTGCCTGCAAGAAGCGCCTTGATGGCTCCATGCATGGAATCCTGCTCTCTGGCCTTATCGTTTCCATTTATCATAACCCTTACCCGGGCCAGTTCCTCGTCGGAGAAACCTCCGATCACGGAGTGCATGACGCTGACAAGGGGTATATCCTTGGTGGGATTATTAAGAAGTGACAGGAGATTTAGCATCACCGCCACTTCGTAGGCTTCGAAGTATCCGCTCTTTGACTCCACGTAGGCAGGGATCTGCTGGCTCTCAAGTATTCTCTTAAAGCAGGTATCCCAGCCGCTGGGTGACCTTAACAATATGACGATATCCTTGAACTGCAGGGCCGGATTCTCCTGTCTTAAGGCATGGATCTTCTCGGCTATAGCAAGAGCCTCTTTTTCCCTTGCGCTGTAACCCTCAAAATCTGACAGATCGTGGAACGCTTCCGGTTCTTCCTGCGCTGCGGATACTACGCCTTCCATAGCTCCATCCTCGGGATCGTATCCGCCTTCCTCGTAGTCCTGCCCGCTGCCCTCCTCGGCTGCGGAAGCAGATGGAATATCCACCAGAAGTAGCTCCGGGGTAATGTCGTAGTCCGGCTCTCCATAGGCATCCTTTGCACCGAAAACAAGCCTGGCATCCGCGTCGTACTCAACGCCTCCAAGGTCTTTTCCCATTATTCTGTCAAAAATGTAATTGGTGATATCAAGAACCTCTTTGCGGCTACGGAAGTTCATGTGAAGGTCTATTCTTCTGTTTTCCGAAGCCCCATCCTTTACAAAGGTGCCAAGCTTATCCATGAAGATCTCAGGCCTTGCCAGTCTGAATTTATAGATACTCTGCTTGACATCGCCAACCATGAAGCGCTCTGAGATATCCGGCTTTTCCCCGGAGATGGACTTAAGGATCAGCTCCTGAACGTTGTTACTGTCCTGATACTCATCGATAAGTACTTCTCTGAAGAAGTTCCTGTATTCAAGGGCTACAGCCGTCGGAGTGCACATCTCTATTATTTCTTCGCAGGTCTTTCCGCGAGAACTCTCCTCATCAGGGTGATCTACGAGGATCCTGAGGGCAAAATGCTCCATGTCTGAGAAATCTATAAGGCCCTTCTCACGCTTTTTTTCATCAAAAAGAGCCTTGAACTTCAGCGCCAGTCTGCAAAGCTCATGTACAGCAGTGCTGCAGAGTTTCATCTGATCAAGAACGGTGCCGGCGGGCAGTGCCAGATACTTCTCTATAATTGTGTTTTTCAGCTTTTTCTTTACGCTGTCCCTGATGTCCTTGACGTTTTTCTTCTTGGACTCGGAGACGGTGTCATCCTTTTTCCTGGATAGGGTCTGGAACTGAATGACTCTTACTGCGTCAAAGAGTTCGTCGTAGGTCTTTTTCCCAAGGACAGCTTCAAATTGCTCAAGATCGTTCTGAATATTGTCACCGTACTGATGAGGGCCGTCGGGATCACAGCAGATCTTCTCAGCCGCCACCAGGTCATCTCTGCACTCGGCGAGCATCCTTAAGATGGTGTCCACGCAGTCCTGCACCCAGGGAAGACTGTCGAACTCGCCTTCACAGTCGTAGTCCTTCATTCTGTCGTTGATGTAGTCCTCGGGCCAGGGCATACTCATGGCGAAGTCGTAGAGCTGCATAATATAGCTGATTGCGGCCTCATCACTGCTGCCAACGCCAAAATAGTTCATGACGTAGAGGAAATCCGGATTCTGCCCCTCAAGGGCCAGTGCATATTCTTCCTCCAGCATGTCCTTCATGACTTCTTCCTGAACAAGCTTGAGCTCACCCTCGTCGCCTACACGAAATGAAGGGTCCAGGCCGATGTTGTTGAAGTTGTTCTTGACTACGTACTGGCAAAAAGAGTCTATTGTGGTGATCTTTGCGTTGTGGATAAGGGTCTCCTGCTTCTGAAGGTGCTTGTTGTCAGGTTCTTCCTGAAGCCTCTTCTGAATAGCCAGAGTGATCTTCTCCTTCATCTGGGATGCTGCGGCCTTGGTGAAGGTCACCACCAGCAGATGGTCGATATCAAGGCCTGCCAGCACCATCTGAATGATACGTTCGACAAGCACCGCTGTTTTGCCGGAGCCGGCAGCTGCGGATACCAGTATATTGGCGTTTCTTTGGTCTATTACCGCCTGTTGTTCCGTTGTAAATTTAATTGCCATATTGTTTCACCTGTTATCAGTTGTTATTATCCGTAAATTCGCTGCGAATGGCTTCAAGCGCATCCTCGTCCTTCATGGCCAGCTTCCTCTTGGAATAGCCGGGGATCCTCTCGTCGTAGCCGCAGACGGACTTGTAATCGCAATAGGTACAGGAGCTCCTCTGCCCTGCCTCGTAAGGGTTAACGGTTATATCTCCGTCCAGTATTCTCCTGCCAAATTCCCTTATCTTCTTGTTCACATATTTGGAAATGCAGGCGTAATCCTCATTGGAGACTACTGAAGACTCCTTGGCGTAGTCACCGTTTTGCTTGAGCCTTACGGGGATGACGTCAGATTTGGCTTCAAGTCCCTCGTGAAGCATCTGAACCACGTCCGGATCTGCATTTACAAGGCCTGTGGTGCGAAGTTTGGCCCTTATAAGTTCATTGATATCATCCGGTTGCAAGTCTTCCTGCCCCGGGACGATGGGATCGTCTACATGGTAGTACAGGAGCGCCGCCGGGACGATTTCCTTATTTGGATTTTTATTTTTTTCTGCCGCCAGGGCAACATTCATATACATTACTAACTGAAGCGAAAGCCCGTGGTAGAGCGATGCGATGCTAAGTTTCTTTCCTCCGGACTTAAAATCGATGACCTTGACATATACGTGCTCAGGATCTTCGTACAGATCAATCCGGTCAATCCTTCCCCTGAGGTGCATTTTTTCAATAATTTCAGTCTTTTCTTTCTCAGAAAGGGTTACGTTGATCTCCTCTATATCTCCGGCTTCCCGGAAGTTCATCTCCACGAAGGCAGGCTCAAAGCGACCCTTGGAGATCTGATATTTTAAGGTATCAACCGTTCTTGAAAGAATGCGATGGATACGCTCTATCAGGTACTGATTTCTGGAATTGCTGTAAAGAATTGTATTTCCGTATTTGTCAGCACATGTTATTAAAGCTTGTTTTAATATCGTATCCGATTCCTCTTTGGATATATTTCTGAAATCGATCTTCCTGGTGATAATCTCCCCTGTGTACTGCTCCAGCACTTCATGATAGATATTTCCGAGGTCGGAAGGATCGATGACATACTCTTTTCTGTCCTGAAGATGCATTCCGTAGCTGAGGAAATGAGCGTAGCAACAGGACGCAAACTTCTCCAGGCGGCTTACGCTGTTCTCAAGGGTTGCACCGTACAGGGCTCTTGCCAGTTCCTTGGCAAGGGGCTTGTTGTCATAATGGGAAAAAGCAGCCTCTGTCAGCTTATTAATGAGGTTATCCTGCTCTGAATAGTCCCTTAGCACCTTGTAGAGGGTATAAAACTCCCCTGTCTTTTCCTTGAAAAGAGTGCCCTCCGCATAGCTTCTTAGCATCTCCGACATGGTGTCATAGCTGTCTCTCACCGATACATTCTGGGATTCAAAGGAGCCCTCCTGGGGTCTTTGCACCGTAAGTCCCTCAAACATGGACTGGAGCTTGGGTATCAGATAGGCAGGTCTTAGCGACTTGCCCTCCTTATCAATCTCTGCATAGGACAGGAATAGCTTATCTGTGGGCTTGGTGAGGTTCATATACAGATAGAGCCTCTGAATATACATCTGCTGCCTGGGTGTTGGCGCCAGCTCAATTCCGGTATCAAGCTCCGAGAGGAACTGCCTGTCTATATCGGATAGAATGCCGCCACCTCCCTGGTTCGACGGAATGGCGCCGTCATTTACGCCCATGAAGAACAAGGCTCTGATCTCCTTGAGCCTGCTTCGCTCAATATCTCCCACGATTATTCTGTCCACATCCTGAGGAATGGTACCAACCTCGATGTTTCCAAAGCCAACGCTGAGGATATCCCTGTATTCCTCAAGGGACAGGCTCTCGCTCCCTATAAGGCTGTTCATCTGAAGGAGCAGATTCATGATCTTGTCGTAGATCTGGTCGTACTCCCTTGCTTTACGGATATTTCCTGCCTGTCTGAAACGGTCTGCGTAGGCAAGGAGCTTTTCCTTGGAATTATTAGCTTCAATCACAGATATCAGAGCCTTCGTTATCTCGGATACTGTGCCTGTTTTTTGTTCAAAAAGAGGTTTCAGCTGCTGCGTTATCGCCTCTCTCATGGCTTCAAGTTTCGCAAGAAGCTCAACTTCCTTGAGGTCCTCTGCATTATTCCTTGGCTTGAAGCGCCTTGGCATTCTTCTGAGGAACTTGTCCTCCCACTGCTTCCTTCCGTTTATTCCAAGGGCTCTGACATAGTTCTCGAGAATATCTGTGTCATCTTCGGAAAAATCTGTCATTCCGCTTCTCATGTAATGGAAGAGGTCCTCATATTTGTAACCGGAAATTACCGTGTTAATGGCGCTGGTCACATATTCCACAAAGGGGTTCAGCATAAGAGCCACATTCTTGTCGATGTAGACGGGAATCCCGAATTTGTCCGCTTCCCTGCTGATGATATCCCCGTAGTCCTCAAGGGATCCGCAGACAATAGCAATATCCCTGTAGGCGAGTTCTCCCTGCCTTATAAGGTCGGAGATCTTGATCATGGTCTGCCTTATCTCCTCTGCGGGACTTGCGGCGCTGTATATCTCAACTGAACTATTTTCTCCCGAATATTTACCGGTGTTATATCTGAACAGGTTCTCTTCAAGAAATGCCAGAGGCGGGTTATCCTTAAGGCGGAACACGGGACTGTCTGTAAGTCTGATATCCCTGTTTTTCTCATGAAGAAGTGCCCTGTAGGAATTAAAGTCAGGCAGGCTCCCCACTGAGCCCAGGTTCTCCTTCTCCACCTCGTACATGAGCTTTTCAAGGTCTCTTACGGTCTTTTTGCCCAGCATAAAAAGTTCCTGCTCTTCGAAGGAATCCGCGTAGGGATCCTCATTAGGGCTGATGGTCACTGATACCACCACCTCATCGGCTATGGCAAGGAGCTTTTTGATAACCCTGTACTGAATGGGGGTAAAACCGGTAAATCCGTCAAAAATCACAATGGAATCTTTAAGAATCCTGGAACAATCAATAGCTCTGCACAGAACGTCCAGAGTCTCTTCGGTGGTTATGTAATTGCCTTCGATATATTTGAGAAATTCGCTGTAGAGAAGGCGAAGGTCCCGGAGCTTGGAATTAAGTGCCCGCTTCTCGGTGCTTTTTTCCATAAGAGTGCCCAGCATGGCATCGTCGATCCCGTACTGCATGAACTCAGAGATTGTAGACTTAACCTCATCTATATAGCCGGGCTTATGCATGTTCTTGCCAATCACAGGGAGTTTGTCCCCAAGAAGGTCTGAAACATGGCGCAGCACCAGGCTCTTGCCCAGATCATCGAGCACAGAAAAAGAGCCAAGGCCGGTCTCCTCAAATATTCGATAGGAGAGCCTTCCAAAGCTCAGTACATCGATGTTCATTATTGCCCCCTTGGGATGCATTCTGACAACATCCTTCTGGGTCTGCATGGTAAACTGATCCGGAACTATAATAAAAATCTGCTTAGTGTTATCCTCAAGGCTTCTGCCTATGGCCTCGCTAAATAGTGTGGTGCTCTTTCCGGCGCCACTTGCCCCAAAACAAAATCTTAGCATACCTTCTCCCAATACTTTTAATCATATCCCCTAATTGCCGTATATCAGCTCGTCGCTGATCTCATCCGCATATCTGCAGCAGGATATGTACTTCCATCTGTTATTATAATAAAAAGGAAGTATCATGTACATCTGCATTCTTCCGCCGTCGCCGGGCATGGCTGAATGGTAATAGTCAACTATATACTGGGAGCCGGCCTCCTTAATCCTGTCATTTACGGTGGTTATGTCATAGAATTTCCTGAATCTCTCCCTGTCATCCGGGTATATGTACATATTTGAGTACATCTGGACCGCCTTGACGGCATTCTTTTCAACATCCGCAACAGGGAATTGGCGGGTGTTCAGGAAGATATTCTCAACTGTTCCGTCCTCATCATAGAGGTCAACTCTGAAGTACTGGTTAAAAACGTGAGCCATGGCCACATGGATATTGTCGGCCAGCTTGCTGTCACCGTATATGGTAAGATTTCTTGTCACGGTGGCATAGGCCGCCCTGGAGCCGTGTCTTGACAGGAACCTTATCTTGGTGTTCAAAAGGCTTCCGTTTACAATGCGGTCGCCTTCAGCCCTGTGATCATAGGAGTTCTCTGCGCTGGCAGCCATTTCCATAAGACTTCGTACATCGTCGGAGCCAATCTCGGAATATATTTCATTTGCCTGCTGAACACTTGAAATGCCAATAGTACTTAGCATCTGAACAAAAGCATTGTTTGCATACAGTATCTGTATTGTTTTATCATCTACCTCAATGATAGCGATGGGCAGGTTATTGACAACCTCCATACTCTTGTCCCTAAGGGGCGTTGTTCCCAGGAAGTTTATCTCACCGATATCGTCATAATACCGGCAATAATCATTGTCCTCACATACCTCAGGACTATAGTCTGTTTCTGTCTCGAATTCCTCCATGGGCTTGGGCTTGCCGAAAAGATAGCCCTGAAGTCTCTCACAGCCTATCCTTCTTAGGAATTCGTATTGTTCCTGAGTCTCCACGCCTTCAGCGAGGGTGTGTATTCCCAGCTCCTTGGCCATGTTCACGATGGAGGATAAGATTACCTTGGTTCTTTTGTTGGTCTCAAAGTCCCTAAGGAAATTCATATCGATCTTGAGCATGTCAAAATCATAGATCTTAAGGTTGTTAAAGGAGCTGTAGCCGGCGCCGAAGTCGTCCATCCATACCTGATAACCGGCTTCTCTGAACCTTTTTATCTGGTCGTTTAAGAAATTCTCTCCGAAAGCTACCGCGCTCTCTGTGATCTCAATGTTAAGAAGGCTAACCGGAATGTCATAGTTTTGCCTGCACTTTTCCACCTCGTTGAGAATATCACAGAGCTCAAAATCAAGTCTTGAAAGATTCACGGAAACAGGTTCTACTCCATAGCCTCTGTCAAGATCAATCCTGAGTTCACGGCACACCTGATCAATGATGCAAATATCCAGCTTGTGTACCAGGTGAACGTTTTCAAGTACCTCCACGAATATTACGGGTGAAATAACGCCCATCTCAGGGTCAATCCATCTGGCGAGGGCCTCATAGCCGCAGATTTTCCCCGTAAGAGCCCTGACTTCCCTCTGATAATATACCTTGAAGTACTTCTTCTTGAAGGCGCTCTCGAAGTTATCTATAACATACTGCCTAAGTTCGTTCTTCTTTTTGAGTTCTTCGGAATAAAAATTGTAGTCCTTGTCATAGACTCTGATGATATCATCGCAGGCACTCTTGGCGCGATCCACCATGATAACGCTGTCGCTCTCATCTCCCTGTGCCTGATAAATGCCGGCCTTAATACGAAGGCGAAGCCCCTTCTCATGCTTAAGGGCAGCCTCGTCCAGAGTCAATAATCTGTCAACGATATCCTGATGTGATACGGATTTGGTAAGAATGATAAACTGATCGCCGCCGGTTCTTGCAACTACGTCTCCGGCAAAAATATCCCGGATCTCCGTAGCCATACCGCGAAGGAACTCATTTCCTCCCGCAAAACCATAGCGCTGATTGAAGGCCTTGAAATTCATGACATTCAAATAAATGATGACAGCACTTTCTGATGCCAGGTCCTGTCCTCTTTCCTGAATGATCTCCAAAATACCGGTCAAATTAAGCAAACCTGTAAGCTCGTCAATGGACGCAGGCTTACCGGATGCATTTTGATCAAGCTGTAACATAGGCCCCCTCATGTCGTTTCATGGGTGATGTTCATACGAATCCACGATATCATTTTATCATAATATCATTACACTAATTGTTAAATTTCTCTTATATCCGCAGCCGATAAAACTTCTCATATGGATGCGGCTTTTTTGAGAATCCTCAGAGCTTCCGGGAGTTTGTCCAGATTGATGTTGGAATAGTCGAATATGAATTTGCCTATATTCTCGAGCTTGGTTCCATGATAAAAGTCCGAAACTGCCGATATTTTGATGTTTTTCTTAAGGAGTCTTTGCTCCAGCTCACTGTCGGAATATTTCGTATTCAGCTTAAGGATAAAGTGAAGGCCGGAATCGTTTTCTTCGATCTCATAGCCGCCTTCCCCCGGCTCCCCCAGGATAGCTTCTATGATTTCAAGGACTTTGTCTCTTTTTTTGCTGTATTTGATCCTCATACGGTTGATGTGCTTCTCAAAATGGCCGCCTGCAATGAACTGCGCCAAGGTGTACTGGTCAAAGGTGGATACGGTGCAGGACAAAAAGGAAAACTCCTCATAAAACTTCGCAGCCAGGTGGGGCGGAAGCACCATATAGCTGATTCTGATGGTGGAGGTCAGGGATTTGGAAAAGGTATTCATATAAATCACCTTCTCCGCATTGTCTATGCTCTGGAGCGTTGGGATCGGCGTCCCCCTCAGGCGAAATTCGCTGTCATAGTCGTCCTCGATGATATAGCGGCCATCCTCTGCCCCTGCCCAGTGCAGTAGCTCGTAGCGCCTTGTGATAGGTGTGGTGACTCCCGTCGGGAAATGGTGGGTGGGACTGATATGGGCCACATCTGCTTTGTTTCTGACCAAATCCCTGATGCTAAGCCCCTCGTCGTCCAGGTCGGCAAAGCCGTAGTCAATGCCCTCCATGTCGTATACCTGTCTGATCTTCTTATAACCGGGGTTCTCCAGACAATACTTCTTATCCTTGCCAAGGAGCTTGATAATAAGGCCGTAGAGATACTCTGTTCCTGCCCCCACCACGATCTGCTCCGGAGATACGTCCATTCCTCGAAAAGAGGACAGATGTCTTGCTATAGCCATCCTGAGGTCCGATATACCGGTGGAATAGGATACCTTAAGGAGTTCTTCGCTCTTATCTGCGATCACACTCCTGTTAATCCTGGCCCACACAGAAAACGGGAAATTGGACAGCTCAGGCCTGTTGGAGGAGAAGTCAAAGTAGACTACCGGAGGATTAGGATCAAACATACTGTTTCCTTGTATGTTGAGCTTTTCTTTTTTATCCCCACCGGCCTTACCGGTAAGCTTACTGCTTGGCGCAGTGATGCGATTTATTTTCTCAACAAAATAGCCCCTCTTGGGAAGAGAATAGATATATCCCTCCTGAAGAAGCTGATCATAGGCATTATCCACGGTAACGGTGCTGACTCCCAGATTGTTGGCAAAGCTTCTTCTTGAAGGGAGCTTTTCTCCTGCAGCAATCACGCCTCCTGTGATATCCTTTTTGATCAGTTCGTATAGCTTTAAATATTTGGCCCCATCGGTCTTACTAAGGTCATAAGTAAGCATGTTTTCCGTCTCCTCTGAATTGCTTTTTATAACTGGTATTTAAATAAATACTAGGATTGTATATTTTTATAATACCAACATTGTAGTATATTCTTAGGAAAATGAAAATAATGAATCAAAGGAGACAGAACAATGAGCACAAGTACTTCAGTCAGCACCGACAAGAAAAGCTCCCTGAGGAGCACCAACCCTGTGAGATGGCTTACCATCACCGCCATTTTCATGGGACTTAACATAATCGTATCAAGCTTCGGTATTCCCGTTCCCGGCGGACACCTGTACCTGTGTGACACCATCATCTGCACCGCTGCACTTCTGCTTGATCCTGTGGCAGCATTTATTGTGGGCGGAATCGGTTCCTTCCTGGGAGACCTGCTCTTTTATCCTGCTCCGATGTTCGTTTCTCTCGTCACCCACGGACTTCAGGCTGCGGTGGTATCCATCATCGCCCACAGGGCTGTCAGGAACAGATCCGCCAGAGCGCATTTTTCACTTAGTCTTATTGCAACACTTATAGGCGGCGTTATTATGGTTGTTGGCTATACTCTTGGCAAGATCTACATATACAGCACCTATGTGGATGCTGTTTTAAAGCTTCCCTATGAGATCGCCCAGGCGCTGCTTGGGGTTATCGGCTCACTTCTTCTGTGTTTCAAAGGCGGCCTTAATAGAATTTTTGCCAGGATGGAGTATAATGAAGTGGGTGTCAAAAATACTTTAAGCCCACATCAAAAATAAAGAAGGTAAAAAATCATGGATTTTAAGGAAATAACAGCTCAGAGCAGACAGGCTGTGCAGGAGATCCTTGCAGCAGCGAAGCTCAAAAAGGGCTCAATATTCGTAATCGGCTGCTCCTCCAGCGAGATTCTCGGAGATCAGATAGGAACCGCCACCAATCTGGATTCAGCCAATGCTGTATTTGACGGCATCATTCCCGTACTTGAGGAAAACGGTATCTTTGCAGCAGCCCAGTGCTGCGAGCATTTAAACAGAGCGCTGGTAGTTGAAAGGAAGACCATGGAGCGCTACGGCTTTGAACAGGTCAATGCAATCCCTCAGCCCAATCATGCGGGAGGCGCATTCGCCACCGTATGCTATCAGAGATTCAAGGATCCTGTACTGGTGGAGACGATCAATGGCAAAGCCGATGCCGGCATCGATATCGGCGGAACCATGATAGGAATGCACATGCACAGCGTAGTGGTACCTCTTCGTATCTCCCTCAGGAAGATCGGAGCAGCTCCCATCATCTGCGCAAGACATCGCCCCAAATATGTGGGCGGACAGCGTGCCATCTACGATGAAGCACTGATGTGATATGTAATTGAGCCTGCGAACCACTGACATATTTCACTTAAACAGCTCTGCAATAATAAAGTGAAGGGCCTCGGCTAAATGCCGGGGCCCTTCTTGTCAGTCAAATTATGCAGGTCATAAATTACGTTGTTATTATCAGAAAATAAGTTCCTTGATCTGGATTCTGCACTTGCCGTGGTATACGAAGAATAAAGGATGTACACCGTTAACGGCATCAAATTCTACTGAGAAATCCTTCCAGGTCTTGTCAACTCCGCCAACAGGAAGCTCTGCGATAGCAGGTCCCTTCTCCTCAAGTCTTACCTCGAGCTTAGCATCTGCGTCAACAGGATCGTTGTTGTTAACGTCAAGTCTTGCTCTTACTGTAACCTTGGTTACGTCCTTGAAATCAAAGTACTTGTATCCGATAAGTGTTCCCTCACAGATCTCATCGATATACTTCTCGTCGCCGTCGTTGTTAACGTTAGGGAAGGAATCTGTGAATATTCTGTTGCAGCCGTGAGGCATCTTGCCGTTGGTGATGTTGCAGGCGATAGGTGCGGGATACTCACCCTCAGCTACAAGAGGACCGCCGTTAAGACCGCAGCTGGTGATCTCAACCTGATTGATGGAACCATCGGGATTGATTGTGATCTTCTCTGCGCAGGCCTGTCTGCTGTAATCGGACTTGTGTGTAAGTCTGTGGTAGAATACATACCACTCACCGTTGATGTTCTCAATGCTTCCGTGAGTAGTACCTGTCATATTCATCTTGTCATCAAGTGTTCTGCCGTTAAAGCCTACATCTCCGTTGGAAACAAGAGTTCCGCCAAAGGTGAAGTCTCTGTCAGGATAATCACTGGTTGCGTAGCACAGCTCGTGGTTCTGCTGTGAAGAATAGATGTAGTAGTATTTATCTCCTACCTTACGCATTGAGCTGGCCTCGAAGAAAGGATGCTCCTCAAAGCTTGTGCCCTTGATGTTGTAAGGGATAAGATGCTTGGCAGGTCCCTTAAGGGTCATCATGTCATCCTCAAGCTCCATAACGATAGGGCCCATGACACTGCCCTTCTTAGCCTTCTCAAGGATCTCTTCTCTTGAGCGGTTGAACATTGTCATCTCTGATTTGATTGATTCCTCATTCTCAAAGAAATCTTCTTCCTCTTCAAACTGATACTGTGTACCGGAATAAAGGAAGATTCTGCCGTTGTCGTTAAGAAGACCGGGATCGAAGCATACGAAATCCTGTGCAGGAGTTCCGTCGGGGTTCTTAACAAAACCAAGATATTTGAACTCTCCGGCAGGTGTATCGCATACAGCTACCTGGATAGGTCCGAAATAGCCACCCTGTCCGAAGGGGCCTGACATAGCATAGTAGAGATAGTACTTGCCGTCATTACCTCTTACGCAGTCAGGTGCATACATATAAGGTCTCTCATTGTAATCGGGATCCTGTGTTGCCTTGTAGATAACGCCCTCTTTTCTCCATGACTTAAGGTCATCAACAGGTGCGGAATATACGGTATAATCCAGCATACAGAAAGTCTCTCCGCCTTCCTTGTCATGTGAACCATAAATATATACTCTGTCACCAAATACGTGGGGCTCGCCGTCGGGAATGCATACATCCAGAGGCAAAATCGGGTTAAAAATCTGTTTCTTCATTTTTCCTATACCTTTCTGTTGCTTATCATTGTTTTATGATACCCATAAAACGCCGCAATGTCTTGTTATATCTTGCCATTTCATGTCTTAATATTGCGTTAAAAACCTCTTACGGGGCAGTTGTGCAAATAACCATCTTTTCTTGCAAAGGCTGCCTCTCTGATCACAAGTCTCTCTATAACAACGCCGGGATCCTGAGGAAGGATCGTAAGGTCGTGCCATCCCTTGGAAAGGTTCCTTGTAAGCACGGTTTCATGCTGATTATCAAGTACACCCTTAGTCCACTCAGGACAGGTTCTCTCTCCGCCCTGGTAGCCAGCTCCAACGGTGGTAACGCTCTCAAAGGCTGCATCTGTCGTACTCTCGGGATCAATAGCCATTTTTACCCTAAGAAGGCTCTCGGTGCTGAGAGGATTGCAAGGTGCAGTGATAAGTCTGATCTCGTACTTGCCGTCCTTAGGCACATAGAAGCTTCCTGTAAGTGAAGGAAGATCCTCGGCTGCTACCTTGCCGAAATCGCAGTTCACAGGGAAGGCCTTGGCTGCGCTTCCGTATTTGCCGTAATTATCTATTATTCTGTAGGAAGGAGCCTGTGCATCCTCATCCTCGGACAGCTCCAGCTCTCCTGCCTCGATAGACAGTTCCAGATCACTCTCTTTGACAAATGCTGCCACTTCATCCGGAAGAACAGGTACAAAGTGATCTATAGCCGCTTCCTCCTCGGTGAAGTTCCTTGCGCATACATATACTTCAACCTTGTACATTGCTGCCTTGATCACGAATTTGCCAACAAATGTGCCCTCGGGAAGATTGTCACCTGTTGTAACCACAAGGATGTCCGTATCGCCCTCCTTGAGAACACCCTCAGAGGCTGAAAGGCTGATCCATTCATCGCACTCGGTAACCTTCCACTCTATATCGCCTGTTCCCGCATTCTCCAGCTCAAGCTTCTCGAAGAAGCAGGTAGGGCTGCACAGACCAGTAAGCACGATCGGGTGTCTGGTCCAATCACCGCCCATGGTGTAAGAATCGCTGTAGGAACCTGCAACAACCACTCTGGGTCTTCTGGAAGGGATAACGGTATGAACTACCGGGTATCTTGCCTCCTCATCATTCCAGTGAACAAAGCCCATGTGCTCTGAGCCCATGATGCCGTCCCACTTACCATCAGCGCATTCGTAGTAGCCCTTCTGGAGCTCTAAATCTCTGTCCATACACTCATTGATGAGGCCTCCGTAGATATTTGCAGATGGTCTGCCCTGGCCTGCAAGATGATGGTTGATTCCTGCAAATAGCTGCATCTCAAGAAGATTCATGGATGCACATACAGGGAAGTACACCAGCTGGTAAAAAGCATCCTTTAACGGAGTCTCTTTGAACTTATCCCAGAGATCTTCTGCCTTAGATACGGAGATATCTGCAAGCTGAAGCATATATTCAGCCTCGCCGTAGTTAACGGGGTGATATATCCTTTCATTCAATGCTTCAGGACGTCTGATGGAATTGACATAAGTATAAGTATCAAGGAGTGCATAAATATCCTCATATGCATCCTCGCATCCTGCAAACTGACGCTCAACCCAGTTCCTTAAATACTCTGTAGCAGAATCTGTATTAGAGGTTCCCCACTTGTCAAAGTCATAGGCAAGGTCCATAAAGAAGGACAGTGGAAGCTCCTGGGGCTTAAGGTCACCTACATTGACGATCCAGATGTCTCTTACTCCGGATTCATAGGCCTGTCCCATCTGCTCCCATACCTTGCTAAGATGAGTTGAGTTAACCCATTCATAGGAAATGGGATCTCCGTGATAATCGAAGTGATAATACATTCCCCAGCCGCCTCTGCGGTCTTTTTCAAATTCCTCGGGTAGTTTTCTCATATTGGCGAAATTGTCATCGCAGAGCATGCAGGTGATTCCGTCAAGCTCAGGCCAGTAACGAAGGCCCTCTGCGGTTTCATCGCCGTAGAAGTATTTCTCAACTTCCTTGTATATTGCCAGCATTCTGGGAACGCTGTCTAAATCTTCACTGATAGTCTCTTTTATCAGATTGTTCTGAACAGTAATAACATCCTTGAGATAATCGATGTTGTCCTGAAGTGTAGCTTCTCTTCCGAGAACCTCGCTGTCACGCTCGCCTCGCATGCCCATGGTGACAACGTTTTCAAACTTGCCGTTTCTTGACAGGCCGTCTCTCCAGTAATTAATAAGACCCTCTCTGTTCTTGGAGAAGTTCCAGGCAGAGCCGTACTTGGTATCATCGCCCTTAACCAGATCCCACTCCTCGCTGTGACGAAGGCAGGGTTCATGATGGGAATTACTCATAACGATTCCCAGCTCATCAGCAAGCTCCGCATTGGCAAGCCCGGGGCCGTCCAGTGAGAAATTGGAGGTCCACATTGCAGGCCAGAGGTAATTACCCTTCATTCTAAGGATCAGTTCAAAAACATGCTCGTACATCTGGGCAGTAAAGCCGCCAAAATGCTTGAAGGTCCAGGTTCCGAAGGAAGGCCACTCATCGTTGATAAAGAAACCTCTGTATTTAACCGAAGGCTCTTTGGATACAAAATTGTCTGCATCTGTAAGTGCTACGCTGTCACGTTTCTTAGGGCTAACGTCTGCAAAATACACCCAGGGGCTGACTCCCAGAAGATCTGAGATATGGAACAGACCATAGATTGTTCCTCTCTTGTCACTTCCAACGATAACAAGGGCAGAGCCTCCGTTCACTGTTTCCACTACCTGAAATGCGTAGCACTCACGCTTACCTGCGAGTGTGTCCTCGGAAATTCCGCACTTATCGAGAAGCTCTTTTGCAAGGCTGCTCTTACCGAGAGTTGCAGCATAAACACCTCCGGAGAAATCACCAGCGGATGTAGATTCTGTAATCTTATACTCTGCGTCCGTAACAAGCTTAATGTCACCTGCTACCTTGGCTGCAATCTTCTTAACTCCGCTCCACTCGTCTTCTCCAAGTACTATCTGTCTGTTATCGCTTCCAATTATGTATTCCATATTTACGCCCTCATTGTTTTATAAATAACATCACTCCACTACACCAAAACCAAGTATTGTGAATTTCTTTTTCTCCATACCGGGAGCAAGCTCTATTCTGATCTCGTGCTCCTTGGTACGTTTGCCGTTATGTATGATCACTGCGTTGCAATGTGTCCATCCGTTCTTGAGAGGATCTGCCTCCAGAACCTTCTTGCCGTCAACATAGACAACACCGACTCCTGCATTGGGAAGACCTGAATCCTTGTGTACCAGAAGAAGCTTGGAGCAGGTAATCTTCATTACGAAGGGATCATTGTTTGCTGAGTTTTCTTCATGGCACCAGTTGTAAGGAAATTCGGGAACAGGCTTGATCTCGGAGTCCATCTCAACGTGCTGAAGATCCTTATCAATATCAGCAAATGAACCCTCGCTCACAAGCTCGATTCCAAACCTGCTCTTAAGTCTTGGCATTTCTTTTCTGTCGAGGAGTACCACCTTCTCAAAATCAGCTCCGATGGCGGGCTCTGTCTTATCTAGCTCAACCTCTTCCTCATACTGTGAAGGCTCAGCATTAACCACATCAAGAAGATTGATGATGCAGTCGCTCATGATCTGATGTCCAAGGTTACTTGGATGATACTGATCATAGAAGTACTGGTTCTTGGAAATGACTCTGCCGTCCTCGGGAAGGAGCATAAACTGTGGTGATACAGCATCAAGAACACTGACCATTGGAATCTGGTAACGTACACCTACAGGTCCGAGTCTATCCTGAAGATTCCAGTCATTGGAGAATACTGCAAACAGTATTACAACCGCAGGCTTCCAGGGAAGCCTGTAGGCCTTACGGATAAGACTCTCGAAGCATATGCCCTTGGTCTCATCACCTTCATCGTTAACTGCAAATTCTATTACAATAAGATCCGGCTTCTTAACGCCGTCTCTGAGTACGTCTCTCTCAAATCTGATCATTCCTAGCTCGGAGGGTGTTCCGCCCACACCGGCCTTTACCAGGTCAACCTTACCGCCCTTGGCATACTTTTTCTCAAATTCGTCTGCAAATACCCTTGCGTAGCATTTCTCGTGAATAGGAATCGCTCCGGCGCCCTGTGTGATAGAACCGCCGATAAAGCCAAGAGTGATATCCTCTCCAGCTCCTGCCTTGGCAAGAAGCGCCTCGATCCTGCCGGTGTTACCCTTAAGTCTAAGGCTCCTTGCGATCATCTTTTTATAATTGTCTGATTCAAAGTTAACAAGAGTCTCTTCTCTCTGAATAGGAGCAACAAAGCCCTCATTCAGGTAAAATCTGACGTCTACGCTGGCCTGAATTCCGGGTCTTGCAAATTCAAATCTTGTCTGACCTATCTCATGGTCGCTGGCAAGCCAGTTTACATCTGAAAGCTCTATGATGTTCTCCATGCCGTCCATATCCAGTTCCTTCTCAATACTGGTGGCGGGCTCGCCGGGAGCCTTAGGATACATCTGCATTACAAAATTCACCTTCTCATCCGGCACTCTTCCTGTAACGCTGACTCCGATGGAATGAACCATCTTCCTGAAACCTGCTGTGCTTCTTAAAAGCTCCAGCATATAATCATCTGAGATATTGCCTGCAAGTCTTGCGGCATCTATGAGTCTTCCGTCGTTCTCATAGATGAACTGGATACCTCTTCCATCTGGCTGAGGTGAACCATATACCTGCTTGCCCTGCATAATAAAGAAAAATGGACGTTTCTTTACCGGATCCTTAGGAGCAACCGGCCCTCCATTATTCACGCTTTTTGCTGCTTCCATTTGTATCTCCTCCACACTGCATTTTTTGCTATACAATACTTTTTTCACCGCCAATTAAGGCCATACACCGGGTCTTGGCTTGTTAACCTGAATCACCTTGGCTGCCTCAAGATTTCTGAGAAGAAGAAGTCTTGCTTCACCGACCTTCTCGGGCTTAATCATGAAAAAGCAATAGGTTTCTATAAGTGAGAACAGATTGGCTGTTCTTCCTTCGATCTTGAAGTTATTGATTCCCATGGGAACATATTTCTCCCAGATAAGCTCCGGTGAAACGAAGGTCGGATAATCCTGAATCGTGTAAAGACAATTCATATCACCGTATTTGCAGGTCCAGGGAATAATGTGCTTTCTCTTTTCCGGAGGAAGATTCCTGTTCTCCTGAACAATCTTCTGATTAAGAGCGATATTTTTGTAATGATCGCCGCGTCTCTCACAATTTGGTACACAGAGAGCATTGATAAGGACCTCCAGCTTGTCTTTATGATTCAGCTGCTCTATCAGATCCCACTGATTGTTCATGTTATAGTCAAGAACCACGTACTTGTAATCCTTCTCAAGTTCGGCATTAAGAGTTTCTACGCTCTTGATCTCCTTGCAGGTTGTGGAGTCAATCTTGTAGGAGGGATAATTCTCCCTGATGTACTCCTCAAGTATAGGTGAAAAAACAAGCACCTCGTTCATGCCGTTGTCGCCTTCCTTCAAACAGAAATTACAGAAGGGATCAGCAAGGTCTTCCTCTTTAATTAGTGGATTGGTAAAGGTGAATCTGACAGGAATATTCTTTTTGTTAATAGATGCGATAACATGCTTAACAAAGCCTGCATCACACTGATCATTTCCCAGAAGTCTTCCGCCATTCCATAGAGAGAATGGGAAAGCACCGAAGAATGAGGCGATCTCTACGCCTTCTCTGAAGTATTCCGGATGCTGCTCAAGCAAACTGATCCAAAACATGTTGAGCGGGAAATTGTACCTAAGCCCCGGAAGATGAAATCTGACTTTATTCATTTTTAACACCTCTGTCTTTATAAACTGACCGTTTTATTAAATGAAAAAGGGTTCCTACAACCTTTTTCCCTTAATAAAACGGTCAAGGCAAAAGTAACTTTTGCCTTGACCGGCATTAAGCTAAATGCTTATCTGTAGTCTGTGCTAATTATTTGTTAGCCTCATCTACATAAGACTTCCATGTATCACGGATAGCTTCAACCTGCTCTGATACAACAGCGCCGGGTCCAATGTTCCATACGAAGTCTGAACCAAGGTTGAGGTTAGGAACCATTCCATGGTAAGCAACAGTACCCTTCTCTGTCATCATTGTGATAGTCTCATCAACAGCTCTCTCATCGAACTTACCGTTACGTGCTGTTGAAAGGTATCCGTTGTAGTCAAGGTACTCAGCTGAAGGAGCCTGTGTCCAGAGATTCCAAGCAAATGCGATCTTCCAAGCCTTGTCTGCATCATAGCATCCAGGGATAGCAGCAGGGTTGTTTGACCAAACGTTGATGTAATCGTTCATCTTAGGTCCCTTAGGGAACATTACGAATCCGATCTCATCCTGCATATCCTCAAGGAAGTTACCAGGGCAACCTGCATACTCATCTTCTACCATGAATGCTGCCTGACCGTTGATGAACTGCTCTTTGTAGTAATCCCACTCAGCACCCTCAGGGTTAGCTACTTCTGCATCATATGTATCAAAGATCTTAACTGTCCACTCAAGAGCCTCAAGAGTCTCAGGTGACTCAAGGTTGTATACGAAGTTACCGTTTGCATCCTTGTCGATGTAAGAACCGCCGTTTGAGAATACAGCAGCTGTTGTCATGTTACCTTCGTTAAGTGTAAGACCGTAAACATCGATTGTACCATCGTTGTCCTTATCCTGCTGAACCTTGCTCATAAGCTCTTCGAACTTATCCCATGTCCATGTTCCGTCAGCCTGCATATCGTAAACTGACTCAGGATCGATTCCTGCTTCTGTAAGAAGTCTCTTGTTGAAGTATACACCTGTACGTGCCTCTGAATAGCCGGCGAACATAGCGTAGATGCTGTCTCCCTTAGAATACTGCTTGTGAAGAAGGTTTCTCTGGAACTTAACATCGTTGAAGTCAAGGCAATCCAGAGTTGAAAGGTCATACATAAGGCCGTTAGCCATAGCGGATGTGATAGCCGGATCATCACGAAGGATGAATATATAGTTCTCGTCGCCGCCTGTTGTAGCGTAATCTACGAAATCTGTAGGTGTTGAACCCCAGTCAGACATAGCTGTCTGCTTAAGAGTGAAGTTGTAGGTCTCCTGGATCCAATCTCTGTAATCCTTAAGAGCTTCCTCATACTCGTTCTGAGGCTCTGCCTCATCGCCTGACCACCAGTCACGGATAACGATTTCCATTCCGCCAAGGTCTACAGGGTTGCCTGAATCATCAGTGATGATCTGATAAGGATCATACTCGTCAGATGGAGCTTCCTCAGCAGCTGCCTCTGTTGTAGCCTCTGCTGCAGGTGTCTCTGCTGCAGGTGCCTCAGTTGCAGTTGTGTCTGCAGGTGTCTCTGTTGTAGCACCGCCGTTTGTGTTGTCACCGCAGGCTGTCATGCTAACAAGTGTAGCTGCCGCCATAATAGCGGCTGTTGTCTTTGTTGTTAAAGACTTTCTCATACTTAAATCCTCCTTTTAAGTTGTACCCCCACATGGGATATATAAAAACATATATTTTTATTATATGTTTTTTTACATTATCTTGATAATCATTTTTTGCTATGTGCCACCAAATGTTGCTATTATCGGTAGGTTTTTGTGATGAAAATTTGGTGGTTTTGTACAATAATGCGAATTGGCTACCCGAAAAGTTATCGATAAAATAAAGGAAATCAGGTGAGCTTCCCCGGTTGGATGTTGATAAATCAAGGGATCAGGTGATGCCCTCTACTATGTTCGCGATATCCGCGCTTCTCCGCTTACGCTGTCGAACCGCTACGTCCATTCGGAATCCGCACTACCGCGCTACTTCCTCATGTCCGTACGGTCTCCGAGGTTTCAAGTATTAGCATGCGAGCATGCATACTTGAAACTTCGTATCCCTATATCGCTCACATCTTGATACCTGTCGCACTGATACTCTCTACGAAGGAACGCTGTGCGAAGAGGTAGAGAACGATCAGGGGAACGATGATCATAAGTGTTCCGGTTGCAAGAATACAGTTGGAATAAGCAACTGAAATTGTTGTCTTAACTCCGTTGATTCTCTGGATGTATGCACCGAGACTGTCTACGATTCTGGAAAGTCCGGTACTTACAAGCTTGGTGTTTCCAAGGAACATTCTGGAATAGAATCCGTCTGTCCACTGCCATACAAAGGCAAACAGGAAACAGGAAGTGATGATGGGCTTAGCCTGAGGAAGCATGATCCTTATGAAAGTCTTAAGGGTTCCGCATCCGTCAACGTAAGCTGCTTCTTCAAGGTCACCGGGGATGTTTCTGAAGTACTGACGGATCATGTAAATGTACAATCCGTTCTTAAGTCCCATACATCCTGCACTCATAAGGTAATAAGGAAGCTTGGAGCCTCGAAGGTTAATCGAGTCACCTGTTAACAGCTTGAAGATTCCCAAAATATCAAAGAATCTGAAGTGAAGGTGCAGTGAGCTGGCGATTGTCTGCGGAGGAATCAGGATTACAAGGATGACCATTGCAAACCAGAATTTCTTGAGCGGAAATTCAAATCTTGCGAATCCGTATCCAACCAGTGTACATACCGCAATCTGAAGTGCAGCAACGGTAAGTGCAATAAGAAGTGAATTAAGCACAGCTGTTTTGTAGTTCATAAGCTCAGCTGCAAGTCTGTAGTTACCTGTCGTGAAATGCTCCGGGATGGAGATAACAATAGGATTGTACAGGTCCTTCTCAGTCATGAAGCTGACTGAAATCTTGTTGAAAATAGGCTTAAGGATCAGGAAGCACATTCCGAATAAAAGAATGAATCTTATAATGCTGACCGCTCTTTCTGTTATTACTTTCTGCAGGAGATAACCGCCGGAGAGTTTGTTTCTTTCCCAAAAACTCTGTTTTGCATATCCTGCTTTATTCTCCGTCTTAGTCATAGTAATAAACCCTCTTTGAAATGAAAAATGATGTAACACCTACAAAAGCAAGTACTAACAGGAAGTAAACCCATGACATTGCAGATGCATTACCGTACTGCTGCTGATCGATCATAACTGTCTGAATCTTCTCAATTACCGCGTTATCGGATCTCATACAGAAATCAACTACTGTATAAACCCAGTTAACAAGGAAAAGTGAGCTGATCATAGGGAAGGTGATCTTCCACAGGCTCTCCCACTTGGTACATCCCTCAATATCCGCAGCTTCGTACATGCTGGAGGAAATTGTCTGGAGACCTGAGAGGAAGATGATGATCTGAATACCTGAAGCAAGTGCAACATCGTAGATGTTATCAATTACTTCGAAGACCTTCTCATAGGCTCTTACACCTACACCGGCAGTTCTGAGAATACTCTCAAGGGCACCTGTAATACTTACATTTCCCGTTGACTGCTCGATTGTCTGTGCCAGCTGAGCCATAAGCTGGTTATTTGACTCAAGTCCTACGATTACGCCTGATGAAAGGATAACCGGCAGGAAGAAAATCGCTCTTACGAGTGCTCTTCCGTGGAACTTCTGATTAAGTATCAGAGCCACAAAGAAACTAAATACGATAATAGCCAGTGAATAAACGATCATTCTGGAAACTTCCTCCCAGAGTAGCCTGTTAAACTCAGGATCTACTCTGAAAGCGAAGATGTAATTGGTTATTCCGTTGAGAGTCTTGGTAACTTTTCCTGCTGCAAGGTTAACCTCACAAAAGCTCATGTAGCAAGACTCAAAAAGTGGTTTGATCATGAAGACCAAAAATCCGATTATGAAGGGGGATATGAATAAATATCCCGATATAGCCTTACGCTTCTGAAGCCCGGCTAATTTGTTTTTCTGTTTACTCATAACTTTGCCTTTCCTTATCTTGTTACTACATAATCTCTTGCAGGAACATCTACGCCGTTTACTGTGTAATCTGCGTATCCATAGTTGACGTAAACCTTGGTTCCATCAGCATATTCGGTGCAGGAAACATCACCCGTAAGGTTATCATGTCCTGTCATTTCCTGGTTGAAGGTGTGACCCAGTTCAGAATTGTATCTGTTGTAGATCTCCAGCATCTTTTCCTTCCAGGAATCGAAATGTGATCCGTAATAATCTGTGTAAAGAGTCTTCTGTGTTGCGAAGGAAGATTCTTCCATGAATGTGAACTGAAGACCTGCGCCGTATTCAGCTGCATAGAGTACTTCGTTCTCAGGATTACCGTTGATGTTGATGGGCTCTCCTGTGTAATCTACTCTTCCGTGAACTGCCAGCTGGAAGAAAGGAACACATTCATCAAGTATTGTGTATTCGGAACCTCTGAGGTCCATGTTGGTAACCATCTTTGCAAAAGGAATTGCATAATCGTTACCCATGTTGATCATAAGAGGAGTTCCGTTGTCGTTGTAGCCCTTAAGGAGCTCAACCTGTTTGTTCAGAACTGCTTCTCTGCTGTTAGGATTCTTTCTGTAGAAATCTGATGAGAGGTCCTCACCAAGATCCTGGAAAGAAGCACCTGCGCCATACTTATTTGCTGCTTTTACAAGATTGTTCGCATACTTGTTAGCCAGATCTGTATGAAGAAGATAATAGCTAAGGTCTGCATTTTCTCTCTGAGCATAGGTTACATGGCTGTATTCAAAGAGCTCTGCTCTCTGCTTACTGATAAGCTTGGCTGCATCTCTGTATGAGAAGAATCCATCCAGAAGATCGCTGTCATATGCATACTGCGTTATACCGTTGAGATAAACTGTATTGCCGTTTGCCTGAACCTCAGAAACCATATTGCTGAGATCTTTGCTGCTTCCGAGAGCTCCGACTGTCTTGGTCTTTGAAAGAACCTTCTGCTCTACACCGCCGTTGCACCAACCGGTCATCTTGACGTTCATGTTGCTTACTCCGGATGCGGTGAGCTCATCTAGAATGCCCTGAGCCTCCTTGTAGCTTGTAAGCTTGAGAGGTCTCTTTACAGGGATTCCAACTATCTGTTTAACCTTATCGATGGCTCCAACCAGTTCGATGGCTACAGGAGTGCTTGTATCATTTACAAGATCAAGGTATCCTGCATATTCCTTCTGAAGATATGTGCTGTAGGTCTTGGCCATGTCTACATAGCTTCCGGAATTAACGAAGGTATATCTCTGTGAAAGAACTTCATCCTCAGGGAGGTTAAGATCATATTCGTAAATATCACTGTTGGCGATATCACCTACGTCATATTTTTCTCTCTGACAGATGCTGTACTTGGCATTTACAAAGTTGTAAGAGTGGTTCTTGCCGGCAATGTCGGCCTGAATAGCTGCATAGGCTCTGCCGTTCTCAAGAGTACAGATGAAGGAATCATTTCCTTCAGATACACCGTATACTCCGTAATAAGCTCTTGTGTTGTGTACCACTGCATCTCTTGTTACACACATATCCCAGCCATAAACGTTGGTGTAATAACTGGACTGTGAGGTCTTGCCGTTGTTAAAGTTGATAAGTGCTCCGCCTCCCTCGGGAACCAGCATAAAGCCTTCATCCTCGGGACCACCAGCTCCGAAATAAGGAAGAGGTGTGATTGTATAAATAGGTGTTTCCTTATCAAACTCAAGATCCTTGAAAGGAACCTCAACCACCAGGTCCTTGCCCTCAAGCTTGTAAATAACGCTTACATTGAAGACGGGCGTCTCTGATGCGTTTGTTGAAAGATCAAGTTCCTTATCTGCAAGATAATCATCATAGGTATATCCTGCTGCTTCAAACTTGTCCTGGATTGTCTTTCTAACGTTATCCTTGGTCGCTGTTCTGAGAACGTAGATAACATTGGTCTCGATAATAGGATAGTTTGCAAGAAGTTCATCCTTATTATCCTTGGGAGTAAGCTTGTTGATATCGTACTTTTTGTAGTACTGCTTGATCAGATCGGCTTCCTTTTTCTCCATCTTGCCAAGGTATTCTTCAAATCTTTCCTTGGTGATTACCGGAGGAATGGTGAATTCCTTCTGAACACTTCCCAGTGAATAGTTAACTCTGATCTCATTGTCTCCGGGAACGATCTCATATATACCGTTCTGTGCAGAGAATCCAAAGGAGTTATAGGTTGTCTCAAGTCCCTGTGTAATGGAATAAGACATAACCAGCGGAGACTGAAGGAAGAGCTTCTGGTCATCCAGAGCTGCTGCATCCTCTGCAGCTTTCTGAGGATTGGAGTACCAAACCTTGCCGCTGTCCTTAACTTCCAGTGAGAACTCGGTAGTCTTGGGATCCATGGTAAGCTTCAGCTGTCCGTTATCGATTACCACGTTGTCCTCTCTGCCATCAAAAGCATAGGGAGCAACAATTGTTTTTTCCTCTGTAGGAGCCGTTGTGTTAACGATATAGGCAACACCGCCGACTATGATACAAAGGATAAGGATCGAAGGCAGAAGCTTCAGGAATCCCTGCAATATTTTCTTTTTTATTTCATCCATCTTTTTGTTCTTATCTGTTTTCAAGTCCGTCACCCCTCATCCTACATTCGGAACATCAATTCTTTGCCCAGGGAAATGAAGTATGCGATTCCCTGTGAAATCATGCTAAAGAAGATCATAAGAATAAAGATCATGACTAGCATAGAAAACAATGTAGCAACTGTAAAAAGTAGGTTCTTTCCTGCAGAGTATTCGTGGATCTGTCCCATGGCTGCGATTACAAGAAGCGCACACCATACCAGTGACAGAGCACTTACTACGCTGTAAAACTCAGCTTCGTTGACAGTAACAAAATTACTGAAAATCATAAGCGGGAACTGGATAAGCGGATAAGGTGTAAGTGCATAGCAGGTAGCCATATATACCTGTCCAAGTCTTCCTTTTCCATCAAACAGTGTTGTAAGTCCCCAGTTACCTACTACCCAAAGTGCAAGGGGGAATAGGATACTTGCCAGATACAGGAAGATGTTAAGGTCTTCCCAATACACCTGGATCATAATAAAACTTGTGTAACGCAGCTTCAGGATACGAATCAGAAGTGTAAGGAAAAGAATCGTATTGGCAGCTGCCATTGTGCCTCTTTTTTCATGTGTAAGATCCCAGAAACCATCAAGCGGATGAGTAATGCAATAGAGGGCAAATTTCAGGGAATCAATGTATTTCTCTCTTGGATTATCAATTGTCTTTGTATTTGCTATCATATTCATCACCCGTTCCTGCCTGCTACAAAGATATCTGCTGTATCAATCTCGTAGCGAAGTGCTTTTACCTTTCCAATTCCAAGTGGAACAAGGAATAATACTAGGATAACTGCTACTATCCAGCCTATGTGATCTTCAACCCAGATCTTTCTGTACTGCTTGTATGCCTTGGAATAGTTCTCGGCGTCATACTTAAGTTCGAAGTATTCCATAGCCTCCTTGTACTTCTCCTGACGAAGGAGTGCTCGTCCGATTCCGATGTAAGCCAGGTCGTAGTTACCATTCTGGTTCATAACTTCCTGCCATGCAGCTCCTGAAGATTCATATTTACCCTTGTCGAAATCTTCGATAGCTGTGTAAACAAGATTACCGAACTCTGTTGGAACAAAGGCTGTTATTGAACAATCCAGGCTGTCCAGAACATAAAGCTCGTGGCCGATGTGCTCGATAGCGGAAGGTCTTCTGAAATATCCATCCATGTTACCGTTACCGCCATAGGCAAATACCAGACGTCCCTGGTCATCATAGCCGAATACTCTTCCTCTGTTTCTGTCGAGGCAGGCATAGATGTCATTATCCATTACAGTTACGTCAGTGAGGATTGAAGGTCCTTCATATCCACCGCCGGAACCCCAGTAGAGATCACCCTGTACCGGCCAGTCGCCGTTTTTAACCAGGATGTCGTTACCCATAAGGTTCAGCTTTCTGACTGCATTCTCTGTCTTCTTGGAGTCATCGGTAAGAGCTCTTGTTGCGTAGATAAAGCCTTCATAGTCCATGTAGATGTTCTCATACTCAGTGGGAACGAAGGATTCCATCTTGGCTCTCTGCTCCTGAGAAGCGAGTTTCTTCCAAATGTAATCTGTCCAGTTGAAGGTAACCGGTGTAGCTCCTACAAATCCTGAGAATGCTGTGTCATTCTCGTATTTTATAAGACCCTTGTTGATACCGGTTGCTATACAGTAAACACGTTCAGCTGTATCAACTGCCAGCTTGGTGGGCTGGAATACAAGCTTGGGATCAAGTGTGTTGTCCGTAGGCTTAACAAACTCAAGAAGATAGTTAAGATCCTTGTCAAGCTTAAGTACTCTTGCATTGCCCTGATCGGCTACGAATATGTTGCCGTCTTCGGATATTGCAACATCGGTGGGGTTATTGAAAGTATTGGGCCCCGAACCGCCTTTGAAGGAATCGATTATCTTTACAACCTCAAGCTTTTCCGGAGAAACCCTCTCAAGCTCGATTATTCTGTTGTTACCACTGTCACACAGATAGATGTGATTGCCTTCCACAAATAGTCCCTGAGGATTCTTGAGTTTGACATCAAGCCCCAGATCTGAGGAAGTAAATACCTTGCAGACTGTATAGAAGTCTGCGCTGTCCTTGTAATCTCCCCAGTAATCGTAGTTATAGGTATAACCACCGTCACTGCCACTGGCAGATACCTGAAGCGGCTGAAGAAATGCAGTTGCCAACGCAAGTATTGCCATTCCGGTCTTTAAAAACATATTTTTCTTACGCATATCGCTTCAACACCTTTCAAATTAGTCCTTAAGACCTGAACTTGCCATGGTCTCCAGAATCTGGCTCTCTGAAAATACAAATATAAGAATAGGTACTATCATTACTACTACAAGTACTGCCGCTCCCTGTCCGGTTCTTGCGATTCCGCCTGACTGAATCTGCTGAAGGGCATATACGAGAGTCTTTCTTTCTTCTGAATAAATGTATGTAGAAGCTTTGTTATTCCAAAGTCCCTGTACTGAGAAGATGATAAGTGTCATCCATGCAGGCTTAACGTTTGGCATAACGATGTCATAGAATACTTTCCACTCATTTGCTCCGTCGATCTTGGCTGCTTCAATAAGTGAAGTAGGAAGTCCTTCCATGAACTGCTTCATAAGGAACAGTCCCATAGGTGAAGCAAAAGCGGGAATGATGATTGACCAGTAGGTATCGATCCAACCAAGTTTGTTGAGAATCAGGTAGTTGGGAATAGCTGTTACCCAACCGGTGAACATCATGGCTACCGTTACAATTTTGAAGAAGGTCTTTCCTCCGGGGAACTCATACTTCGCAAGCACGAAAGCTGCCATGGAAGCAATGATAAGATGTCCCGCCGTACCACAGAAGGTAATGAATACTGTGTTGAAAAGATATCTTGTAAAGGTTACCCAGGACTTACCCATTGTTACGAACAGATCCGAGAAGTTATCAAGTGTAGGATGCTGTGCGAAGATCCTGGGCGGGAACTTGAACAATTCATCAAGTGGTTTAAGTGCACTACTTACTGCATAAATAATTGGGAATGCCATAACGAAGGCAACCAGCAAAAGGAAAATGTAAAGAGCTATGTCTCCGCCTATTGACCTGTTTGGCTTTCTTTTTTTAATCAGCTTACTCATATCACGTACCAACTCTCCTTAACAGACTTTGAATTGCCTTGTTGCAAAGTATCATCATCAGGAACAGGATTGTAGCTATTGCACAGGCGTAACCCATTTCAAATCTTGAATAACCGTAGTCAAACAAGTGTGTTACGATGGTACGTGCTGCATAATCCGTACTGGGATATCCGCAAAGAGCCATTGTTACATCAGCCACACCAAAGGATGATGTAATTGTCATAACCGCACCGAACATAAGCATAGGCTTCATGCTGGGAAGAGTTATGTACCAGAGCTCCTGCCATCTGTTCTTGATACCGTCCATGTATCCGGCCTCAAACTGTGATTTGTCTACGCCCTGAAGTCCGGCTACGAAGGAAAGGAATCCGGATCCCATACTCATCCAAAGGATAACTACCATACAAATTGGAAGCATGTATGTGGGATCGATGAGCCAAAGCTTAGGTGCATCGATGAGACCGATACTCATCAGGAACGCATTTACATATCCGTATGCATCGCCTCGGAAGAATACCGAGAAGATTACATAACAGTTACCTGCAATGGAAGGGGCGTAAAACACGATGACAGCGATACTTCTGATCCACCTTGGCAGCTCGTTGATAAGCCAGGCAAACAGGAAGGATAAAATGTATCCCAGAGGACCTGTTATCAGCGCTATCATCAATGTATTTTTCACGCCTATCAGAAAGATATCATCCTGGAGCACCAGGGAGATATAATTCTGTAATCCTATAAACCGAGGAGGTTCAAGGATGTTGTAATATGTGAAGCTGTAATAGATAGATGCTACTACAGGGAACACAAAAAACATTGTAAAGAGTATTGCGTACGGTGCCAGGAAGATGTAGCACATTTTTCTGTTCTTTGCTTTCTTCAGGGCCACGTTAAAATTGTGCTTACGCAGCGTTAAGTATTTCTGCAGATATTCCTTCATCTCATTAGCTCTCCTGTATCTTTAATCAACCGGCATACCAAATTCGATTCGTTTCTTCTTAATCTCTTCATCTATCAGAATCGAGTAATCAATGATTGTTTCTCGTGAATCAGTCTTGGAATTGATTACCTTTCTTATAGCGTTTGAAATATGACGGCCTGTGAAGTATCCACCGGGAACTTCTCTGATACCTACTGTTGAATCCCACTGTTCATTCAGAACCGCAATGTCATCTGTACTCCAGGACAGATTTGAGAATGCGTCTCTGTTTGCTGTAGCATATCTTGCAGATGATCCAAGAAGGGCCTCGATCTCACGACCAAATCTTACCTGTGTATCCGCGGTAGCCCACCACTTCATGAACTCCCAGGAGTTCTGCTTGAGTTCTTCATCCTCTGTTGCGATCATCATTGTTGCGCTTCCTGTGATGAAGTCTGATCTGTCGAGGTATGTCTTGCCGCTCTCATCCGTTCTGTAGGTTCCGGGAATAAGAGTGAAGTCCCAAAGTCCCCTGATCTCAGGTGCGGATACCATAAGTGTGTTATATGTTGAGTATGGTGCAATTCCTATTGGCATCTCTCCTGAACGGAATCTGCTGACGAAATCGTAAACAGTAGGAATACCATAGTCATTGAAGTATCTTACGTAATCATCGAATGCTGCAACACCGGCCTCTGTGTTAACTGTGGTCTTGGTGCCGTCCTCGTTGTACATATCTCCGCCGTACTGATACAGGAGTGAGAAGTACATTGAAAGGTCCGGGGTGTTGGACATTACTGATGTTGCTGCTGCGGTAGCACCGCTGCTTCCTGCTGCTGTAGGAATACCGATTGAAAGGTTGTTTCCCTGAATTGTGGGAAGCATCTCGATCAGTTCCTTCCAGGTATTGGGAATCTCAAGCTCCATCTCTTCAAGAATGTCTTTTCTATAGAACATAACGTTGAAGGTCTGTGTCTCGGGAACACCGTAGATGTGTCCGTCGAGTCTGTACTGCTCATAGGAGCTCTCTGAGTAATGGCTCATTACTTCTTCCCAACCATCGAACTGAGTGATATCCTCAGCTGCGCCACGGAGCGCATAGTTTACAGGCTGGTCGGCACCTACGGAAAGAACTACGTTAGGTCCTCTTCCTGCAAGAACCGCATTAAGAAGTGCACCGGGATCAACGATCTCAACGTTGACCTTGACTCCTGTTGAAGTAGTGAAGTCATCATCTACCATTGTCTTAAGGATTGTTCCCTGATCACGTCCGGTCAGTACCCAAACCTTAACTACCTTATCACTGCCCTTCTCGTCATATACATCTCCGACTGAGTTGTAGTCTACGAAGAAGGATGCAACGAAGGACTTGATCTCATGAGCGGCCTTGGTAAAGAAGTTGGCCTTGTCCTTCTTGGGTGTTACACCTGTACCTGAAATAACCAGGTAGTCGATATCAAGCTTGGTCTCACTCATTTTAAGTGATGCTGTGCCAAGTGATGTGATGTTATCTTTAAAAGTAGTAAACTCTGTTGTTATCTTCTGAGGCTTAGCACAGAATCTCTCAAGCTGCTGAGCGATTGTCTGAGCTGTTGCAATGTTATCAGCCATCTGTCCGGAATAAGCAACCATGTCATCTACTATCTTATAGAGCTTCTTGGCTTCCAGTTCCATGGCTTCCATGATCTCGGGATATGTAGTCTCGATATGGTAATCTCTGTATACGTCAGGGCTTGCTCCGGTGTAAACAAGGATTCTACGATAAATCTGATTGAGTCTGAAGGTTGAATCCTCCATCTCCTCAAGGATAGCACCCATACCTCCGAGAGTTGCCTCAAGTCTTATTGTGTGCTGACCCTTGGTAAGGTAGAACTTGTAAGGTGTTCCTGTCTCATCTGCAAGATCGAGGCAATCCCAATCATTTGAATAAGAGAAAGATATCTCTTCAAGTCCCTTGAAAGGAACCTCTCCATCGATTGTCACGCATCTGTTTGAAACAGATCCTCTTGCGTAGTTCTGGCGGCCCTTGATCATAATATTGTAGAAACCGTCTGCGGGAACTTCGAAGTTCCACTCGATCCACTGACCTGAACTTCTCCAGCTTTCACCACCAACATAGTTCAGTACTGTGTTGGTTACGCTGTTAGGAAGGGTGGTCGGCGAGGATCGATCATATTTAGCATAAAGGGAGGATTCTGATCTAAGGGTTGAATCCTCGCCCTGTACCACCTGCTGATATGTCGTTGCTTCCTGGCTGTCTGTTCCTGTCTGTGAAGCAAGGTATTCCTCATATGTAGGTGCCTCTTTAATTCCCTTAACCGTAAGTTTGGAAAGAATCATGGGCTCGTTGTCTGCTCTTAAGGAAAGTTCATTCTCTCCTTTTTCAAAATAGAACATGTAAGGATCTGCTACATATCCCATGCTGTCCTTGAAGTAAGCTGACTGCTTGTCAAAGTACTCAACCTGTCTGGGTCTTATCTCGTTGCCCTGGTTATCAACCTTGACCTCACCGCCGTCCATCCACATTCTCGTGAAGGCGATGTTTCTTGCTCCTTCAAAAGGAAGCTCTCCGTTAATGAGAACGGATCTCTCTGCGGCAACTCCTCTTGACTCCGGAATCAGGTATTCCATATAGAGTCTGTAGAAGCCGGCCTCCGGAACATTGACCTTCCAGGTAACCAGGGATCCCGTATCTGTAAATAATCCGTCGGCTTCTTTTTTAACAGTACCCTCTGCCTGGTAGTCATCGAGCTGTATGTCGATGTCCGTTGAAGGCTTGCCAGCATCCTTGTACTGGGCAAGATACTTATTATAAGTACCGACTCGTTCCATACCCTGGACATCCACCGTCAGGTCGGTGTCCTTGTATTTATCATGGAAGTCTTTCACATCCCGTCCGGATAGCACCACGAAGACCCCACCGATAACTGTTATGGATAAAACTACTGCAATGATTTTCTTTACTGTGGTATGCAAGAGTAACTCCTCCCCATTTATTGCTTCTCAATATTTGCTACAGGCTATTGCAACCTGCACTATAAAGGATATCGGCTTGGGAGCCTTGTCGCCTACCAAATTTTGCCTTATGGTATTCAGATATTGCGATGGCAGATAGAAAAAAGAGATGTCATTTTTGTGCACATTTGACAAATCAGAAATAATTTTGTAGTATGCTTTTAGGTAAAATAAGCACGATGTGAAAAAAAATAGCAATATTTGAGAAGAAGAATGGGGATCAAAGTGCTAAGATATGCGTACAAAACGCATAAAGAAATCCAGTGTTTTTGCGATTTACCTAGAGATGTTGTTAAGATGAAGCAATGCCATAATACGTAATTATATATTGCTTTTTTATGTTATGAAGTATATTCCTATGGCAATATTTCATGGCAGGGAGGAACAAAGGTATGATTCTAAGAAATGAAGGCGTAAGTCTGGATTATTACCAGCAAAATACCGATTATGAGAGTCGTTCTCTTGAAGGGACCAAAGAGAATTCCATTTTCCCCAAGGACAGTTCCATCAGAATATGGTACAACGAGCTGAACGTGGATTATCCCACGCACTGGCACAATGCCCTTGAGATCATTGTTCCTATTGAGAACTACTACGATATTGATGTGGACGGGGAGCCCCACAGAGTAATGCCGGGAGATATCTTCTTTATCCCTCCGAGAAAATCACATGCCCTTCATGCACCCAAGTCAGGTCAGCGTTATGTATGCCTTTTCGATATTGACTTTTTCTCCAATGTAAGAGGCTACTCGGGACTTATCACAATGCTGAAGGATTGCATTCATATAACCCCCGACACCTTTGCACCTGTATATAATGAAGTGTATGATCTGTTCTCACAAATCTGGAATGAGTATTTCCAGAAGACCGAGTTCTATGAGTTCTCGATCTACTCACATCTGTTCCAGATCATGACCATCCTGTCCAGATTCAATCTCAACAGAATGCAGCTCTTCACTGATTCAACTCCGGTTAAGAGACGTGAGTATTTCGATCGTCTGAATAACGCCATCGACTATATCGATGAGAACTATGCCAATGACATCACTCTGGATGATGCTGCTGCCTTCAGCGGTTTCTCCAAGTTCCATTTCTCCCGTTTGTTCAAGGAGTATATGAACTGTACCTTCTACGATTACCTCATCGGAAGACGTATCAAGGCAACCGAGATACTGCTCACCAGGGATGACCTGTCAATTACTGACATCGCTCTTCAGGCAGGTTTCTCAAGTATCTCTACTTTCAACCGCACCTTCAAACTCAAGAAGGGCTGCACCCCCGGTGAATACAGAACCCTTTTCTCCGGCGGTTTAGGCAAAGAAAAGGGCGATGTATCGGAAAAGATTTAAATCTTTATCATTTATTGAATTTCCAACTGTATAATCTGAACGGATCTCCGGAGAATACAAAGAATACTGCGTGTTCTCCGGTTATTTTTTTGTCCAGTGATGCGGTGATGGTTGTAAGCTCATCTGCATCTGCGCCGCTGACATCCACATATCCGACAGCCTCTGAGGCGGGGGTGTCGAGACAGATCTTGATTGCTCCGGCGCCTTCTGACAGAGCCTTAACTTCAACTTCTGCTGCTCCGTCTTCTCCGAAGTCTGCTCCGCTGACACTGATCCAGCTGCCGGGAAGCATATCTGCTACTATCATATCTCCTGAGCCAAACTTCTTGGCCTCATCGCCAAACTGTTTGGTTGTAACGCCTGACTCATTGGACATTGTTACTGCCTTGGTCTCTGTATAAGGATCAAAGCTCTTAAGCTGCTTAACCCCCTCTTTGGTTCCTGTGCTCACTGAAGGAGCGTTATTCTCATCTATCACAAGCTTGTCGATATGAGTGCTGCGGTAGCCTCCGTCAATTCCCATCTTTTTCTCAAGCATTCTTGCATGATAGGTGATGTACCACTGTCCCTCAAATTCGAACATGCAGTGGTGATTGTTACCGCCTACTCCAAAGAATCTCTCAGGATTCTTAAGGACAGGGTTGCAGGCTGTGAAAGGTCCCATTGGTGAATCGGACTTCATGGTCATGATCTCGCCGGATTCAAAACCGTTCTCCTTGGCAGCCTCAGGTGTTACATTGAAGTTGGTGCAATAGGAATAATAATAGGTACCGTCAATCTTGTTGATTCCTGAATCCTCAAATAAATAGGAAACATTCTCTATAGGCTTGGGATCTCCCTTGAGGCTGATCATATCATCGCCAAGCTCGCAAACTCTTGCTGTTCCGGGATTGGATGCTGCCTCGGGAGAAGGGATACCGCCACCGAAGTAGATGTATGCTCTTTTGTCGTCGTCCATAAGAACTGCGGGGTCAAAGAGCCATGTTACCTCTGCGCAGGTAGGAGTCTCTCTGGAAATAAGAGGCTTGTTAATGGGATCGGTAAAGGGTCCCACCGGTGAATCTGCTGTCAGAACAGCAATTCCGTTGCCGTTGTTGGCAAAGTATAAGAAGAACTTGTCCTTGCCGTCTATATTCTTGTAAGCTGCTGCAGGTGCCCAGGAGTTCTTGCCCCAGGTTGAAGCACCTGTAAGACCGGAAGCATAGATAGTTCCGTGGTCTGTCCAGTTCACAAGGTCATCGGAGGAAATAACATTGATGGTGTTGATATTACCATAGGTATTCTCCTTGACTGTTCCGTCTGCATTATAAGAAGGCTTGTCACCGGTCATATAGATGTATACTCTTCCATCGTATATAAGAGCGTAAGGGTCTGCACCAAAACGCTGAACCATAACAGGGTTGTGATCCGTTATTTCCTTGAGGCTCTGCTCCGGTTTGAGGTTGTCGAATACTTCACTGATATTCAGGGCTTTTGTGTCCATGTCTGTTAAATCTCCATTTTCATCTGTTTCTTGTTGCTCTACTGCATTGCTGCCGGTGCTGTCCTCGGACACTGTGTTTGGAGCAGCCCCCGAAGCACAGGCAGTCAGGAAAAAAGAAACGGCGACCAAACGCAAGATTATTATTAGAGGTTGTTTGTGTTTAAAAGTTGTTTTGTTTTGGAAATGTGTAGTCACCGTTTTATCTCTCCTGTGATAAAAATAATATTTGATTTTGTAATTTTTCATCCACCGAAATGTTGCTCATTTCACCGCAGTAATTGCCAAAACCCGCAACTTCGCAAGTGTTGCCCATCCACCCGCAATATGTGAATAGACTCATTTCTTTTGTAGACTATAAATTTAAATATGAAAATATAACAATTTCGTTAATAAAATGTATTGGAGAAAAAATATGCTTAGAACAACTAATACCGAAAACGGAAAAGTCAGCGGACTCCCCGGTAGCAATCCGCGCATCACTGCTTATCTGGGCATCCCCTTTGCTGCTCCTCCGGTGGGCAAGAACAGATGGAGAGCGCCTCAGCCCGCAGAAAGCTGGGAAGGCGTAAGATTATGCCATGAGTTCGGCCCCATCTCCTATCAGAACACACCGGGAATGGGTACAGATATCTACTGCAGAGAATGGCATGTGGATGCCGATATTCCCATGAGTGAGGACTGTCTCTACCTCAATGTATGGACTCCGGCCAAGGCAGCCGATGAGAAGCTTCCTGTACTCGTATGGTTCTTCGGAGGCGGCTTCCAGTGGGGCTATACAGCCGAAATGGAGTTTAACGGAGAAGCTCTTGCCAAAAAAGGTGTGGTTGTAGTCAGTGTCGCATACAGACTTAACTGCTTTGGCTTCATGGCTCATCCCGAGATTACAAAAGAATCTCCCGATGCTCCCGCCAACTTTGGTCTCCTTGATCAGAAGGCAGGTCTTCACTGGGTATACAGAAATATCGCAAACTTCGGCGGAGACCCGGAGAAGATCACCATCGCAGGTCAGTCTGCAGGTGGTTCCAGCGTTATGCACCAGTACACTCACGAAGGCAATTTTGATGTAATTAAGGGTGCTGTAGTTCTCAGCGGAATCATCAGACTTCCTGATCCCAAGGACGATATTTTCCGTCCCCTTGATCTTCCCAAGGCTGAGGAACTTGGCAAGGCATTCCTTGATTCCCTTGGTGTGAAGAGCCTTGATGAAGCCAGGGAGATTGATTCCAAGTCCCTGCTTGCCGGCTACGATAAATTTGTTTCCGATCACCCTCGTATGTTCCCTATAAGAGACGGTTTCTTCTGCAAGGGCGATCCGGTTGAGCTTTTTGTCGAAGGCAAATGTGCCAAGGCTCCCATCATCGCAGGCAACACCTCCGATGAGTTCATGATGGGCAGCATCAATACCGTTGAACAGTCCGTTAAGAGCACCTTCAACGACGCTACCAAAAAAAGAGCAGATCAGAGCTGCTACTATTACCGCTTCGATCCCGATATTCCGGGCGACGGCAATGTATTTACAACTCCCGATGGCCATGTCATCAACGATAGTCACCCCGGTACCTTCCACTCCTGCGACCTGTGGTTCTTCTTTGATAACCTGATTAAGTGCCACCGTCCCTATGAGGGAAGACATTTCGAGCTGGCAAGGCAGATGAGTGACTATTTCGCAAACTTTATCAAGACCGGTGATCCCAACAAGGGCGGCAGCGAGAAGATCGCGCTTCCTGTATGGGCACCTTATACCGATTCCGACAGAAACGAGATAGAGTTCATCTCAAGAGGCGCTTCCCCCCGCAAGGAAGGCGGCATCAGAAACAATTACAAGAAGCAGGCAGTCAACCCTTATCTTCCAAACTGGGAGTATGTTCCCGACGGAGAGCCCTATGTATTCGGAAACAGGGTATATGTCTACGGTTCCCACGATATCTACGGCGGAGAGACCTTCTGCATGGGCGACTACGTATGCTGGTCAGCTCCCGTCAATGACCTTGGCAACTGGCACTACGAAGGCGTGATCTACAGAAAGACTCAGGATCCTCTTAATGAAGACGGACATATGTGTCTGTACGCTCCTGATGTAACTCAGGGCCCAGACGGAAGATATTACCTCTACTATGTACTTGATAAGATCAGTGTTGTTTCCGTTGCAGTTTCAGACTGTCCCAATGGTCCTTTCGAGTTCTACGGTTATGTTCACTATGAAGATGGCACCAAGCTGGGTGACAAAAAGGGCGATGAGCCTCAGTTTGATCCCGGTGTTCTTACAGAAGGTGATGAAGTTCATCTTTATACAGGCTTCTGCGGACACGGCGACGAATCAAGACATGGCGCTATGTACACACTTCTTGACAAGGATATGCTCACAGTCAGGAAAGCTCCCGAGATCGTGGTTCCCGGCAAGATCTACAGCGCAGGCACAGGCTATGAGGGACACGCCTTCTTCGAGGCTTCATCCATCAGAAAGAAGGATGACACCTATTACTTCATCTATTCCTCAGAGGTTATGCACGAGCTGTGCTACGCAACCTCAGACAAGCCCGCAGGACCTTTTACCTATGGCGGAGTTCTGGTCAGCAACTGTGACCTTCATATCGGAGACTACAAGGCTCCCGAGGTTCCTTCAGCCTACGGCGGAAACAACCACGGCAGCATGATACAGATCGGTGATGAGTGGTATATCTTCTATCACAGACACACCAACGGCACCTGGTTCAGCAGACAGGCCTGCGCAGAGAAGCTCCATATCAATGAGGACGGCTCCATCGATCAGGCAGAGATCACCAGCTGCGGACTTAACGGCGGCCCTCTTGAAGCATACGGTGAGTATCCTTCCTACATCGCCTGCAACATCTTTACCAGAGCACACAAGATGTATGTTGAGCCCGATGCTCCCAGAGTCGTTCAGGAATTTGACAATACAGGCTACGGAATCAGCTATATCAAGGATATTGTTGACGGTACAGCTGTGGGATTCAAGTATTTTAACTACGAACATGTAACAGGCCTTAGAATCAAGACCAGAGGCTATTTCAAGGGACATTTCGACGTCACCACAAGCCTTGGCGGAGAGGTTATCGGAACTATCGTAAAAGATGATTCTTCAAACATCTGGGATGCAAGAGAATGTCATTTTGAAGAGATAAATGGTATACATGCACTTTATCTGCGTTATAATGGTTCAGGTAGTTGTTCACTTGCAACGATTGAATTTTTGAAAGGATAATTTTTTATGAGAAAGTATTTTAAGAAACTGTTGGCTGTTGGTATGGCAACAAGCCTTGCATTTGCCGGCCTCACAGGATGCGGTTCTGACGCAGCTCAGAACGTTCCTCAGGACAATCAGGAGGCCGTAGAAGCTACTCAGGAAGCCACCGAAGCAGCTCCTGCTGCTGAGGCCACAACTGAGACAGCTGCTGAGGAGGCCACAGAGGCTCCTGCTGCTGAGGCTACTACTGAGGAGGTAGCAGAAGACACAGCTACCGATATTCCCATTGAGGAGAAGGAAATGAAAGATATCACTCCTGCCGAACTTGTAGCTCAGATTGAGATTGGCTGGAACCTTGGTAACTCTCTTGATGCTTATGGCGCTTCAGGCCTTGCTTCTGAGACCAGCTGGGGTAATCCCGCAACTACCAAGGAGATGATCGATGCCGTGGCAGCCAAGGGCTTCAACAGCATCAGAGTTCCAGTAACCTTCGGCGGACACATGGGTCCTGCTCCTGATTACACCGTTGATCCCGAGTGGATGGCACGTGTTAAAGAAGTAGTTGATTACTGTATCGAGGATGACCTCTATGTACTTCTTGATTCTCATCACGAAGAGGACTGGAGAATTCCCGACAACGACCACGTTGATGCAACAAGCGAGCAGATGGCTGCTCTTTGGACTCAGATTGCTGAGGAATTCAAGGATTACGACTATCACCTTATTTTCGAGGGAATGAATGAGCCCAGAGTTAAGGGCGGTCAGAACGAGTGGAACGGCGGAACGCCTGAGGTAAGAAAGTGCCTTGATACACTGAATCAGGTTTTCGTTGACACAGTAAGAGCCACCGGCGGAAACAACGAGTATCGTCTGCTTCTTATCACCAGCGTTGCAGGCTCTCATGTTATTTCAACCATCGCTCCTCTTAAGATTCCTGAGGATGACCACATTGCAGTTGCGATCCACGCTTACACTCCTTACGCCTTCACCTATGAGGATCCCAGCGCTAACCCCTATGATAACTGGGATGGTTCACACAAGGGCGATATTACCGGAGTGTTCTCAGACCTCAGCAGAATCTTCCTTGCCAAAGGAGTTCCCGTTCTTATTACAGAGATGGGCGCCGTTGACAAGAACAATGAAGATGAAGTTGTTAACTGGGTTACAGAGTATCTAAGCCGCGCCAAGAAGAGCGGAATTCCCTGTTACTGGTGGGATAACGGCAACTTCGATCAGGAAGGCGAGAAGTTCGCAGTATTTAACAGAAACGACAACACCTGGTACAGAGAGAAGCTCGTAGATGCCATGATGGCTGTTTACGAAGAGGAGTAATCCGGTTAGATACTGAAATTAGTACAGAATAATAAGGCATCAGATTTATCCTTTTAGGATTTATCTGATGCCTTTTACTTTGCTTATATATCTTTTTATTTATTTCTATTTTTCCTATTTCTTAATGTATCTATTTCTTTATATATCTGTTTCTTACCGGAGTCTTTATCTCTTTCTTGCCGCCATTTTCTTGGCGTTGATCTCGGCAAGACGCTTATTTATCTGATTTCTGATAAAGTCCTCTTCCCCATCCTTAACAAGGTAATACATATAGGAATCAAGAACCAGCTCCTGGGGAAGTCCTCTTCCCACCAGCTTAAAGTTCCTAAAGCCCATATCGATATAGTCCTTCATCTCCTCCTTGGATATAAAGGCAGGCTTGTTCTTACAGTCCTCAAAGGATTTCTTTTCCTGTCTGTTGGGACAGTTGAAGGGCCTTGAGATCTCGAATTCCAATTGCTTTAAGGCCTCATCTCTGTAGTGCTCAAGGCGCTTGGGGCACTCGGGGAAACAGATCTCATCGCAGAGGATCTCCACTCTGTCAGCCACAGGTCTTAAGCTCTCAAGAATCTCTTTGTTGTGGTTCATATCATAGTCGAGAACCACCATGAAATAATCCTTCTCAAGTTCCGCATGGAGCTTCTCCGGATCTGTGATTCTCTTGGTTGTGGATGAAATGAATTTAAAGCCCGGATACTCTTTTCTCAGATAATTCTCCAGAACCTCGGTATTTACAAGCACCTGATTCTCGCCGTTATCGGCAAGGCGCATTATGAGGTTACAGAAGGTGTCATTTAAATGCTTCTCCTCAATGAGGGGGTTGGTCCAGGTAAAGCGCACGGGAACATGCTTGGAATTGAACATCTTGATGGTGCGCTCTATCTCATTCTTGGGGCAAAAGCCAAGAACTGTTCTGCCACCGTTCCAAATTGCTCCGGGGAAGGTGCCGTACACACTTCCTACTCTGTAATTTTCGTTAAAAGAATTGGGAAACTCCCTCATCAGTTCAATAACAGTGTAGTTCAGATCCCTGAACACACTAAAGCCCGGCAAATGCCAGTAAATATAATCCTTCATCCCAACATGCCTTCCTCAATAACTAAATTTGCAAGCTTGCATCCTGCCACGGCGATCAGATCCTGCGGTGCAAGCTCTATCTGAAAGCCAACTTTGCCGGCGCTGACATATATATGCTCGTGATCGGCGGCTGTCTCATGAAGGAATGTCTGAAACTGCTTCTTCATGCCTATAGGAGAACATCCTCCGTGAACATATCCGGTAAGAGGCAGGAGATCCTTTTGTTTGATCATTGCGATGGACTTCTCTCCTGCAGCCTTGGCGGCCTTCTTAAGATCAAGCTCTTCTGCGACGGGAATGACAAATACATAGTAGGTATTGCTCTTACCCTGGGTTACAAGAGTCTTGAACACCAGCGCGGCATCTTCCCCAAGAATGCCGGCTATCTCTTCGCCTGTCATGGTAGCATCCGGTTCATATGAGTGGCTTGAATAGGGAATCTTTTTGCCCTCAAGCACACGCATAACATTGGTCTTCTCTTCTTTTTTCATGGTGATTACCTTCTTCGTAAAAATGAACATGTCTATTGTCGCACTTCGATAAGAAAATTACAAATAAAATCGGATGCAATGAACAGTTCACTTATTCAATACGACAAGTATGTAGTTGTGATACCCGGTAGATTCAAATCGCTGAAAGTATAGAAACACCCTGGATATTGATATAAAGGGGCTTTCGCGGCATATCCTCGCCAAAAAGCGGCTGCGGTATTCCACGTCCCCTTGACATCAATATTCAGGGCTTTAGGGGCTAATCAAGCGGATTTATATAACACATTTCAGCCTTTACCAGCTAGATTTTGTTCCTGAAAGGCATATTAAGATGCGACTTCACAGGTGTTTCATATGATTATCAAAATA